>NZ_ATUZ01000018.1 GCF_000420465.1 Desulfovibrio desulfuricans DSM 642 | reverse complement strand
ACGGTTCTGTTTCTGAGGTCGCGAAAAAGAGTTTCTGGGCTTGTATCCATTGATGCCATCGGAGTTGGGATTTTGAACGCCATAAATCCTCCTAGCATAGTATATAAAAATATATTTTTTCGAATAAGCTGCTTAAAACGAAAAATAGAAGAACTGTGCCCCAAGCACAAGTAAGAAAAAAATCAAAATATAGGGCTAATCGCGCGAAAGCAGTTAACGTAAAAAACCCCCGACCATTTTTCAATGATCGGGGGTTTTAATTACCTATCTGGTGGAGCTGAAGAGAATTGAACTCTTGACCTCTTGAATGCCATTCAAGCGCTCTCCCAACTGAGCTACAGCCCCATGAGAAATTTGGAATTATACTTTTTCGCCGTGGGGTGCAAGTATTTATTTCAGCTAGTCAAAAGAAAATGCCGAGAGCGGTGCGCCCATAGCCCTGCCGTGCCAGGCAAGCTTGCCCTGCGCGACTCCGGCAGCCCCGGCAATCACCATCAGCGGGATCAGATGCTCCTCGCGCGGGTGGGCAAAGCGCGCACCGGGGGCCTTTTCCCATTCCGCAAGGGCAGCGTTGCGCATGGCGGCATTGGGGTTGCACACGGCATCCGCCAGCCAGTTGTCAAAAACATCCGCCCCTTCAATGGGCGTGTTATCCCCGTAGCGGAAGGCCCGCATGTTGTGAAAGCTCATGCCGCTGCCCACAAACAGCACGCCTTCCTCGCGCAGAGGGGCCAGCGCCCGCCCCAGGGCCAGATGCTCCAGCGGATCAAGCCCCCGCCGCAGCGATAGTTGTATCGTGGGCATCTGCGCCTCTGGATACATCAACAGGCCCGGCACAAACACGCCGTGGTCAAAGTCCCGCGTAGTGTCCTCTGCCAGCGGCAACCCTGCCGAGCGCATGCACTGGCCCACACGGTCAAACAGTTCCGGCGCGGGCGGCGCAGGCCACTGCAACTCATAGGTATGCGGCGGAAAGTCGTAGTAATCGTAATACAGGCCAGGGGTCCGCGTGGTCAGCAGGGTAAATTCCGACTGCTCCCAATGGGCGGAGAATACAATCTGCGCCCTTGGCTGTTGCGGCAACGTTGCCGGGATGGAGCGCATCCAGCCGCCAAGGGCATTCCATGTGTCCGGCGGCATCCAGTCCATAAAAAAGCAGGGGCCGCCGCCGTGGGGGATGTAAAATGCGGGCATGGTCATGATGCGCCTCGCTGGTGGATGTGGATGTCACAAAACTAGCTTGAGGAGGGAAGATGCAGCTATCAGCGTAGCGCCAAATCCTGCCGGGGCCAAGAGCCGTAGCGACCAGTACAGACAAATTTTTGCGGGTGCAAGCCAAGCCCATAATGAAGGCGGGCATTCCGCAGAATACCCGCCTGTGCATACAGTCATGTTTGCGGGCAACGCCCTTTATCCATCCTCGCGCCATGCGCCGCGCCCTGTTACCCACAGCCAGAGGCAGAGCACGCCGAGCAGCACGGCAAAACCAAGATGCACAAGGTCAATAAAGGTTGTCATACCCGGCGAAAACGTGATGGAAGGCAGGTTTTTGGCAACGCGGGCCATGCCGCTCAGCACCACAACCCCCAGCACTGCCAGCCGCACCTTGCCCCAGTAGGCAAGGCGGCCCCGCAGCCTGCCGCGCACCTGCAGGGTCAGCCAATACAGTCCCAGCGCCAGCAGCAGGGCAGCCAGAATATAGTGGACGTTCAGCGTGGTGTAAAAATCGCCTGTCCATGTGAGGCCGGGAACTTTGGCAATGCCGTATCGGCTTGCCACGGGCAGTTGCATCATGCCCGTAAAGCCGAGCAGAAGGGCCACGGTCACCCACAGCTTCTTGAGCAAGCCGCCGGAGAGGGCAGCTTCAGTCTTGGGGTCATGCAGCGCACCCTGAGGGCGGGCCTGCGTGTGGCTCGGGCCTTGCCCCTGGCGTGCGGCATTTACCAGCGCCCCTGCCACGCCCACCAGCGGTGCCGTTATCAGCATGCGGGTGAGGTTGCCAGCCTGCGCCATGGAGTCCTCCACCGGGCCAAAGGTGGGCTTGCCGGGGCCGGGTTTGGCCTGCGCCGCCAGTTCGGAAAACGGCACGGGCGATAGATAAAAAGTATTGGTGCCGCCGTTTTCCGTCACGCCATAAAGGTACGCGCCGCGCTCCTGCGCCAGCTTGCGGGCCTGCGCCAGAATTTCATCGCGGGGGCCAATGGTCTGCACCTGCTGGGGGCAAACCTCTACACAGGCGGGCAGTTGGCCGTGGGCAAAGCTGTCTGCGCAGCGGTCGCACTTGTACATGATGCCGTTGCCGGCAAAGCGCGGCATGAGGTCAAGATACAGCCCCACGCCCGATTGCCGCTGCGGGATGTGCCAGGGGCAGACCGTGCGGCATTTTGCCCCGCCAAGACAGGTCTGGCTGTCTATGCTCACCGTGCCTGTCTCTGGCTGGCGGCTGGCCGCGCCCCATGGGCAGAGGTTGGCGCAGGGCGGATTTGTGCAGTGCAGGCAGCGGCGGGGAATATGCAGTTCAAGCGGCGCGCCGTCCTTCTGCACGGTAACGCTCTCAATATACAGCCAGTTATAGGGCGTGAGCCTGTCGTCCACATCCCGCTTGCCAGACCAGTCCTCGTCCTTGGTTCCGGGCGGAAACATGACCGGCAGGGGCTTTTTGACTTCCGGATAGCGGTTCCCGTTACGATCGCGGCAGCCCTCCACGCACTGGCCACAGCCGATGCATTTTTCAATGTCGAGCAGGGTTGCGTATTCCGCATGCTGGGCAGAGGCGCTCGCGCCATTGGTTTCGGCCCGGGCATCCAGCCCCGCAGCCGCAATGCCTGCCGTAGAGGCCGCGCCCACCAGAAAATTACGTCGGGTCAGTGCCATGTATGCTCCCTTATCGGCATATGCGGGCGCAAGGGTGCAGCCGAATTGCCGATTATTACGATTCATTCGCAATATGGCATATTCCGAAAAAGAGTGCAATTTATAGCATACTTTTACAGTATGGCTTGAAGGGGAAGGCAAATAGGCAGAGCACGGCAGAAAGCCCGAGCAGGAATGAAAAGCTTATGTCGTCAGGCCAGAAAATCAGGCCCAAGAAGCTGGGAAGTCGGCCCAATAGCCCGCAGCAGGGGGCAGGCTATTCTTCGCGGGGCAGCACGGGCACATAGACATCGTGGGTGCCGGACTGAATAAAGCGGCTGTCGTAGCGCTCGAAGCAGGGCTTGTCGACCAGAACGGTATAGCCGCCCGGCGTTTGAGGCCATTCGTCATACATGTAGTCGTATGCTTCCTGAAGCATGCCTGCGGCGGGGATGCGGCAACAGGCATAGAGACCGCCCGGCAGGGTTACCGCGTCCATGCCTGCGGGAGGCGCGGCAAGTTCCGGAGCTTCCATTGCAGCCCAGTAATCAAAAGCCAGTCCTGCATGGTCTGTAAACAAAGAAAGCCCGTAAGACGGCCCCTGATAGGTATTGCTGGGCTTGCCGCTCAGCTCTGGCATGCGGGGGGTAAAGACCTCATTCCACAGCCGGGGGCATTCCTGCGGGGCGTTGTGCAGGGTTGTGTGGATGCGCACACCGAAAAGGCGGACACTGTGGTGTTGCAACACCACAACGGCAAAAGGCATTGGCATGAACGCTCCTCGGCTGGTCTGATCACAGGGCAACAGTTTTCGGCCGCAGGGGTGAAATGACGTCAGTCCCCCATATGCGTCGGCCAGCCGTTTTGCATGTACCAGTTATGTTAACATGTCAACCGGTATACCAATGTGATGAAATCGTCATGGGCATATATTATGCTGAATTATATTTAAAATTTGTAGATGATGATTTATAATTACTAGCAGTCTGTTTACAAAAGCGAGGCGTGCCTTGCATCCATGCCACTGACCATACCACAGGCCCTTGCCGCTGCTATGGCTCGCGTGGACAGCGCCCCCGGCTCCCGCTAGTGTGAGTCATGCCGTAACCCCCCAGTCTGGCGCGCAGGCGCGCCGCAAGCAGGAGCCGTCATGCACCATGCCACTATGCTTCCACGCTATACCCGGCGCGCATTTTGCTCCTTGGCGCTGGGAACCTGCGCCGCTCTGCTGCTGCCCTGTTCCTGTATGGCCTCCATTGCGCAGGGCATCGGCAAGCCGGTGAGCGATGAGGCCCTCAAAGCCGAATTTGCAGAAATGTGCGCCGGTGCGGAGCAGATGCTCGCCGGGCAGCGGCCAGCGGAAGATTTGCGCGCCATGGTTGCCCAGGCAAGGCAGGCCCATGACCGTCTGCTGCCTCTGCCGGATATTGGCGGGCCGGAGAACCTGACCTACCCCAGTTTTCTGGTAGGGCCGCAGTATGCGGCGCTGTACACTGCCATGCGCGAGCACGGATTCAGCGCCAGGGATGTGGGCAAGCTTGTGTACGATCTGGCGGTCTACAGTTTTGAGGAGCAGAAGGAAGCCTACCGCGCCAACGGGCAGCGGTTCTTTACGCCGGAGTATTTTGCCCTGTTGCAGGGCTGGGCCATGCGCAGCCAGCAGCGGCGCTATCCGCTGGATTGGGTGCAGACGGTATTTCGGGGTGATGGGCGCGATTTTGATATCGGTGTAAACTACACGGAATGCGGGCTGATGAAGTATTTTGCCTCGCTGGGCATGCCCGAGCTGGCTCCTTATCCTTGCCGGGTGGACTTTCCCACCGCACGGGCGGAGGGCACGGGCCTTGCGCGCACCTCAACGCTGGCTGAGGGCGGCAAGGTATGCGACTTCCGCTACAAGCAGGGGCGGGAAACAACCCAGGGCTGGGACATGGCGTGATGCGGCTGTTGCGCGGTGGCCTTGCATCCATGCCGCGCACAGTCGTCAGCAGGTTTTGACCGCCAGCACGTCCTTTTCAACCAGCTTGCGCATGGTTTCCGCACAGCGAAAAATATC
Source organism: Desulfovibrio desulfuricans DSM 642 (assembly GCF_000420465.1). Classification (NCBI taxonomy): domain Bacteria; kingdom Pseudomonadati; phylum Thermodesulfobacteriota; class Desulfovibrionia; order Desulfovibrionales; family Desulfovibrionaceae; genus Desulfovibrio; species Desulfovibrio desulfuricans. The sequence continues at coordinate 172,399 of NZ_ATUZ01000018.1, read as the reverse complement.
CCTGCCCACAATGTCTGCTTCTTCAAGCAGCGTGGTTTCGCCATCGGCATAGGCCAGCAGATCCATCATCAGATTGACCTGTTCCGTACAGGAAGTTTTTGTGCTCAGCGTGGGGTAGAGGCCGCGTTTGCCCAGCTGCGGTTCGCACAGCACGCGCGGCTCGTAGGTGACGTTTTCTTCCAGCGCTTCAAGGATGCGCGTCATGATGTTCACGCTGCCTTCAAGCCCCTTTTGCGTAACAAGCGAACAGTCGTCCAGCGAGGTGTGGTACTCGGGGTAGACGTGGTATTTGCTGCGCATGACGCTGCACAGGGGCAGGTCGATGCCGGGCGCGCAGTACTGGCGCTCGTCGCTCTCGCGGTCAAGAAAGGTGTAGCGGATAAAATCGGGTGCAAAATGGTGCAGCACGTGCAGGGCGGCCTTGTCGGCCAGAGTGTTGCCCTTGCGGCTGGGCAGATAGGAATAGGCCCGTTCATCGCCCATGCAGGTGAGGTTGAAGCCCGCCACCACATTGCGGCGCAAGGCCTCGTGGTTGCGGCTCAGATAGGTGATGGAGCCGATGGTTTCGGGCACAAAGGCAAAACGGTAGGTGTAGCGGCGCGGGCGCTGCGCCACCCACTGCGCAAGGGCCGTGGCCACCACCGGGCCGGAAAGCTCGTTGTTGGCCATGGAGGGGTGGCAGATGTAGGTGGAAAGAAAAACTTCTTTTTCGCTCTGACCGGGAATAACAAGATCGCCGTACGTCAGATGCCCCGGGGCAAGGGTGGAATCTATGAAGGCATGGTACATGCCGGGGGCCAGCTTTTGCCGCTCGTCGTGCTTGATGCAGAAGCCCCAGCGCCGGGCATAGTATGATGTGATGTAAGGAATGGCATTGGGCATTTCGGGCAGGGAATGCAAATGATTTTGCAGATCTTCCAGCGAAATGTCGCAGTCAACGGGTTCGGAATACCCCATCACATGCAGATTGGTGTCGGCAAAGTCGGCAATCACTTCGCCCGATGGGCCAGTCAGCCGCGCGCCCCTGATGTTCCATTCGTCCGGCACTGTCCAGTCAAAAACCTTGGATCCAGACGGCACCTCAACGGTGCGTAATCCCGGTAATTCTTCCTGCAACATGCGCAACGTCTGCCGCACCCCGTTGCCCGTAATACTGCGGCATATGGGAAAAAGGCTGCGAAGAAAGTCGTGGAAGCTCGTCATTATCCTTCCTTATGTTGGCATCGCGTGAGGCAGCAATTCCCAAAAGGGGCACTAACCCTAAGGGGCACTAACCCTAAGGAGCACTAACCCTGAGCGCCGAATTCCAGGGGGGGAATTTTCCGCCGGCAATGCCTGTCGCGAGCTTGCTTATGGCGACTGAGGCGCGCAGTCAAGCAGCAATTTTCTGTAAAACGGAAAAAAGATGCCCGCTGCCCCCATACAGGGCTTTTGTTCCCGGTCGTCGCGCAGGCCAGAACTGCCATTATGACCGCGCGCGTGGAGCTTCAACGGCAGCACGGGCCAAGCGGGAGCCAGCGCGCCTATTTAAGATTAGCATTTAGTTTGTGCGCAGAAAAGCCCCAGGGCGGGCGCGCAAAACATCCTTTTCCGCCATCAACAATACTGGTATGCAAAAAGTGCTCGCGCAATGCAAGCAACTATACGTAAAATCAGCTAGAATCTGGAGACTCCATGCCTCATATCAGCCTTACCGAAGCACAAAAAATGGGCGAAGACATTTTGCAGGCCCACAAGGTCGGGCAGCGACATGCCCAATTGACCATCGCCTCGCTCCTGCGGGCAGAAATGGAAGGCCTGCCTTCGCACGGATTTTCGCGCATTCCCTACTATGCATCTCAGGCGGCGGCAGGCAAGGTTGATGGCAAGGCAGTTCCGGTGGTGGAACGCGCAAAGCCTGGCGTGGTGCTGGTTGACGCCTGCTGCGGATTTGCCTTCAGCGCTTTTGCCGATGGCCTGCCCGTGGTGGCTCAGGCCGCCCGGGAGACTGGCGTGGCCCTTATGGCCGTGCGCAATTCGCACCATGCGGGCGTGATGGGATTCCCCGTGGCGGATCTGGCGGCGCAGGGTCTGCTGGCCCTCGGCTTTGCCAACAGCCCCGCTGCATTGGCCCCCTATGGAGGCTCAAAGGTGACGTTTGGCACGAACCCTCTGGCCATGGCCTGCCCGCGCAAGAACGCCCCACCCCTTGTTATTGATCTTTCCATGGGGCTGCTGGCGCGCGGCAAGATTTTGCAGGCCGCAAAAAAGGGCGAGAGTATCCCCGAGGGCGCGGCTGTGGATGCAGAGGGCAATCCTACCTGCGATCCGGTCAAGGCTTTCAACGGCGCACTGCTGCCCTTTGGCGGCCCCAAGGGCTATGCCCTTGCACTCATTGTGGAAATAATGGCGGCAGCGCTTACGGGTGCTTCCCTGGCCATTGAGGCCTCTTCCCTGTTCACGCCGGACGGCCCGCCGCCGCGCCTTGGGCAGAGTTTTCTGGTCATGGACCCTGCGGCTACGGCAGGGGCGAACTTTCTGGATCGGGTGGAGCACTTGCTGGGCTTCATCAGCGACCAGCCGGGCGCGCGCCTGCCGGGCGACCGCCGCATCGGCCTCAGCCGCGCCGCCAGTGAGCGAAATAGTATTGATCTGCCGGAAGATCTGCTGGCCCAACTGCAATCGCTGCACTAGCCGCAGTGTTTAAACGGTGTTGCCCTCTTGCGCGTAAGGCCGGGGGGCAAAACCGTATTTCAGTCATGGTCGCAGGCCGGTTATTTGAAGGGAAAGTACAGCTCCCACAGGTGCGAAAGCGGCAAAATAATGGCCATCGCGGGCAGCATGTTGATGACCGGGAATATCTTGATATCGCACATGCGCAGGCCCGTGGCCACAAAGATGACGCCGCCGCAGGCGGTAAAGTCGTTGAGCATGGCCGGGGTCATGAACGGGGCAATGGTGGTGGCCCCCATGTAGATGAGCGCCAGAATAATAAACTGCGGCACGGCGATAAGGCTTACGGAAAAGCCCATGAAGGAGCCGAAAACCACGCCGGTAAACATGTCCAGCGCGGCCTTGGTCAGCAGGATGTCGGGTTTGCCGGTGAGGCCTTCATGAAAGGCCCCCAAAAAGCCCATGCTGCCAAAGCAGAATGCCGCCACTAAGGTTATGACCATCAGGGAAAAGTTTTCATCGCCCATACGCTTGCTTTTCAGCAGACCAAAAATGGCCCGCAGGAACTTTTGCAACAGGGCTTCGGCATACATGATTTCGCCCACCATGGTGCCGAGAATGAGAGAAACCGTCACGGCTGGCAGTGCTGCGGCCTTGCCCACAAGGGTTGCGCCCAGACACAGGGTGATGACGCCAAAGATTGACGGCAGCGCTTTTTTGAGCCGTTCAGGAAAAACATCGGCAAAAATAACGCCGATGATGCCGCCGATGAAAAGTCCGCCACTGTTCACAATTGGCCCGATCATATGCGTGCTCCGCGTAATGGCATAGAAATCGTTCTGGAAGGCGGACAGGAAAAGTGGTCTGTAGGCCGGTGTGAATCGATGTGGTGATGCCAGGGTTTGTTGCCCCGAAAACAGCAAGGACGCAGGCGCGGGGCCGCCAGTACGCCGGGATTATCCCGAAAGCAGAATGACTTGGTGTGCGGTTTGGGTACCACAAGGGATTTTCGTTGACAATGCGCCCTCGCCAGCGGCGGGCGCAGGAGCAGACAGGAGACAGTATGATTGTGAGAACATGGCACGGGTGCGTGCCTGTGGCTATGGGCGACGCCTTTGCCGGGCATCTGCGCAAAACGGGCGAAGACCACGCCAAAAGCGTTGACGGCAATCTGGGCGTTGCGGTCAAACGCATGACCTTTCGCGGCTGGGAGCATTTTTTCTTTGCCACATGGTGGGATTCGCTGGAGGCCATAAAGGCCTTTGCGGGCGAAAGTTACCAGCTTGCCGTGCACTACCCCGATGACGAACGCTTTGAGCTGGTGGCAGACCCCTATGTGTTCCACCACAAGGTAGATCAGATTACGCCCCTGTAAACGCGATTCTGCGCGCAGTATGGAGAGGCCGTGGTATACGCGCTCATTGCTCTATGCGGCATTGTGGCAGGGGCCATCAGCGGGGTGGTGGGCACCGGGTCGTCCATAATCCTGCTGCCGGTGCTGAGTCTGGCTTTTGGCCCCAAGGCTGCCATTCCCATCATGGGCATTGCAGCCATTGTGGGCAACGCGTCGCGCGTGGTGGTCTGGCGGCGGCAGATAAGCCTCAGGGCCTTTGCCTGCTATTCGGTAACTGCCGTACCTGCGGCGGTGCTGGGTGTGCGAACGCTCTGGATTATGCCCGCAGAAATTTCAAACTTTTGCATCGGTCTGTTTTTCTTTGTGCTCATCGGGTTGCGGCGGGGAATGCGCACGCGCGGATTGCGGCTGGGGCCACGGCAGATGGCATTTACTGGGGGCGTGGTGGGATATCTGGCTGGTGTTGTGTATTCCACAGGGCCGCTGACCATCCCCATCTTTGCCGGTTTTGGCCTTGCTAAGGGCGCGCTGCTTGCCACCGAGGCGGCTGCCTCCATTGCGGTGCATCTGGCCAAGACTTTTGCGTTTGGTGCCGTGGGTGGCCTGCCCCTGCCGGTGCTGTGCAATGGTCTTGTGGTGGGTGCTACGCTGGCTGTTGGCACATTTCTGGGCAAGCGTTTTGTGCTTGGCATGTCTGAAGCGACCTTCAGTCTGCTTATTGATGCCATGCTTGCCTGTGCGGGCCTTGTGATGACGGGCAACGCGCTGCTGGGGTAGAGAAAATGCGGCGCGGAAGCGGGATTTTCCCCTCTTCACAAAAGCCTGCATGAGGCATAACAGACCCTGAACGGACTGCGCTGCGGCAGAATTGTGCGGAACAAGGCCCGGCGCTGCATTTGCGGCACAGCAACAAACAGGGACACGACTCATGGCACAGCATTACATGAAATACGGCGACAGGGAATTTTCTGTGGAGCTTGGCAACGGCCTCATCGCGGCGGAGCTGCATTCAAATGCGGTTGCGCTGCCCGCCAAAAGCGCGCTGGAGCATATTAACGAAGCTCTGGATAATCCTATCGGTTCGCCCCGGCTTGGGGAAATGCTCAAACCCGGCCAGACGGTGTGCATTGTCGTGCCAGATTCCACGCGTCTGTGGCAGTCGCCCAATGTTTATGTTCCTGCTGTGGTGGCCCGTCTGAACAAATGCGGCATCCGCGATGCGGACATTCGTATACTCACGGCCACGGGCACGCACCGGCCGATGACGCGCGAGGAGCACATCGCCATCGTTTCCGAGGATATTTACAACCGTATTCAGGTTATTGACCACAAGTGCCGGGATTCGGCGGATATGGTCAAGGCGGGCGTGACCAGCAACGGCACCGAGGTGTGGTTTAACCGCTTTGCCATGGAGTGTGACCATATCATCCTGACCGGCGGCGTGGTGTACCACTTTCTGGCCGGGTACGGCGGCGGCCCCAAGTATCTGCTGCCCGGCATCGCCAGCTACGAGACCATCCAGCGGCACCACAACCTGGCCCTGAACAAGGGCTTTGGCAGCGGCACCAATGCGGCGGTGCGTAGCGCCAATATGGAAACCAGCAATATTTTTCACGCCGATCTTGAAGAAGCCGCCCTGCTGGCCAAGCCCAGCTTCCTGCTCAACGTGGTGGTGGACGACAATTACAACATCATCAAGGCCGTGGCTGGCGACATGGTGCAGGCCCACCGCGAGGCCTGCGCGCTGGTTGATGCCATCGACGGCGTCAACGTGGCCGAGCGCACTCCCCTGGTCATCGCCAGCGCAGGCGGCGTGCCCAAGGACATCAATTTTTACCAGACCATCAAAACCCTGGCCAACGCCCTTGCGGTGGTGAGCGAGGGCGGCACCATCATCATTCTGTCAGCCTGCACCGAGGGCTTTGGCAGCCCGGATACCCAGCACCAGATCTGCGATTTTGACAATATGGACGCGCGAGAAAAAGACCTGCGCGAGAATTTTTCCATAGGCAGCTATGTGGGATTTCTGTTTGCGGAATCGGCGGAAAAGCACAACCTCATCATGGTCAGCTCCATGAATGCTGCGGACTTTGCCAAAACAAAGATTCATATTACCACGACTCTGGATGAAGCCCTTGCGCTGGCTAAAAAACTGAACGGCGGCAAAGACCTGCGGGCAACATTGCTGCCCCACGGGGCCAATACCCTGCCCAAGCTCCACGCGGTCAACAACTAGGCATTTAACAGTTGAAAAGCTCACTTGAGGCAGACAAAGCCTGCCTTAACGCCTTGCATGGATTGACAGACTGATCACAAAACATCGGGCGTAAAGACGACTGGATTGTCTCCACGCCCGATGTTTTCGTAAAAGCAACAGCGCCCCCTCATGCCTGTACACGGGGGCATCGGCGAATGGCTTGGACAAATGTAGAAAATGCGATATGTCCCAACGATGTGTTTTATGGGGGGGAGTATGCGCTTTATCTATAATCCTTGTACAGACGCCTCGTTCAATCTGGCGGCGGAAGAATGGCTGCTGCGCAATAGCGAAACCGACATTTTTATGCTCTGGCGTAATGCGGCTTCTGTTATTGTGGGGCGGAACCAGAACTCCCACTCCGAAATCAACGCCGATTATGTGCAGCAGCACGGCATCCCCGTTGTGCGCAGGCTTACCGGCGGGGGCGCGGTTTTTCATGACCTGGGGAATATCAACTTTACCTTCATCAGCCTGAACAACCATTCGGGGCTGCTGGATTTCAAGCGCTTTGCCACGCCCATTACCGAAGCGCTCAATGCCCTTGGCGTCCCCTGCGAGTTCAATGGCCGCAACGACATGGTCGTTGGTGAAAGCAAAATTTCCGGCAACGCGCAGCACATGCACCGCGACCGTCTGCTGCACCACGGCACCCTGCTGTATTCTGCCAACCTGGATTCGGTCTGCGCCGCGCTCAAGCCCAGCCCCGCAAAATACATTGATAAATCTGTCAAAAGCGTGCGTGGCCGCGTGGGCAACATTGTGGATTTTTTGCCCCAGCCCATGCCCATTGAGGAATTCATAAACTACCTCATGCGCTTTGTGGCCGGGGAGGGTTCTATAGGGCAGACGGCCTTGAGCACGGAGGAAATAACCGCCATTGAGGCTCTGGCAGTAGAGCGCTACCGCTCCTGGTACTGGAATTTTGGCTATTCACCCAATTACGCCTTTGAACGCAGCACAAAGACCCCCGGCGGCGTACTTGACGTACATATGGATGTGCGTGACGGCATAATCGCCGATATCCGTCTGTTCGGCGACTATTTTGGCGTTCGGGATGTGACGGAACTTGAAGACATGCTCTGCGGGTGCAGGCACGAGCGCGGGGCTCTGGAGCGTCGGCTGGCTCTGGTTCACATTGACGCATTCATTCAGGGCATTGGCGACCGTATTTTCCTGGACTGCCTTTTTTAGTTGGCTGGAAGCGGGCAATAGTTTCAACCACTTGCGCATTGCCCTGTTTTTATGCCATATAAATTTCCATATATTTTATTTCATTTATTTACCGGACTTTTTCCCTTATCTTTCTGTTTGCCCATATGCGCTCCAGCAGCGTGTTGCAGGTCTGCCTGGCAGGGTGATCCTCTACGCGCGGTCTGATTCTGCGGGCTGATGTGTGCTTTTGAAAATTTTCCTGACTTGCGCGAGACGTTTGGATGTGGCAGTGCATAACATCTGGTGCCAAAAATAGTTTTGGGCTGGCACCATGCAGACGGCAAGCAAGTGTCAACTGCAAGCTGGCAACGCACACAATGGGGGCATTACAATGAGCGCTTCTACCAGAGACCTTGTTGGTATAATCATCAACCGCACCTCCCGCACATGGCGTACCAAGCTTGACGAGCGTCTTTCCCATCTGGGGCTGACCCAGGCGCGCTGGCTGGTGCTCATGCACCTGTCGCGGATGAACGGCAAGGCCCTGCAAAAGGATCTGGCCGTTTCTGTGGGCGTGGAAGGCCCCACCCTGGTGCGGGTGCTGGATGGCCTTGAGCGCATGGGCCTTGTAGAGCGTGTGGGCGTGGAGGGTGACAGGCGCGCCAGACGCATCTGCCTGACCCCCAAGGCGGACAGCGTCATCAACGATATTCTGAACATTGGCACAAAACTGCGCGTTGAAGCTCTGACGGGCATATCCGATGCAGACCTTGAAGTTTTTTATCGTGTGATGGAAGTCATCCTGGCCAATCTGCTTTCCGCATCAGCAAAGTAGCGATTTGCGCGCCTTTACGGCGGTGTTTTTTTATCCCCGGCATACTGGGGATGGCGCAGGCGTCATGTTGGTTTGCCTAGCGTCTGCGCAGCAGGTGGGGTAGGGCCGTTGCGCAGAAAATGCCGCCCAGAATGGCAAGGGTGCTCACCAGCAGCCGCAGCCCCAGAGTTTCGTTCATGAGCACGGCGCCGCCAAGGGCGGTGATGAGCGGTACGCTCAACTGCACCACAGCGGCAGAGGGCACGCTGAGCCAGCGTAAAACAGCATACCAGAGCACATAGCCAAGAGCCGAAGCCAGAGCTCCGGCAGCCAGGGCGCAGGCAACGCCTGCCCACGGCCATGCGGCGGGCATGCCAGCCTGGTCAAAGGCCGCAGCCCAAGCTAACAGCACGATAGCCAGCGGCACACAGCGGATAAAATTGCCAGCCGTGGCCGCAGCGGCATTGCCGCCGCCCCTGCCGTAAATTGTATAGGCCGCCCAGCACAGGCCAGAGCAGAAAATGACCGTAGCCGCCCCTGCTGGCGGCGCATCAAGCCCCGGAAGCAGCAGATAGACAAGCCCTGCCATGGCAAGTCCAATGCCCAGGCTCTGGGCCTTGCCGGGATGTTGCCCCAGCCGCAGCCCGGCCACGAGCATGCCAGCCTGCACGGCCACGGCAATAACCAGAGCGCCCGCCCCGGCAGACAGCCGTACATAAGCCCAGGAAAAGCAGGCCATATAGCCAAACAACGCCAGCGCAGCGCCCCAGCTGCCAGCACGCAGCGGGTTGCCGCCGCTCCGCAGCTGGAGCAGCCAGAGCATGGCAGCGGCAGAAATGGCCCTCAGGGCCGTATATACAGAGGGATTCAGGGGATGGGCGTTTTGCCCTTCGGCAAGCGCAAAGCGGCAAAGCAGAGAGTTGGCGGCAAAAAGAATCATGACCAAGGTCGTCAAGGCCGCCACCACCAAGGGGGAAGCATGCGTCTTGACTGTCGTCTTGCCAGCCCTGACGCTCACACGCATCAGTCAATCCGCCGTGCGCCCTGCAACTTGCGGAACACCGTACTGCGGTTGATCTGGAACAGCTCCGCCACGCGCTGCACAGAGCCGTGCACTTCAATGGCCTTGAGCAGAAAATCCCGCTCCATTTCGGCCATGATGTCGCGCAGGGGGCGGCGGGCGGCGAGGATGTCCTCGGTATAGCACGAGGCTTCGCGGGGTGCGCCGGATATCTGCGGCGGCAGGTCGCGCGGGGAAATCAGCGGCCCGCTGAGCGTGATGACCAGGCTGTGCACAAGGTTTTGCAGCTCACGCACGTTGCCGGGCCAGGAATAGGCCGTCATGATGTCCAGGGTCACGTCCATAAAGGCCATGGCCTTGTGGTATTTGGCAGTGTACTGGGCGAGGTAGTGCTCTGCCAGGGGGCGCACGTCTTCCTGTCTTTCGCGCAGTGGGGGGATGCGCACCGTGGCAACATTGAGGCGGTAGTACAGGTCGCGTCGGAAGGTTCCGGCCTCCACGCTTTCGGCCAGATCGCGGTTGGTGGCGGCAATGATGCGCACGTCCACCTTGCGCGGGCTGGAGGCCCCAACCCGCATGATTTCGCCGTCCTGAAGCACGCGCAAGAGCCGCGTCTGCATGGAAAGCGGCAACTCGCCCACTTCGTCCAGAAAGATAGTGCTGCCATCGGCAATTTCAAAATATCCGGCCTTGCCCTTGTTGGAAGCGCCCGTGAACGCCCCCGGCATGTAGCCGAACAGCTCGGATTCTGTGAGCGATTCAGAAATGCCGCCGCAGTCGACCTTGAGCAGGATTTTATCGTTGCGGGCCGACTGGGAGTGGGTGTAGCGGGCAAACACATCCTTGCCCGCGCCGGTTTCGCCTAAAATAAGCACGGTCGCGTCCGTGTCCGCAAAGCGGCGCAGCAGGGAAACCACGTCACCCATGGCCCGGCTGGCATACACAGGCTCGCTCGATTTCGCCGCGCCCTGCGCAATGTAGGCCAACTGGTCGTTGATCTGGTCAATAAGTTTGCACTGCCCTGCCACCTGGGTCTGCAACTGGGCGAGCAGGGTGACATCGCGCGCAAACGTGACCACCAGACACAGATCGCCCTTGGCATCAAAAACGGGAAAGCCCGTAAGCACAAGTTTTTTGCCGTTTTTGAGTTGCTGCACATGGGTGGTGGGCCTGCCCGTGCGCACGATCTCCGGATTCAGGATGCAGTCAAACGTGCCTTCCTGTACCAGATCGCGCACATTCTTGCCGCGTATCTGTTCCTGGGTCAGCCCGGTCAGCTGCTCGTACATGCGGTTGACCCGCAGGCTGGTGCCAGAGGCGTCGCTTATAAAAACGCCTTCAGGCAGGGCGTCGAGTATGCGCTCCACATGTTTTGATAGAAGCTCGGAAGATCTGCATGCCATAGGTCAATCGGGGGTAAGTGGTTATCAGTGCGGTACGCGGAGCCGATCGCCCAGGATGCCCTGCGCCACAGCCTGAAGCCTGTTCATGTGCTCTGTTTCCAGCTTTACATCGCCCATGGGCACGGGCCTGTCGAGAAACTGGTATTTCTGCGTACCAAGGCGGTGGTAGGGCAGCATTTCGTATTCCACCCGCTCAAAGGGCTTGAGGAATCCGGCAATGGCGGCAATGGCTTCTTCGCTGTCGTTAAAGCCGGGAATTATCGGTGTGCGTGCCAGTATGGGCAGATCGGGAAATTCTTCTGCCAGAATACGAAAATTTTCGAGGATACGCCTGTTGGGCAGGCCTGTCTGCGCTTCGTGCACGGCGCTGTCCATGTGCTTGATGTCGAACAGCACGTAATTGAGATATGGCGCTGCCTCGCGGATGGTATCAGGCGAGACCATGCCGCAGGTTTCAACCGCGGTCTTGATGCGCCGGGTGCGCGCCTCGCGCAGCAGAGCCACGGCAAATTCACCCTGCAACAGGGGTTCGCCGCCCGAAAGGGTCAGGCCGCCGCCAGAGCGGGCATAGAAGGCCATATCCTGTTCAACTACTTGCAGCACATCGTCCACTGTACGCTCTTTGCCATAAACCAGCAAACCCTGAGCCGGGCAGGCCGCAGCGCAGGGCAAATCACACGCGGCGCAACGGCTGCGGTCTATGTTCAGCTTGTCGTCATCACCCAAGGTGATGGAACCGTGCGGACAGGCTACAATGCAGTGCCCACACTTGGAAACGCCCAGGCAGCGCCCGGCATTGAATGCCAGCTCCGGTTCGCGTTTTTGCGATTCAGGATTGCTGCACCAGCGGCAGGAAAGGGCGCAGCCCTTGAGAAAGACAATGGTTCTTATGCCGGGGCCGTCATGAACCGAATATTTCTGTATGTTAAAAACCATGCCCCGCTGTTGGCTGTCTTCCAGGCACATAAACCCTTCCTTTATGAAAAAAGCGCGGCAGCCCGGATGCTGAGGCTGCCGCGCGGTTGAATATTACATCACGTCGTGTTCAGTACGGGCAATCAGGTCGTTCTGCAGGTCGGGCGACAGATCCACAAAGTAGGCGCTGTACCCGGCAATGCGCACAATGAGGTTGCGGTACTTCTGCGGGTCTTTCTGCGCGGCCACCAGGGTCTGCTTGTTTACCACGTTGAACTGCACATGCCAGAGCTTGAGGTCGCAGAAGGTGCGGATAAAGGACACCAGCTTTTCCGTGCCCTGTTCGCCTTCCACGCACTTGGGCGTGAACTTGATGTTCAGCATGCGGGCGGCGCGGTCGCGCATGCCCATGTTCTTGGTCTGGTAGTTGGAGAGCAGCACGGCGGTGGGGCCGTTGACGTCCGCTCCGTGGGAGGCCGAGGAGCCATCGGAAAGCGGGAAGCCGTCTGTACGGCCATTGGGCGTGGCGGAAACCACCTTGCCGAAGGGCACGTGCGAGGTAAAGGGCACGTAGCGCACATCGTTGTGGATGCCCAGCTCCTTCATGGAGTACTTGCCGCCGTATTCCACGGAAATCTTGTCGATTTCGCGGCCAATGGCATCGGCGTATTCATCGTTGTTGCCGTAGCAGGGGGCGGAACGCAGCATGGCGCGTACGTCATCGTAGCCTTCAAAGTTGGCGTCAATGGCGGCCAGCAGCTTGTCCATGCTCAGTTTCTTTTCTTCAAACACCAGCTTTTTTACGGCGGCGAGGGAGTCCACAACCGTGCCGAGGCCCATGTATTCAAAGTAGCCCAGGTTGATGCCTTCGGGGATCTGTTCCTGATGCAGGTCGATGCAGTGCTTCATGCACAGGTCGTGCATGGCCGAGCCCATGGGCTGGGCAAAGTGCTGGGCGCGCAGCTTGTTGATGATGTACTGCTGGGTAAAGGCCGCCTTGAGGAACAGCAGGTGCTGCTGCACGTAGGCGTTCCAGAATTCGTCCCAGGTCTTGAAGTTGCGCGGGTCGCCGGTTTCAGCGCCCAGAAGCTGGTCGCCGTATTTCTTCATGCGGCCATTGCGCAGCACCATTTCCACGGCAGCGGCAAAGTTGATGTATGCCCCGCCCGATGTGTAGGTGTCACGGTTGGGCATGCGGGCTTCGGTGCAGCCGGAAACAGCGTAGTCCAGGGCTTCTTCAAAGGTCGCACCCTTGGAAACATAGAGGGGCACGATTTCTTCGTCGTTGATGAGCTTGGGGAAGCCGGAGCCGTACTTGATGGTTTCGGCCACGTCCCACAGGTAACGCTCGGGCGCGCGGGAGTGGATGCGGGCCGCGAGGTCGGGGTAGTGCAGCGGGAACTCACGCTTGGACTTGAGGATCAGGTAGGTCAGAGCGTTGCTGGCATCGCGGCCATCGGTGGTCTGGCCGCCAACGGTCACGGCTTCCCAGTGGGCATAACCTTCGTTGAAAGCGCCGCCGGTGGGCGAAATGTACATGTCGATGAATTCGGCCATGCCCACCCACATGCATTCCAGCAGTTCCGTAGCCTGGGCATCGGTGATTTTGCCCTCGGCACGGTCTTTGGCGTAGAAGGGGAAGAAGTACTGGTCCATGCGGCCATTGGAAATGGTGGTGCCGGTCTTCTGCTCAATGCGCGAGAACATCTGGGTGAACCACTGGCTCTGGCAGGCTTCCCAGAAGTCGCGGGCGGGTTCGCCGGGAACGTGGTCGGCATTGTCGGCCATGCGCAGCAGTTCGGCCTTGCGGGTGGGGTCGGCTTCCTTGGCGGCCATTTCGCGGGCAAGCACGGCGTGGCGCTTGGCCCACAGCACGATGGCATCGCATACGATGACGATGGCTTCAAGGAAGGGGCGCTTTTCGCAGGCGTCCTTGCAGCTCAGGGGATCAAGGGCGTCCAGCTTGTCCTGGGCTTCCTTCTTGATGCTGTTAAAGCCGCGCTTCAGGATCTTTTCATAATCGTGCACCCACTGGATGGACGAACGGAAGGACGAAGTCTCGTTGACGATAAAGCGCGAGATAAGCCCCATGGGGTCGTCATAGGTCAGCTTGTGGATCTCGGCGGGCAGGGCGGCGTTAAGGGCCTCATGGTAGGTCTTGCCCTTCCAGTACGGCGCAATTTCTTCAATAACGCGCTTGGCGTCTTCAGGCGTGATCATGGCGGGCGAGGTCTTGCGGGTGGGCAGATCGCGCACGGCGATATCCAGAAAGTCGCCGTCCAGCTCGGGGTACAGAATGCCGTAACGGCCATCGCAACCGGCGCGGCCAAGCAGCAGCTGGTCTTCCTGCACGTAGACGGTCATGTTTTTCGCAATGTGCATGAGGGCCTTTGCCCATCGCAGTACCAGGGGCTGACCGTCTGTCTCCTGCATGGATTGGGTGAAGTACAGCGCGCGTTCAATGTCGATGCGCGGCTTCTGGCCCTCAAAGCGCTCCAGCAGCTTGAAAACGCGGGTGTGGGTTTTGCGGAACTTGTCTTCCCTGCCCTCGATCTTGTCGTACAAACGCTGTTCCTGGGGGGACCGGCATTCGCAAGTGGTGGTGCTCATCACGCTACTCCTGAAATATGAATATGTGGCGCGCGGTGCTGTTGTGGTGCCGCCGCGCGGAGAACGCCGATAGTTTGTGGCAATCCTCGGTTGCCCCCCTCTCTGCATGGGGTGTGCCAAATTTTATAATACTTTGAAATGATTTTATTTTTTAAAAAATATGGATTTGCGGGCGCTCAGAGGGCACCTGCGAAGGAAAGGATGATGCATGATTGCATCAGTCAGGATTGTTTTTTGATAAACTGGTACAGGAGTGCGACGCAATTTTGCGACATGCTGAGGAATTGCGGTTTGCCAGAGGGTCTCAAAATTGCGAAAATCCTATATGAAACATATTTCACAATATGCCCAAAAGCGTTGTCGGTAGCAGGTATCAATAGGTGCGGATTTGCGACATCAATAATCTTGCGCCGATTGGCTGCGCGCATTGCTTATTATTAACTGGCTGTAAAATAAGTTAAAATTAGCTATGCGCGCTTTTAGACCCTGATTTTTAATGGCACGCATTGTGCAAAACAAAAAAATCACAAAGCGGAGGCCTTTGATGAGGCCGTCCAGGTTTATGTTTTACAACCCCCTACTGAGAGTGAGGAGAAACATGCGTAAACTATTTTTTGCAACCGCTCTTGCGGCTACAGCCTGCCTTGGCATGAGCCTTTTTTCGCAAGATGCCTTTGCTGAAAAACCGCTGACCCTGAGGCTGGGGCACCCCATGGCTCCGGGCAATAACGTGACCGTAGGGTATGAAAAGTTCAAGGAACTTGTTGAGCAGAAAAGCAACAAGAAAATCCGCATCCAGATTTTCGGCAACTGTCAGCTTGGCAGCGACCGCGTGACCACAGAAGCCGCTCAGGCTGGCACGCTTGATATGTCTTCAAGCTCTTCGCCTAACCTTGCCAGTTTTTCCAAGGCCTTTATGGCCATCGATCTGCCCTATGTGACTGACCCCAAAAATCAGGACAAGCTCTACAAGGCCCTGGACGAAGGCGATCTTGGCAAGGCTCTGGACAAGGTTGCAGGTGGTATCGGCCTCAAGACCATCATGTTCAGCGAATACGGCTACCGCAACTTTGTTTCTGCCAAAAAGCCCCTGAACAGCGTGCAGGACCTCATGAACCTCAAGGTGCGCACCACGGATTCCCCCGTGGAGGTGGCCGTGGCCACAGAACTGGGCATGAATCCGGCTCCTGTGGCCTGGGGTGAAACCTACACTGCGCTCCAGCAGGGTACTGTTGATGCCGAGGGCAACACATTTTCCCTGCTCAACGATGCCAAGCACACTGAAGTGCTCAAGTACGCCATGGATTCACAGCACAACTATTCCATGCATGTGCTGCTGATGAACAAAAAGAGGTGGGACAGCCTCACCCCCGAACAGCAGAAGATCATCGCCGAAGCGGCTCACGAAGCTCTGGTGTGGCAGCGCGCGGAGACCGTAAAGCTTGAAAAGCTGGCCTGGCAGGCCTTCCGTGACCGGGGCATCACCATCCACATGCTCACTCCCGAGCAGCGTGAGGAACTGAAAAAGAAGACCGCTCCTGTGCGCGAAAAGTTTGCCAAGGAAATTCCTGCTGAGTTGCTGGAACTGATCGCCGCAACGCAGAAGTAGTTATTGTCGGGGGGCCGCCAGTTTTGCTGGCAGGCCCCCCAACAAGAATTAGCACTCACCGACGGGGAAAAGCATGAACGCCACAGAAGCAAAAAACAGCCCTCTGCGCTGGCTGAACCAGAATTTTGAAAACATTTTCATGGTTGCTGGCCTGATCAGCATTATTTTATTCATTACCTGGCAGGTTATTTACCGCTACATCATTACCCAGTTCATTGAACGTGCCGGTGCGGCTGTATGGACTGAAGAGCTATCGCGGTATATTTTTTCTGGATTTCCTATCTGGCCGTTTCTGTGGCTATCAGAAAACGCTCATCCATTCGCGTGGACATGCTGTATGACCACCTGCCTCCCCGCTGGCAGCGCATCAGTTGGATAACGGTTGAAACGCTGTTTTTATGTCTTACAGCCACCATTGCATGGTTCGGCTGGGGGCAGATAGAACGGTTGCTGACATTTCCCCAGTACACAACAGCTCTGGGCATGCCCTATCTTGTGCCGTACCTCATTCTGCCGCTGGGTTTCGGCCTCATGTGCCTGCGGCTTTTGCAGTCGCTCTACGGCCAGGTGAAGGAGTGCGGCGCGCTTGATACGCTCATTGGTCTGGCCCTGACAGCGCTCATCGCTTCTCCCTGTTTTATCTTTGATTATATTGAGCCTCTGACGGCGCTTTTTGGATACTTTGTGGTTTTGTGCGCCATTGGCGTGCCCATTGCCATTTCGCTTGGGCTTTCCACCCTTGCCACCATCGTAAGCGCAGACACCCTGCCCATTGAGTACATGGCCCAGGTGTCGTTTACGTCCATCGACAGCTTCCCCATCATGGCCATCCCGTTCTTTATCGCTGCGGGCGTGTTCATGGGCGCTGGCGGCCTTTCGCGGCGTCTGCTCAGCCTTGCGGACGAGATCGTCGGCGGCCTGTATGGCGGCATGGGCCTCACGGCCATTGTGACCTGCATGTTCTTTGGGGCCATCAGCGGTTCCGGCCCGGCCACGGTGGCGGCCATTGGCGCGCTGACCATCCCTGCCATGATCGAACGCGGGTACGACAAGTATTTTTCTGCCGCCCTGGTGGCTGCTGCTGGCTGCGTGGGCGTGATGATTCCGCCAAGCAACCCCTTTGTGGTCTACGGCGTATCCGCTCAGGTTTCCATCGGCGATCTGTTTATGAGCGGCATCGTGCCGGGCATCATGACCGGCTTTGTGCTCATGGGCTACTGCTACTTCTATTCACGCAAGCAGGGCTGGCGCGGCGAAAACAAGGTGCGCAACCTGCACACCCTGGGCAAGGCCTCGTGGGAAGCCAAGTGGGCGCTCATGGTGCCTGTAATCGTGCTTGGAGGCATTTACGGCGGCGTCATGACGCCCACCGAGGCCGCAGCCATCGCCGCTTTTTACGGAATGATCGTGGGGCTTTTTCTCTACCGCGAAATGGATATCAGGACGTTCTTCGCCTCATGCGTTGAATCGTGCGAAACCTCGGCCATTATCATTGTGCTTATGGCGATGGCCACGCTTTTCGGCAACATCATGACCATTGAGGATGTGCCCGGCACCATTGCCCGTGCCATCCTGGGCTTCACAAACAGCAAGATCGTCATCCTGCTGCTCATCAATATTCTTCTGCTTATTGTGGGCACCTTCATGGAGGCTCTGGCCGCCATTGTCATCCTTACGCCCATACTGCTGCCCGTTGTCACGGGGGTTGGCGTGTCGCCCCTGCATTTCGGCGTCATCATCGTCGTAAACCTTGCCATTGGCTTCATCACGCCGCCAGTGGGCGTCAATCTGTTCGTGGCCAGCGGCGTTGCCAAGGCCAAACTGGAAAAGATAGCAGGTATGGCCCTGCCCATGATTGGCCTCATGGTGATCGTGCTGCTCATCTGCACCTATATTCCCGAAGTGCCCCTTTGCCTTGTAGGCGCCAAATAACGCACCATGGTTGTTGAACTCTGTAGCCAGTTCAGGAGAACTGCACAATGAATACCATTGATTTTCGTTTTCGTCCCAATACGCCGGAGATCATCAACGGCATCAAGAACAGCTCCATGTTCAAGGCTGCCTGCAAGGCCATTGGCTTTGACAAGCGCAAGCCTCAGCCGCTTGAGGATATTGTGGCCGATCTTGACCGGCTTGGCGTAGACCTTGGTGTTATCACAGGCCGCGACTGCGAAACGACCTACGGTTTCCCGGCCAATAACGGCAGCGTGCTTGAATTCTGCCGGGCCTATCCCGACAAGTTTGTGGGCTTCTGGGGCATTGACCCGCACAAGAAAATGGCGGCAGTGCGCGAGATTGAGCAGGTTGTGGCCGAATACGGCATGAAGGGCATTGCCATTGACCCTTATCTTGCCCATATCCCAGCCTCTGAAGCCAGGTTCTACCCCCTGTACTCAAAGTGTTGCGAACTGAATATCCCCGTATTCATCACCATGGCTCCGCCGCCGCAGGTGCCTGGGGCCATCCTGGAATACGCCGACCCCCGCGATGTGGACAAAGTTGCCCGCGACTTCCCCGAGCTTACGCTCATCATGAGCCACGGCGCATACCCCTACGTGAACGAGGCCGTGTACACCTGCCTGCGCAATGCCAACGTGTACATGGATATTTCGGAATACGAGCGCGCCCCCATGGTTGACGTGTACGTGCGCGCCATGAACGACCTCATTCCCGACAAGGTGCTTTTTGCCAGCGCCCATCCCTTTGTGGAACTTGCTGACGCCCTTGATGCCTATACCCACTTTGACCTCACTGAAGAAACCCGGCGCAAGGTCATGTATGAAAATGCCCGCCGTGTGCTGGGGCTGGATCGGGCGTAACACCCTGATCCCCTGATAACTTTGGAGTCTGGCCGCCGCTGCGGCAGTTCTGCCGTGTGGGCTGGTTGGCACGTGGAGGGCTGATCGCCTGGCGTGCTGCCAGACCCCATTTGGAGAGACCCTCTCCTCCTGCCGGGGGCCGGGCTAATGCCAGCCCGCCCCCGTACACAGTCCGGCCTGGGCGTGTGCTGCGTCACGCCGGGCCGGGCTGTTATTGGGCCAGACTGATATTGGCCGGACAGGCTTCGCACTGTTGTCCGGCGTCTGTTATGGGAGCCTTTATGCTTGCGGCGCTTGCGGTTTCGTCATTTCTGGTGGGCGCGCTTATTGGCGCAACAGGGGTGGGCGGCGTGCTGCTGATCCCGGCTATCATGTTTTTCGGCGGGCTTGGCACGCATGAGGCCATGGCAACGGCGCTGTTCAGCTTTCTGTTTGCGGGCATTGTGGCAACGGCGAGCTATCAGCGCTACGGCACCATTGACTGGCGGGTTACCCTGCCAGTGGTGGCGGGCAGCTTTTTGTCGGGTTATGCGGGAGCGTATGTGGGGGCGTATGTTCCGGCGCGCGGGCTCAACATTCTGCTGGCCTGCCTGATAATCTTTTCCAGCCTGTATTCCATGCTTCCGGCGCGCAGAGGAACGGGCATGGCCCAGCGGCTCAGCCCCAGGGGCAATACGGCGCTGCTCTTTGGCATTGGCATTTTTACGGGATTTTTGTGCGGCATGACGGGGGCTGGCGGGGGCATTATTTCCGTGCCGGTCATGCTGCTGTTCAGCTATGCTCCCTTGCAGTGCATTGCCACAAGCCAGGTTTTGCAAATGGTAATTTCTGTTTCCGGCTCTGCAAGCAACATGAGCAACGGCTTCATTTCCTATTCCACGGTCTGGTGGGTCACGGCCTGCGAGCTTGTGGGCATAGCCGTGGGCGCGCACATTGCCCACCGTGTGCCTGTGAGCCTGCTCAAGCGCATGGTCAGCGGGCTTTGCATGGCCATAGGTCTGTTCATCGCATGGCGGGCAATGGGTTAGATCAGGAGCTGGTACTCCAGCACTTCAGCCTTTCCAGTGATATCTGGTCACGGGCCTGCCGTGACCGCCGTAGTCTTTTTCACTGCCCAGGCGGTCAGCCGCCGTAAGGTAGTCGAAATACTTTTTCAGCGATATGCGCGAAATGCCTGTCAGCGGCTCAATATCCTTGAGGCTGAACGGGCCGGAACAGCCCTGCAGCACCTGTATGATGTTTTGCAGGGTGGTGGCGTCTATGCCCTTTGGAGTATCTGCCGGAGGCTGACCAGATTTTTTAATAAATATACGTTTGTCCAGGATTTCTTGCGTGATGGGCACCTCGGGCGATGTGAGCAGCTGGCGCTTTTCACGCAGCTGCTCAAGGGCGGTGCGGAACCTCTCAACCGTGAAGGGCTTGACGATATAGTCTGCAACGCCCATGCGCAGGGCGTTGAGAATGTCATCGCTGTTCTGCGCGGCGGTTATCATGATGACGTCTGTATTGAAAAAACTGGTCTTGATGATGCGCAGCAGTTCCATGCCGGTCATGCCGGGCATAAACATGTCGAGCAGCACCAGATCAATTTCTCCGGCGCGCAGCAGTTCCAGCGCGGCCTCGCCGGAACTGGCCCTGCCTTCAAGGCAAAAGCCCTCTATTCCTTCAAGATACACTGCCGCCAGATCTGCCACCATGGGATCGTCTTCAACGATGAGCACGCGGATCATTCCTGTTCTCCTTGCGCCAGCGCAGCCACAGGAACACGCACGGTAAAGACCGTGCCGTGCCCCGGTTTTGCGTCGATTTCCACAGAACCGTCCATTTCTTCCAGCGTAAGCAGCAGCATGTAAAGCCCGATGCCCCTGTTTGACCCCTTGGTGGAAAAGCCCTTGGTGAAGATTTTTTCCAGATGTTCATCGGAAATGCCGCGCCCGGTATCGGACACGCTGATAACAAGTTCGTCGCACCCGCCCGCCTGAGCCGGGATATTTTCGATATTCAGGGTGATCCTTTTTTCTACAGCGTAGATGGTGGCTTCAAAGGCATTGTCAATGAGGTTGCCCACCACCGTGACCAAGGCGTGCGAGCCCTTGGGCGAAAGCGGGGGGATCACGCCGTGCCCTTCGATCACCAGGGTCACGCCCATTTCATGGGCGCGGCTGTACTTGCTCTCCAGAAAACCCGCAACAATGGGATCCTTGACCAAGGCGGCAATGGCGGAGGTTTCCAGTTTTTTGCTGCCGATGATCTGCTCGAGGTAGGCATCAAGCTCCGCGTGGCGGCCATTGCGCAACAGACCGGAAATGACGTGCAGCTTGTTGAGGTACTCGTGCGAGCGCGAGCGCAGCGCCTCGACATAATTGTTAAGGCCGGTGAGGCGTTCGGCCTGGGCGCGCACGTCCGTCATGTCGCGGAAGGTCGCCACAGCGCCGATTATTTCTCCCTGCACCAGAATTGGCACGCGGTTGGTCAGCACCACGCTGTTGTTGATATTCTGCTCCTGGTCGTACTCCGGCCTGCCCTCCCTGACCACGGCGTCAAGGCGGGTGCCGGGGATGGCGCTCTGCACGGGCTGGCCCTCCAGCGGGCCGAAAACGCCCGCCGAACGCAGAATTTTTTCGGCCATTTCGTTAACAAGCACCAGGGTGCCGTTCTTGTTTACGGCGATAATTCCCTCGCGGGTGGTGCGCAGTATGGCGTTGCGTTCTTCAAGCAGCCGCGCGATCTGGTGCGGTTCCAGTCCGAAAAGGATCTTTTTAATGGTGCGCGAAAGCAGCACCGCCAGCACAATGCCGATAACCAGCGAGAGCGCCAGCAGCCAGCCAAGAGGCCCGGTCAGGCGCGCCACGCCCGCCTCGATATCGCTGGACAAAATGCCTGCGGAAGCCGCGCCCAGCTGATTGCCCTGCGCGTCAAAAATGGGCCGGAACGCCCGCAGCGAAAATCCGAATGTGCCGCGCGCCGATGAAAGGTAGGACTGCCCTTCAAGGGCCTTGCCTTCATCGCCGCCCATGAAGTGCTGACCGATTTTTGCAACGTCGGGATGAAAAAGGCGGATACCCTGCATATCTATCAGCACGATAAATTTTACGTCCGAGGCACGGGTGAGCGTTTCAAGAAAGGCGGTCATCTGTCTGTACGCCTCGGGCTGGCGGGTGCGCATGGCCTCCACCACAAGCGGAGATTCCGCCGCAAGCTGCGCCACGCTCGAAACGGTATTTTCCGCATCCTCATAGCCGTACTTGCTGATAAAATAGGAACCAGCCAGATGCCCGAGCAGCATGGGCGGGCAAAGCGCAAGGCTGACCATAATAACAAGCTTTACAAACAGGCTGGAATTTCTGATGGCGTGCAGCATGGCAAACCGACGAGGGCGGTCATGCTGGCGGGCAGACCGGATTGTGGCGGCGGCCCGTGGCTGGGCTCCGCCTGTGAGTGTGCGGCACAATTGCGGCAGGCGTAGGCTTGCCCGCCAGAAGCTATCATATCAGGTGCGTTGTGGGGCCGCAAATGGCGGCAAGCGTGTTGAAAATGGGTGTTGCTGCCAGATTGGGAGTGCTGCCGCAAATGGCAACATTTTGCAAAACATCCCTTGAAACAGCACAGGTGTTGCGCGCGGAGCCCACACGTTCCACGGCCAAGTAAAAAATAGTGTGGAAAAATATCACCTGCGGAGTTAGGAATGGCGACCCCCCTATGTGTGCATGTTTTGGAATGCTGTTGAGTTGGTCATTGAGTTACTGAACCAGGAAACGAAGATGGAGCCGGGGATGAAGAAAATTGCAGTGTTACTTTTGGTAGCCGGGATGTTGTGCGCAGTGCCCGGGGGAGCAAGCGCCATTGATTTTTCGGCCAAGGGCCGCTGGGCTTATAATTTCAGCTACGGCCAGCACGGCAATTTTACCGAAGGCGGGAACAAAACGGGCTACAGCTCCGGTGAAGACGAATTTGAAGCCGCCCAGCAGGTTCGCCTGCAACTGGACGCCAAGGTTTCTGAAAATCTTTCCGGCACGGTGCACTTTGAACTGGGTGGCTACAACCGGGGCATGATGCAGTACTGGGGCGCCAGCAACAGCGGCGGCTCGCTGGGCGCGGACGGCAACTGGGTCAAGGTCAAGAACGCCTTTCTCGACTGGACTGTGCCGCAGACGGCCCTCAAGGTGCGCATGGGTATTCAGCCCATGCAGCTGCCCGACTACATCAACAACAGCCAGGTGCTGGCCGATGATGTGGCGGGCATCACAGCCTCCTACGCCTTTAACGAAAACGTGGGCGTGACGGCCTTCTGGGCGCGCCTCTTCAATGACAACACCACTGACGCAACCAACCGCGGCCCCGGCTACATGGACAACATGGATGCCGTGGGCCTGACCCTGCCCCTGACGTTTGACGGCGTAAGCCTCACGCCCTGGGGAATGTATATGGGCATTGGCCCGGCCATCAACTACAACAACGTCAAAAATTCCCAGATCACCAGCTACACCAGCGTAGCCTCTGCCGGCGGGCCCAAGGCTGGCCTGCTGCCCCTGTACGGCGGCTTCCACAAGCGCAAGCTCAGTGAATACGGCAATGCCGTATGGATGGGCCTGCCCGGTCAGGTGACGTTGTTCGACCCTTTCCGCGTGTCGTGGGACGTTGTTTACGGCTCCGTGCAGTATGACGATGCCGCCATGAACCGTGCTGGCTGGCTGGCCTCCCTGCTGCTCGAATACAAGCTGGACTGGAGCACCCCTGGCCTTTACGGCTGGTATACTTCGGGCGATGACGACAATCCGGGCAACGGCTCCGAACGCATGCCCAACATTCACCCCAACAACCCCAACGATTTTTCGGAATTCGCCTTCCACGGCGACCCCATTGTGGGACGCGACAGCATTGTGGGCAAATCCATGACAGGCACCTGGGGCATTGGCGCGCGGCTCAAGGATATGAGCTTTATCGACAATCTCAGCCACACCTTCCGCATCAACTACATGGGCGGCACCAACGATCCGGCGATCCTGAAAAAGATCAAAAATGCCAATGGAAGCTGGATGGCTCCCAATGATGGTTCCGTGCCAGGCCGCGAGGGTCTGTACCTGACCCGCAACGACAGCCTTGTGGAATTTGGCCTGAGCACCAAGTACAAGATGTACGACAACTTCACCATCTACGTGGAAACCAACTATGACGCGCTCTTCCTCGACAAGAGCGCATCTGTGTGGGGCAACAGCAAGATGAATGGCAAGAGCGACCGCAGCGCCGATGCCTGGAATACCGCCGTGACCTTTGTGTATCAGTTCTAGGCCGCGCGCGGTCAGCCCCTGAAGCACCGCGAAAATAAAGCGCCCATGATTTCATGGGCGCTTTTGCTTTATCGGGACGTGCAGGCGGCAGATGCCGCTCATTCGGAGGCGGTGCGGCTCCGGCTCATAAGCAGAACAGGCGTAATGCCCAGCGCGGCGACCGCAGCCATGATCAGGTAGACGGCCTCCATGCTCCACATGGAGGCAATGCCGCCAAACAGCACGGGCGTCAGCATGTTGATTATGCCGCGCCCGAAGGAATTGAGCGAAAAAATGGCATCGTAGACGGTTGCGCCGCGTACCGGCTCCGTGATGATGGTCTGTATGACGGGTACGGTCCCCTTGGTCACAATGCCGATGGCCAGGGATATAATCACCGTTAGTATAAGATTGCTTGACTGGAGCAGGGCGCAAAGCAGCAGGGCAAGGGTAACACCTGCGATAACAAAGATTTTTCGGGTGCCGAAAATATCTATCAGGCGTCCGCAGGCCATCTTTCCCACAAAGGAACCGAGGGTGAAGCCAAGAGCGAACGAGCCGATGGTTTTGGCGTCTATGCCTTTTGCCACCAGCAGCAGTGGCAGAAAGGTAAAGATTCGGTCATTGCTGAAGGCATTGAGCATGCTGGCAAGCATGGCCAGAAAGACATCCCGGTTTTTCAGTATGCTGAACCCTGCAAAAGGATTGCGTCTTGGGCGCGGGGGCGGGGTTTCCGCAGAGCCGGGCAATGGACCGGAAGCGGAATTGTCAGCTTGCGTATTGCCGCCCGCCGCTGGGGATTTTTTTACGGCGGTGCAAAAGAGCCACAGGGCGGCGCACAGGGCCAGTACGCCATAGGCCAGGCAGACTGCCCGCCAGCCCGGCATGGGCCCCACAGAGTAGGCCGCCGCAAAGGCGGCAAAAGAGACCAGCGGGATGCGCCCCACATCGCCAATGGCGGTAAAGTCGCTCATGACCCGGCCAAGGCTCTGCCTTTCAGTATTGGCCGTGATGTAGGAAAAAGAAATGTTATGAAAGGCGGCAAAGCCCGCCATTGCCAGCACAAAGCACGTACCGGCGGTAATCATGCCGCCCGCAAAGGCCGCGCCCAGATAGCCAAGCCCGGCCAGGCATAGGAGCAGGGCCACAGAGCCGTCAAAGCCGAACCGCCGCGAAAACAGGCCCGTGCCAAGGCCCACGGCAGTGCTCAGTGCCGCGCCCAGCGATACCACAAGGCCCACGTCCGTTTCTCCACTGCCAAGAGCCAGCGCCATGAATGCCAGCACAACGGGAACGGAATCGAAAAGCCCGTCAATCAGAATGTGGCACAGATTCAGCATGATAAAGCGTGCGCGGGGTATCATGGGCAAGCTATACCGCTATGCCTGATAGGCGTCCAGTTGCCCGGCATGGGACAGTATGCAAAAAAGCTCCCCAACGGGCGGCCATTGGGGAGCTTGCAGTCTTGTGCGGGATTACTCAGGCTGTCTGGCTTTGCGCCTTCATGTCCTTTATGAGCTGATGCAATATCTGGGTCTGTTGCATGAGGTCAGATACTGCCGTGGAGGCCTGTTCCATTGCCTGCGCTGTTTCTGCGGAGATGGTGGCAATCTGCTCAACGGAGCGGTTGATCTCCTCGCTGGTGGCGGACTGCTGCTCGCTGGCCGTGGCAATGGACTGAACCTGATCATTGACCTGATCCACAAAGCCGAGGATATTTTTCAGCGAGTCGCCAGAGTGGGCGGAAAGGGCGGCGGCGTTTTCAATGGCCTTGACCACGGTTTCCACGCTGGAAATATTTTTGCGCGTACCAGCCTGAATTTCGTTCACCGCGCGGCCCACATCCTGGGTTGCCGTCATGGTTTTTTCCGCCAGCTTGCGCACTTCATCGGCCACCACGGCAAAGCCGCGACCCGCATCGCCTGCGCGCGCAGCCTCAATGGCGGCGTTAAGTGCAAGCAGGTTGGTCTGATCGGCTATGTCTGCAATGATGTTCATGACCTCCCCGATGCCGTCCGCCTGTTTGCCCAGCACCGCCATGTCTTCGCGAATGGCAAGGGAGTAGGCGCGCACGTCTTCAATGCCTTTGACCGCTTTGTCCACAATGGCGGCTCCGTCCTGAGCCTGCCCGCGCGTCTCGGTAGAGGCGCTGGCAGCCCGCTGGGAGTTTCTGGCGACCTCAAGCACGGTGGCGTTCATTTCTTCCATGGCTGTGGCGGTTTCCCGCACCCGGCCTGATTGCTCGTCCGCGCCCCGGCTGGACTGCTCAACGCGCGCAGAAAGCTGCTCGGAAGCCGAGGTGACAACACCAGCCACGCTCTCAAGCCGTTGGATTGTATCCACAAGTTTGTTGCGGTTCTCTTCCACTTTTTGTCTGGCTTCGTGCGCTTCCTCTGCTGCGCGGGTGGCCTTGGCGACCTCCTGCTCTGCAAGCTGGCTTTTTTCTTCCGCAAAAGAAATTTTGCGTTTCAGCTCCACAAGCATGGTGCTGAGGCTCGTTGCCAGCGTGCCAAAGTCGTCCTTTCTCTGCATGGTCATTTCTGAATCAAGCGCGCCGTCGCTGATGTTTTTTGCAAAACAGATGCACTCCCTGAGCGGCTTGATAATGCCCATGGCGATAGCCAGCGAGATCACCGTGATGAGCGCCAGACCGCAAATAAACATGGCGGTAAAGAAAATGCGCCCGGTTTCAACAACGCTGCGGCCTTCGTCCGAAACTTTTTTGGAATAGGCATCAAGCAGGCTCGCAAGCTTGTCCACCACGGCCCGGTGCTTTTGATAGGCGGGCGCAAGCTGGTTCAGGCAAATGCTTTCAGCTTCTGCCTTGTTGCCGGCCTGAAGTGCCGGTTTGAGCCTGGTTTCAAATATTTCAAAGATGGCCTTCCCCGTGGGGTATAGTTCCTGATTGAGAATTTCCTTGATCTTTGGGTCAATAGCGCCGGAATGCCAGAGTTCGTATTGCTGCTGGAATGCTTTTTTATGCTGGGCAATGGAACCGTAAATTTTTTCAAGGCTTGCAGCATCACTGGCGTTAACGGTTTGCAATGCATCAAGGTATGTTTCAACAACATAAAGCGGTGGAGGTAAAATATCGGCAAGCAAATCCTTGCTGTTTTCTATGGATTGATATGTTGCGGAACCAATTGATGTTTTTGATATCGTGTATGTTGAAATGACAAAAAGGGCAGTCATGCCCAAAAATACAGAAGCTATAAGAATTGTGAACTTTCTGGCAACAGAGATATTTTTCAGCATTGCCGTTCCCTCGCAGTGGTATAATAGAATGACTGATGTGATGCTTGGTTCTAAACGGACGCGCAGGGAAAAACAATAGGGCCAGCAGACCCTCGCCAACAGAACAGCACAAAAAAGTAACATTTGCCTGTTGGGCGCAAGGGAATCGCAGCGCAATAGCTTGATATGCTTGATATGATGAGCAGATATTGGAAAGACTGTTTTGAACAGGGAGATGCCGCGCATGTCGTAAATTTTGTAAGGGGAATCGCGCAGGCTTCTGTCAATGGGCGCATTGTCCGGGTGTTGCTTGATCTAGCGGCAGAATCGTATATCTGGCTATAATTACAGAGATATATTCCTGTTCTCCGTCAGGGGCTGTTTTGTTATGCTGCCGTTACGCTGATAACCGTCATTGATTTTCATGCCCCTGCGCACTGTTAGGAAGCCGCCCATGACCGAAATTGAAAATTCTGATCCTTCTGCAACGCCCAGCCATGCGTCAAACCATGAGGCAGGCCACGCGCCATACACTGCGCCAGACACTGTGCCAGTCCACGCCCCCGGTGGCGGAGTGTTGCCGCCGCTGACCAAGACCGCGCTCAACACCCTGTGCGATACCGGGGTAATCAGCACTGTAGCATGGCAGCGGGCCGTGGAATTTTGCGGTTTCAGGCCGGACGGCAAGGCCTGGCTCGCCTACTGGCGGCAGATGTTTTTGCTGGGCGGGGCGCTGTTTTTTCTGGCGGGCGTGATCTGCTTCATTGCCTGGAACTGGGGAGCCATGACGCCCTCTGCGCGCATGGCGCTTATGGGCGCGCTGGTGGCCGGGAGCGGCCTTGGGGCTGTGCTGCTGGGGCCGGATACGCGGCTGGGGCAGGTTTTGCTGCTGGCCTGCGGCATTGCAATGGGGCCGATGCTGGCGGTGTTTGGGCAGACCTACCAGACAGGGGCCGAGCTGTGGGAGCTGTTTCGGGTATGGACGGCGCTGCTGGTGCTGCTTGCGCTGGCGGGCAGGCAGGCCGGGCTGTGGTTTGCCGCGTGGATTTCAGCCAATATTTTTGCGGCGCTCTGGCTTGGGCGCAGCCTTTCCTCGCCTCTTGATGCCTTGGGGCAGTTTCTTATGGTGCCGGAGTGGCTTGTTGCCATTGCCTGCGCCATTGCGTGCTGGGAGTGGATGACCCGCAGGGCGGCGGCCAGACTGCAACAGAATCTGGATGATGCAGGCGATGATGCAGGCAATAATCCAGGCCAGAATATAGATCAGAGCAAGAACACGGCCCATGCCCATGCGCAGGCGTGGCTCTGCTCGCGCTGGATGCCCAGACTGCTCTTTTTTGACATGGTTTCCCGCACCACGTTTTTTCTGATCGCCACTATTTTTGGCCTGTATTTCAGGGTTGAGCAGATGCTCTGGCTTTCGCCCAATTTTGTTGTGGGTTTTGCCCTGGTTGTGGCGGGTTTTTCGTGGTGGTGGTATCGCACCCGGCAACCCGACCTCTTCATGCTTGCGGCCCTTCTGGCAGCGGGCGCGGCAGTGCTGCTTTCCGCTCTGGCGGAAGCGGAACTGTTTTTCAGCGCCGGAAGCATGGCAACCTTTTTGCTGTGGGGTTTGCTTGTCACCGGCGTGACTGCGGGGCTGGCAAAGATACTCCTGCACCTGCAACGCAGCATGATAACGGCCCCCCGGCAGGAGGCCGAAACCGTGGCCTTTTTTTCTTCAATCCTTGCCCGCGCCGCTGCCGGGAACAACTGGCAAACGCTGTGGGCGCACTTGCAGGCGGGCGATTTTGTGCCGCTCAATCAGCCCTTGCCTGACGCATCGGGCAGGCTGGGGGCGCAACCCTCCCCCTGGTATGTCAGGGGCATGCTGGCCTTTGGCGGATGGGTGGCGGCGGTTTTCTTCATCGCCTTTTTCGGATTTTTGCTTTTTGAGAGTCTGGGGATCAGCTCCAATGAGGAACTGACCGTTTTTGCGGCATCTGTGCCGGTGCTGCTTATGGGGCGGGTGCTGCTGGCAAGGCAGCAGTTGTTTGCCCGACACTTTGGCTTTGCCTTGGTGATTGCCGGAACTGTCGGGCTTGGCATTGCCCTGTGCGCCAGCATCAGGCCCGAAGGTTTGGCCTGTTTTGCGCTGGCGGGGGTGCTTTTGGCTCTAGGCATCCTCATGGGCAATGCTGGCTACGCAGTGCTGGCGGCGGTGGTGATTGGCAACTCTGTGGCGCTGGGGATTGCGTTCTCTTACGGGTATGCGCGCAATGGTTTTGCCGCCTCCGAAACAGGCGGCGCGGTGGAGTTGTTTTCGCTGTGGTGGGCGCTGGTTTGCGCGGGGCTGGCCTGCTATTGCCTGCGTGAACACAGGTGGCGCGGCACGGCGCGTGGCAACGTGACGGAAGGGTGGTTTTACGGCTTTTACGCTTCTGTGCTGATTTTTGAGATGTTCACCCTTGCCCCGGCGTACAGCCTCGCCAGCGATATGGGTTTGCCCGGTCTGACTTCGGGATATTTGGGCCTTGCCCCGGCTCTGGCTGTGGCCGCGCTGGCATACTGGTTAGGCAAAGGCGCGGGCAGGCCCGCCCGGCTGCTCACAATGGCGGGCATGCTCCTTGTGTTTGCGCTGTCGTGGTATCTGCCGGGGGCGGGGCTGGCCCTTTTGGGGCTAACGCTGGCAAGGCGGATGGGCAACGTGGTTATGCAGGGCTTTGTGCTGGCGTATCTCTTCGCCTACATGGTTTTTTATTACTACAGTCTGGCTGTGCCGTTTTCGCAAAAGTCCATCTATCTGATGGCAACAGGCCTTGGCCTGCTGGCGCTGGCCCTGATTCTGCGGCTATGGCAGGCAAAAGCTGCGGCGCGGGAGGCAGCCCATGCGTAAGCTCTATATTCTTGCGGTGCTGGTTTTGTTTTTGGGCGGCTATGGCCTTTCCGTATACCGCATGGAAACAGTGCTGGCGGAAGGCAAGACAATCCTGCTGGCCTTTGCCCCGGTTGACCCGCGCGCACCGCTCATGGGCGACTACATGGCCCTGCGCTATGTGGTGAACAACGATATTCGCAAGGCCATTGCGCAGAGGGCCGCACAGAGCGCTGCCCAAAAGGCAGCTCAAATGAGTGCGGAAAAGGGGACGCCGGAGGCTGGAGCTTCGGGCAATGCGGCAAACGGCGGGGGCGTGGATGGCAGTGCCAGTTCGCCCACAGCACGCGCAAAAAGCCTCAACACATATGACGAAAGCAGGAACACGGAAGGCTTTGCCGTACTGCGCATTACCAATGACCCGGTGCCGCATGCGGCATCATTTGTGCGGCTGGATGATGGCAGCCCCCTGCAAGCCGACGAATTTCTGCTGGCCTACAAGCTGCGTGGATACGAAGTGCTGACTGCCGCCACAGCCTTCTACTTTCAGGAGGGAACCGCCCATCAGTATACAGGCGCTAAGTTTGGTGTGTTCAAACTCGCGCCAGACGGTAAGACCCTGCTTGTAGGGTTGGGGGACGGGTAGGGGAGTTTTATTGAGGTGGCAAAGTGCCTTTACTCAACTAAGGGATAATGATGGCTAAGCTTTCCAGTTGGCTAGAAATAACGTGCGCATAATGTTACCTGTTGCGATTAAAATATATACGTTTTGCTTTGGGTATTATTTGCACATCTTCATCTTGCACTATAAAATAGTCAATTGGTGTTCCGCTTAATCTTGCAATGTCGAAAAAAGATAACCCTAGTCGAGTGCTAATGTCTTCTTTGGTCACCCCAAGGCTTGAAATAAGCATTTTTGTTGCTGCATTAAGCAAATTAGGTGTTTCCAGAGGCATTTCATCGTCGAATGGTTCATTTGTTCTCCATCCTTTTTTTGAAAGATGGATATATAAATAGTGTTTAATTTTTTCAGGTATAATATTTAACTGAGAACACCGCATAATTTGGGCGCTTATGGAAACTCCCCATTTCTTTTTCAGCGATTTAAAGCCATCAAGATTAGTGTATCGCAAATCTTTAGCATAGCCCATTTCCGGCATGAGAAATGCGGACGCATAAACATTCGCTTGGTCTTCTACAATTTTTCTATTTTTATCTGTCAGAGTTATATTCCGGTGCATGACGAGGTGCCCAAGTTCGTGGGCAACACTCATCCTATCGCGGCATGCCGTTGTCTCTGATGTTACAAATATGCAAGGCACTCGGTTGCCCAACAACCAGCGTGAAAAAGCAAACTCTGATGGATCCATGTCAACACGCAAGACCACACAGCCGCTGTTTTCCATTAGTTTGATCATGTTAGGAACTGCACCATATCCTAATCCTAATGCAGCTCGTGTTCTGTAGGCAATGTCTTCAATGGTTGCACTTGGGACTGATTCCCAATTTTCTCCCAGGGTTATCTGGGGAATTTTCAATTCCGGCAGGTCGATATATTGTAGATAAATATTCAAAAGTTCTTCAAGCCAGGCACTTTGTTGTGCCCATTGTTCTTGAAACACCTTTTTTTGGCGAGTGAATGAGCGGAAAAATACAGGAGACTCCAACGGGGGGGCAAGTGGCTTGAAAAAGAAAGCTTCAGGAACGGATAGAGCATTTGCAAGCTTTGTTATTGCGTCAGGTCTTGGAAGTTGCTTGCCTGCTTCATAATTTGAAATAGATGTTTGTGTGATAGACGACAGCATAGAAAGGGTTGACTTGTTAATTCCCCTTGCAATCCGCGCTTGTTGGAGTCTCTCTTTCAAAAAATCAAGCATTTTCTATCCGATATTTTGTTGTTCCATTGGCTTCGCTTTTGGCTGGGCATCCGGCAGCTCTGTCTCTATTTGAACTGGCTGCGTATTAATTGCACCAACAGGTAGTTCAAGCATTTCAATGAACATTTTTAAATTAGGATCTGGCAAAACGATTCTGGCAAATCCAAGTTCCTCTCCGTGCTTTTTCTCAGGGCCATGGAGAATAAGGCAGTATGGAAAATCTGGCCGATCAAGACCACTATCACCAAACAAAGACCATTGATTTGTCAGCGCATGGTTTGCCCTGAAATTGGCCCATCTTATCTTGCCGCCCTCATGAGGGAGGCGATTAATTGAAAAACGGAGGCCCCCAGCAATGCCATAAGCATATCGGTATGACTGATTGCGGTTGCTTTTGGGATCCCATTTTGATCCTTGCCCCGTGTGTGCATAAAAAGCTTGTTGAAAGGCAAGGTCTCCAGCACTTTTTTGATTTAAACTCAAAACTTGTTTTCGCATGCGAGCGTCGTGGAATCGCTCCGATTGAAGCGCAGCTTCTTGGTAGCCATAATGAAGTTTCTGCAAAAAGTCATCAATCAACTTGCCACGATCTGCTGAGTAAAATTTTTCAATAAATTTGGTCATATACTTGACAGCTCCTTTTTTATAAAAATAAACTTTATATAATTTTTGTCAATTTTTATAAACTTTATAGCGAGAAAAAGGGGTTGTCAACGTTCTCTTTGTAATGAATCCTATCGTGGTGTTGCGTAGGTAGTGAGGAGATATGCGAGGAACGATCCGTTCAAAAACAAAAAAGCCCTTACGGCTCGTCTCCGTAAGGGCTTGTATTATCTGGTTGCGGGGGCAGGATTTGAACCTACGACCTTCGGGTTATGAGCCCGACGAGCTACCGAGCTGCTCCACCCCGCGACACGTGCAGCGTTTCTCGCTGCGAGAACAGATATCTAAGCGCTTGGCCTCTGACTGTCAAGGAAATTAATAAATTTTTTTGAAAGAGCCTCATTCAAAAATGATTGTCAGAGCCTGAAACCCTTTGTTTGCGCAGTTATATTGCATTTTACTTCTCAAAAATATTTTTGCTCCAGGGGCGCGTTTTTCAGTCAGCATAATCTCACTTGCCAGTTGCCGCAGTAACTGTCGTTCCTTTTTTTCATTTCATTCGTTGAGATTGCGGCTGGTTTTGCTGGTCAGCATCCACATCCCCCCCTCGCTCAACGCCCCAGCGATTGCAAACAGGCCCGCGCGGGGCTAAACTTCGGCTGTCAGCGCCGCCTTGCGTTTTGCAGGGCGACCCGCCGCATCAAATCCTTCGGATGTTTCGCCATGCTCACCCTTGTTCTGGCCGTTGTCATTGCTGTTGCCGTTTCCTTTACCTGTTCGCTGCTTGAGACGGTGCTGTATTCCCTTTCGTGGTCAACCATCGAGCGGCTGCGCAAGTCCGGCAGCAAGTCCGGCGAGCTATTGTACGCCCTGCGCACCCAGGTGGACAAACCCATTGCCGCCATCCTCACGCTCAACACCATTGCCAACACCGCCGGGGCCACGGTGGCGGGCGCGGCCTTTCTGGCCGTGTATGGGCCGGAATACATGTCGATTTTTGCCGTGGGCTTTACGGTGCTGATTCTGACAATGGGCGAAATCCTGCCCAAGAATCTGGGCGTGACCAAGGCGGAGCCGCTTGGTGTGATGCTCGCCCGCCCACTTGCCATCATGGTCAAGCTCATGTCGCCCCTGCTGTGGGTTACGAGCATGATAACGCGGCTCGTGTCCCCGCCGTCCGCTGGCCCGGTCATTTCTGAGGACGATATTCGCGCCGTAACGAGCCTTTCGCGTCAGGCGGGGCGCATCAAACCTTATGAAGAAGCCTTTATCCGCAACGTGCTGGCGCTGGACCAAAAGCGTGTGCGCGAGATAATGACTCCCCGCACGGTGGTGTTTGAACTGCCGGACGACCTCACCGTGGAGCAGGCCTATACAGACCAGCGCACCTGGCATTTCAGCCGCATACCCGTGTACGGCGACAATAACGAAGACATTGTGGGCGTGGTGGAGCGCCGCACCCTGGGCCGCTGCATAAACGAGGGCCGCAAAGATGTGACCCTCGGCAAGATCATGCGCCCAGCGCATTTCATCATTGAAAACCAGACCCTTGACGTGCTGCTGCACGATCTGCTCAAGGCCCGCGTGCATCTCTTTGTGGTGCTGGATGAATACGGCGGTCTTGCTGGCGTGGTGTCGCTGGAAGACGTGCTGGAAGAGATCCTCGGCAGCGAAATTGTGGACGAAAGCGATAATGTGGATGATCTGCGCGCGCTGGCTCGTCAGCGGCGGCGCGAACTGAGCGTGAACCGGCAGGGCTGATCTGTTGCCCTGCGCTGCCCGCTTGCCCGGCTTGCAAATCCGGCGCGTAGCAGCTTGCGCGCCAGCCGAAGCGGATTGGGCGGCGTGGAATAATTGTATTATCCCTTGCGGCAGAAATCTTATTGTAGTAGTATGATAAGACGCAGGCCGCATTCTGCCTTGCATGTGTGCCTGAGCAAATGCTTGTTTGGATTCAGCCCCTGTTCCCCTGCTGTTGCAGTGGTGTGCGCCCGCACACAAACCTTGCGGCAAGTGTGACTACAATCACAGAACCCGCGCCCCTAGCTGAGTTATACTTCTATTAAAAATAATTCCTATCTTGTCAACAGGTGTAAAATAGCGTAAGGGTTTGAGCAATCAGGCCGGGTGCCCCAGGGCAAAAGCCCCAGCCCGGCAGGTTCGGTCTGCGCGCCCTGCGGCGCAACAGGCCGAAGGTCATGGCCCCTTTCGGGCAGCACCAAGCATGACCCAATGTTTCAGGAGAAACGCATGGCCCGCAAAAAAAACACTGGCATCTACATAGCCGCGCTGCTGCTCTTTTTGGGCGGGGTGGGCTATCTTGCATATTCCGGCTTTTCTGAAAACAGCGTGTATTTTCTGAACGTGTCGGAAGCCAAGGCCGCAACGCCCGAAAAACTCGTGGCGGCGCGGCTTTTTGGTACTGTGGCCGAAGACGGCATTGAGAAGCACCGGGGCGCGCCCGGTGTGGATTTTCGCCTTGAAGACAAGGACAACGCCAGCCAGACCATTCTGATAAGTTATTCCGGCGCAGTGCCGGACACCTTCAAGGCTGGCGCGGAAGTTATTGTTGAAGGCGGCATGGGGCCGGAAGGCCGCTTTCAGGCCAAGACGCTCATGACCAAATGCCCCTCCAAATACCAGAAAGAGAACCGCAATAGCTGAGCCTGCTCAGCGGCATTGCCGTTTGGCGAGTGCGATTGGCCTGACTGGCCCTTCGTTCTGTCCATAGTTGCGGGCCAAGGTCGCGGGCTTTCCCTGCAAGATGGCCGGGTTTCAGTTCAGTGCGCGTAGCCGTAATCGGGCACCCGATGCCCAAACGATAGCAACGCCCCGCCTAGCGGCGGGCCGCCCCCTAAGCGGGATAAAGGAGTCTTATGTACGTTTTTGCCTTTGCCCTTCAACTGGTGGCCCTGCTGGCCGCACTTGGCGGCTGTGGTCTGGCCCTTCTGCAATTGTGGCAAAACCGGGAAGACTCCCTCGCCGTGGTGGAAAAAGCCCACCTCGTTATCAGCGGCGCGCTCTTGCTGGCCTCGGCCCTGCTGCTGCACGCCCTGTTCTGGAACGACTTCAGCGTAGCCTACGTTGCCAGCTATACTGACCGCGTACTGCCCGTATTTTACCGCCTCACGGCCTTCTGGGCCGGGCAGCCCGGCTCCATGCTCTTCTGGGCGCTGGCAGTGGGCCTGAGCGGCAGCGCCTTCGCGCTCACGCGGGCCTACAGAAACCTCAGCCGCCCCACGCGCCTGTGGTACTGGAGCTTTTTTTACATCATCATGGGCTTTTTTGCCCTTATCCTCACCAGCTGGAGCAATCCCTTTGTGCTGCAATCGCCTGTTCCGGCAGACGGCAACGGCCTGAACCCCCTGCTCCAGAATCCCGGCATGATCTTTCATCCGCCGCTGCTGTTCCTCGGTTACGGCGGTTTTGCCGTGCCTGCCTGTCTGGCGTTGGCGCAGTGCCTTTCAGGGCAGAGCAGCAGCGAAGGGTCCTGGTTCCGCCTTTCGCGGCCCTTCATCATTCTGGCGTGGCTGTTCCTTACGGCGGGCATAGTGCTCGGCGCATGGTGGGCCTACATGGAGCTTGGCTGGGGCGGCTACTGGGCATGGGACCCTGTGGAAAACGCCTCTCTGGTGCCCTGGCTTATCGCCACGGCTTCGCTGCATACCCTGATTGTTGAAGACCGCCGGGGCAAGCTTGGACGCGTCAACGTTGCCATGATGGTGCTCACCACGGTTTCGGCCTTTTTTGCCACCTACCTCGTGCGCAGCGGCGTTATTGATTCCGTCCACGCCTTTGGCGACGGCAGCGTGGGTACGCCCCTGACCATCTTTGTGCTGGGCGGCCTTGTCATTGCCCTGTGGATTCCCTTTGCCTCGCCCAAAACCGGCAAACCCCTTGCCGGGCTTGAAAGCCGCGAAGGCTTTCTGACCCTTGTGGCCTGGGTGCTGTTGGCGCTTGCCGTGATTATTCTGGTTGCCACCATGTGGCCCGTCATCAGCAAGTTGTGGTCTGCCGCGCCGCGCGGCCTTGACGCGCGTTTCTACAACCGCGTGTGCCTGCCCCTCGGCGCGCTGCTGGTGATGATGATGGCGGCCTGCCCCTGGCTCGGCTGGGGCGGGGGCCTGCGCAACAAGAAGGGCTTTTTTGCCGTGATCGGGGCCTTTGCAGTCAGCGCCGGGGTTATCTGGACGCTGGGCTACCATCAGCCCACGGCCCTGCTGGGCGCTTCCGCCGCTGTGGCTATTGTGCTTGGGGCCGTCATGCTGCTGGCTGACAAGGCCAACCGTTCGCAGCCTGTCACCATCGGGGCGCTGGGCGCGCACATAGGCATGGCGCTGGTTGCCATTGGCATCTCCTTTTCCGGCCCGTACACCACTGACCGCGAAATGATCCTCGCCAAGGGCGAAAGCAGCACCGTGGGCAGCTATACTGCCACCTTGCTCGAACTGGGCGAGGGCCGCCGCGTTGACCATGAATTTATCGCCGCACGGCTGGAAATCTTCAAGGATGGCAAATCCATCGGCATTGTCGCGCCGGAGCGCCGCCTGTACGACAAGTTCGGTACCATGCAGTTCTCCGAAGTGGACGTGATCCCCGGCCTTGGCAACGAAATCTACGCCTCCCTGCTGGGGCTGGACGAAAGCTCCAGGGTTGTGGTCAAGGTCAGTGTTGAGCCGCTGGTCAACTGGCTGTGGATCGGCGGCACCATCATGTGCCTTGTGCCGCTTGCCGGTCTGCGCCGCCGCAAGAATCCCGCGCCGGAGTCGGACAGAGAGAACAGCGCGGCCTAGCCGCAGGAGGCCCTCTTGCTGGAACTTGTGCGCGTTGCCAAGGTCTATGGCGTCAAGGTCGTCTTTAAAGACGTAAGCTGCGCTCTTGCTGCGGGGAGTGTCTCGCTGCTTGTGGGCGGCAACGGCGCGGGCAAGAGCACCCTCATGCGCATCATGGCAGGGCTTTCCCGCCCAAGCGCTGGCGCTGCCAACGTGGCCGATCAGGCCCGCGTGGGTTATCTGGGGCACGCTACCTTTCTGTATCCCGGTCTCACGGCGGTGGAAAATCTGGCCTTCTGGCGCGACGCCTACGGCCTCAAGCTGACGCGTGACGACATTATGGCCGGGCTGGCCCGCGTGGGGCTGGAAGCCCACGCCCACGAACGGGCGGGCGTGTTCTCGCGCGGTATGGCCCAGCGCCTGAATCTTGCGCGGGTGCTCATGCAGGCCCCGGACGTGCTCCTGCTGGACGAACCCGGCACAGGTCTTGATGTGGGTTCGCTGGCCCTGCTGCGGCGCGAGATTCTTGCAGCGCGGCAGCGCGGGGCATGCGTGGTGCTTATCAGCCACGATCTGGCGGGCGACGCCCCACTGGCCGACAGGCTGCTGGCGCTGGAACACCGCAAACTGGCCTATGACGGCTCCCCCGCTGGCTTTGGCGGATTTGCCCCGGTGGAAACCTTGGCTGGCGCTGCCGCAGAGGCCTCTGAACGCACGCAGGGAGGCCCCGCATGCTGCGCCTGATGTTTGCCATGACCCGCAAGGATCTGGCCCTGACGCTGGCGCGTGGCAGCGGGCTGGTGCAGGCCTTGCTGCTCGGGCTTTTGCTGCTTTTTGTATTTAGCCTGTCGCAGGGCATTGGCGAGCGCATGGCACCCCAGGGCGCTGCGGCTGTGTTCTGGATAAGTTCCGCCTTTTGTCAGGTGCTTATTTTCAACCAGCTCTATGCGCTGGAAGAAGTTAACAATTCCCGCCTCGGGCTTTTGTTGTGCCCCGCCCCGGTGCAGGCCGTATGGCTTGGCAAGGGCTGCGCGGGGCTTGCCCTGCTGGTGCTGGCGCAGGTTGTTTTTCTGCCAGCGGCGGTTGTCTTTCTGGGGCAGGATCTCAGCGGGCCATTGCCCGAGGCTCTGCTGGCCCTTGTGCTGACGGATATCGGCATGTGCGCCCTTGGCTCCCTGCTGGGGGCGCTGGCGCAGGGGCAGGCCGCCCGTGAGTCTTTGCTGAGCATTGTGCTTTTTCCGCTGCTGACGCCGCTTTTGCTG
The DNA here is from genome assembly GCF_000420465.1 of Desulfovibrio desulfuricans DSM 642. NCBI lineage: Bacteria > Pseudomonadati > Thermodesulfobacteriota > Desulfovibrionia > Desulfovibrionales > Desulfovibrionaceae > Desulfovibrio > Desulfovibrio desulfuricans. Next base: position 133,921 of record NZ_ATUZ01000018.1, on the reverse strand, counting down.
GCGGGTATCAGCGTGGGGGCGCAGGCCCTCGGCGCCCCCAACCCGGATGGGCCGGGGGCGTGGCTCGGCGTTGCCGCCGCCTTTGACGCAGTTTTTCTTGGTGCCGGGCTTTTGCTGTTTGGATACATCTACGCGGGGGACGAGTAATGCCCAAGTGTTCGGCGTTGCCGCAGATTCTGGCCCTGCTGGGGGGCGTTGCCTTTGCCGCCTGTCAGTGGCTTGTGTTTGCCTATGCCCCCGAGGAAGTGACCCTGGGGCTGGCGCAAAAGATATTTTACATCCACCTGCCCATGTCGTGGTGGGCACTGGTGAGTTTTTTTGTGGTGTTTGGCGCATCTGTGGCCTACCTGTGGCGGCGTAATCCCGCTGCGGACAGGCTGGCTGCCGCCGCCGCAGAAGTGGGCGTGCTGCTGGGCGGCCTTGCGCTGGTCACGGGCATGCTCTGGGCGCGCCGCTCGTGGGGCGTGTGGTGGACGTGGGATCCGCGCCTGACCACAACCCTGATCATGTGGTTCGTGTACGCGGGCTATCTGGTTTTGCGCGGGCTTGACCTGCCGCCGCAGCGCCGCAATACGGTGTGCGCCGTGGTGGGCGTGGTGGCCTTTCTGGATGTGCCGCTGGTCTTTATGTCGGCGCGCATCTGGCGGTCAATCCATCCGGCTGTTTTTGGCAGCAAGGGCGGCGGGCTGGAGCCTGAAATGCGTATTACCGTCATTGCCTGCGTGGCCTGTTTTGGCCTGCTGTGGGCGGCCCTGGTGTGGCTGCGCAAACGCCAGCTTGATCTGCGCGACCGCCTTGACGCGCTGGCGCAAAATCGGCTGAATGCCTGATATTTTGGCCCGTAACTGGAATCATTCACTCCACCCGGAGGAACTATGGATACACTGACATGGGTAATCATGGCCAATGCCGCCGTGTGGATTGGCATTGGCTCGTATATGGCTTTTCTGGCGGCTCGCCAGCGTTCACTGGCCGCGCGCCTTGCCCAGATGGAGATGCTCAATCATGACTGATACGAAAAAAGGCAACCTTTCTGCCCGGATACTCATTATCGCGTTGGCTGTTGCGCTGGCCGTGATGCTTGGGGCTTCGCTCAAGGCGCGGTTCCAGAATCCGCATCTCACTGTGGCGGCCCGTCAACAGCAGGGAATGGGCGGGGGCGAAACTGGCGAAGATGCCCAGACCGTGGGCAAGCTCATGCGTCAGGTTGCGGAAAATTCGCAGGATCTCGGCGCTCTTATTCATCTGATCGAGCACCTTGTGACCGCGCAGAACTGGGATGCGGCGGAAACCTTTGCCCAGCGCGCCGTGACCATGGACGTGAGCAATCCCAAGCCCCTGTACCTGCTTGGCGTAATCCAGCACAATCAGGGCCGCCACAAGGAAGCCGCCGAAGCCCTTGAGCAGGTCGTTAAGATCAAGGACGAAGCCTCCGTGCGTTACAGCCTCGGCGTGCTGTACATCTATTTTCTCGAAGACCCCAAGCGCGGCGCGGAACATTTGCGCGCGGGCCTGACTGACGCCACCGCCAGCGAAGAACTCAAGGCCGCCATCAAGCAGGAACTGGAAAAAGTCCCCGCAGTGCAAGAAGCCCAGCCTGCCGCAGCCAAGCCCGATGCCAAAGCAGACGCCAAGGCGGACAAGAAAGCTGACAAAAAGGCAGACAAGAAATCCGCCAAGTAAGACTTTTCTGCCAGCCAGAAATTAAAAAGGCCTCTGTGGAACTGCTCCACAGAGGCCTTTTGGTGTTTTGAATGGCCTTGTTAGCCACTCCAGATAGCAGAAGAAAAAATTCAGGGGGGTGGGGGTACGGGGGAGGAGACCCTTTTTAAAGGGTCCCTCCCCCGCAAAACTCTCGCCTAGCTGTTGTAGAAGTTGATCAGGCAGCCATTGAGGATGATCTTGCGTTCATCACTGGTCAGTTCCTTGAGGGCCAGGCTGATCTGCTGAGCCTGCCCGCCTTCGCTGGCAACGTAGCCGGTGAAGCTGGGGTCGGCGTTCTGCACGGCGCTGCGCACGTTGGGCACCACAAGCCAGTCGCCGACTTTCAGGCTGTCAGCCAGCGAGGGATCAACAATAAAGGGCAGCATGCCCCAGTTGATAAGGTTGGAGCGGTAACGCTTGGTGGCGTATTCAACAGCCATGTTGGCCCAGCCGCCCAGCACTTTCTGGCAGGAAGCCGCCTGTTCGCGGGCCGAGCCATCGCCGGGCTTTACGGCAAAGATTGTGGAGCCAAGGCCCACCTGCTTGAGGTCGGCTGCGCCCTGCAACACGTCAAGACCGCACACAGCAAAGAGTCCCCGCGCCTTGGCAAGCAGTTCCGCATCGGCGGGATTGGCGAGGCGGGCGGCTTCCATGGCGTTGACGGCCTTGGCGCGGTCCACATAGCCGGGGTCTTTGCGGGAAAGCGTGTATTCCGCCAGTTTGAGCGGGTTGGAGCGCAGGGACGAAGTTTCGCCGGAGGGAATCAGCTCGTCCGTAGTGGTGACCGGGTCGGTGATCACGCTTACCACCTGCAGGAGCAGATGTTCGGGCAGGGGGCTCATGCTCGGCCAGTCGGCAATGTTGGGGCCGCGCACGAGCTGGGCTTCGGGTTCCGCCTTGCCAAAGCCGTTGTACACGCGGCTGTGGTAGATGAGCGGCTCAAAGGAGTAGGAAAGATCGACATTGGCCAGCGCGGGCGCTGACCAGTCAAGCTCTGTTGCCGGGGTGAGGCGACCGCCGTTGGCCGCAGTGGCGGCGATGGAGCGGGCGTCCATGAGGGCCACCGTGGAAACCTGCCCGTTGGAAGGCTTGGAGCCTTCGCGGTTGGGGAAGTTGCGGGTGGTGTGGCGGATGGAGAGCGCCCCGTGGGCCGGGGTATCGCCAGCGCCGAAACAGGGGCCGCAGAAGGCCGTCTTCATCACCGCGCCTGCAAGCATGAGCTTGGCGGTTGCGCCGTTTTTGACGAGCGCAAGGCCCTGCGGTTCGCTGGCGGGGTACACGGCCAGATTGAAGGCCTGATTGCCCGTGGATTTGCCGTCCAGAATGGCGGCAGCCAGGGCGATATTTTCAAAATTGCCGCCAGCGCAGCCAGCAATGATGCCCTGATCCACCCACACGCCGCCATCGCGCACCTTGGCGCGCATGTTCAGGCCCTTGGCCGCATCACCAAACTGGCGCAGGGCTTCGGCTTCCACTTCGGCCAACAGTTCGGCCCCGTGCTTGGCAACTTCGGCCACGGGGTACACGTTGCTGGGGTGGAAGGGCAGGGCGATCATGGGCACAATCCTGCTCAGATCAACGCGGATAAGGCCATCGTAGCAGGCCGGGCTTTCAAGCCGCAGCTCGGCGTAGTCGTCCGCGCGGCCGTGCATGGCCATGTAGTCGCGCACCTTTTCGTCAGTGGTCCAGATGGACGACAGACAGGTGGTTTCCGTGGTCATGACGTCAATGCCGCAGCGGTATTCCACAGAAAGACCCGCCACGCCGGGGCCCATGAATTCCATGACCTTGTTCTTCACAAAGCCGTTTTTGAACACCGCGCCAATGATGGCAAGAGCCACGTCCTGCGGGCCAACGCCGGGGCGAGGCGCGCCCTCAAGCCATACCACAACCTTTTGCGGATTGGTCACATCGTAGGTCTTGCCAAGCAGCTGCTTGACCAGTTCCGGCCCGCCTTCGCCAATGGCCATGACGCCCAGCGCGCCGTAGCGGGTGTGGCTGTCTGATCCAAGGATCATGCCGCCGCACTTGGTCATCATTTCGCGCACATACTGGTGGATGACCGCCAGATGCGGGGGCACAAAGATGCCGCCGTACTTGCGGGCAGCGGAAAGACCGAAGAGATGGTCGTCCTCGTTGATGGTGCCGCCCACGGCGCACAGGCTGTTGTGGCAGTTGGTCAGTGCGTAAGGGACGGGAAATTCCTTGAGGCCGCTGGCGCGGGCCGTCTGCACAATACCCACGTAGGTGATGTCGTGCGAGGCCATTGCGTCAAAGCGGATGCGCAGCACGTTGTCGTCCGTGCCGGTATTGTGCGCCGCCAGAATGCGGGCGGAAAGGCTGTTTTTGCGGGCGGCTTCAATGTCCACGCCCTTGGCGCGGGCTTCTTCAGCCATGTTTATGCCGTTGGCGTCAATCACCACAGAACTGTTCACAATTTCGATCATGGCAGACCTTCAGGGGTTTGCGGGTCGCTGGCGCGCCGCGGGTTAGCTAGAGTATTTCAAAGCTGAAATGCTCTGGCGCCTGCATAAGCAGACGCCCGCCGTGTAGGCGTAACGCAGCTTCAGCCGTTGGCGAACTTGTGAGCCTTACGGATGAAGACAGCAACGCTATTTGCTTGCGCTGTTAAGCGCCGGAACGTGCGTGTCTTAACCTTGGAGAATGCATATTCTCAAAGTTAATCGGCTCCAGCTTGCGCCGTGGCCAGTTTGAGGCCAAAGGCTATGAACACAAGGCCAGTGCAGCGCTGCATCCACTTCTGGAAGCGGCTGTTCTCAAAGATGTGCCGGATGCGGCCCAACATATAGGCCAGCGGCACATACCAGAACAGACACAGTCCAGACATGATGCTTCCCAGGGTGAGAAACTGCGGGGCAAGCGGTGCGTGGGGATCCATGAACTGGGGGAGAAAAGTCAGAAAAATCAGCACAGCCTTGGGATTCAGCGCATTGGTCAGAAAGCCCTGGCCGAAGAAGTGCAGCCATTGGCGCAACGTCAGACGTTGCACTGACCGGGCGGGATTCGGCTCCGGCGCCGTTTTAACTACCGCCGCGCTTACAGGCTGGCCAGCACGTTGCCCGGCGCGTATGGCCTGAATGCCCAGCCACACCAGATAGGCCGCGCCCACATATTTGAGGATGCTGAACCACAGCACGGACTGGGCGATGATGGCCGAAATGCCCAGCATGGCTGCCGTGGTGTGCACACAGATGCCAAGGGCCACGCCCACTGCCGAGGCCTGCCCCTGCGGGCGACCATTCATGAGCGAAATTTTGGCAATAAGCGCAAAATCAGGCCCGGGCAATATGACTAGAATTGCCGCCAGAGGAACAAACAGCAGCAGATTGTCCAGTGAAATCATGGTGTAGTCCTTCATTCAAGCCAGAGCAGGAGGAATAAAAGGAGCACCTTGCGGTTGCGCCCGTCAGTCGGTTGACCTCCGAACAGAGCCGTAAAGACACTCCTTTTCTTCATATTCTACCTTCAAGAGTATGCATCTGGCCGGGCAATTGGCCGTATGACTAGCCATGCATCTGGCCCGCGCAGCATGCAGAAGTAAAGCCCGTAACCTTTCGGCTACGGGCTAACATATCTACAGATTTGCGCCGATGATTTCGCCGAACTCCACGCAACCCACAGTGCGCGAACCGGGCACCTGAGCGGCGAGGTCTTCGGTCACGGCCTTGGCGGCAATGGCCTTGCTCACGGCATTGCGGATGCGCTCGGCCGCCTTGGGCACGCCGATGTGTTCAAGCATCAGCGCGCCGCACAAAATGACGCTGCCGGGGTTGGCCTTGTTCTTGCCCGCAATGGTGGGAGCCGTGCCGTGGGTGGCTTCGTAAAAGGCCAGGGTGTCCGACATGTTGACGCCGGGGGCCAGCCCAAGGCCGCCCACCTGCGCCGCCAGCGCGTCAGAGATATAGTCTCCGTTGAGGTTGGGCGTGGCGAGAATCTGGTACTGCTCGGGGCGCAGCAGCGCCTCCTGGAACATGGCGTCGGCAATGCGGTCTTTGATCACCAGACGCCCAGCCACGGGTTCCTTTTCCGTGCAGGTGAGGTCGCCAAATTCCTGCGCGGCCACATCGTAGCCCCACTGGCGGAAGGCGCCTTCGGTGAACTTCATGATATTGCCCTTGTGCACAAGGGTGAGGCTCTGCTGCTTCTGGTCCAGGGCAAAGCGAAGGGCGCGGCGCACCAGACGCTTGGAGCCAGCCTCGGTCATGGGTTTGATGCCCACTGCGGCGGCATCGCCCACTTTGTTCACGCCCAGTTCTTCACGCAGGAAGGTGATAAGCTTGCGGGCCTCGGGGGTCCCCGCGGCAAATTCCACACCGGCGTAAACGTCTTCGGTATTTTCGCGGAAAATGACCATGTTGACGCGCTCGGGGTGTTTGACGGGAGTTTCAAGCCCTTCAAAGTGACGCACCGGGCGGATGCAGGCGTAGAGATCAAGCCCCTGGCGCAAAGCCACGTTGAGGCTGCGGATACCCGTTCCCACGGGGGTGCCGAGGGGGCCCTTCATGGCAAGTTCTGCGCTGCGCAGGGTCTGCATGGTTTCTTCCGGCAGGGGAGAGCCAGTTTCTTTCACGGCCTTGTCGCCCGCCAGCAGCTCTGTCCACTCCAGATTGATGCCGGTATTTTCGGCAGCAAGGGCAGCTTCAATGACAGGGCGCGCGGCCTTCCAGATTTCGGGGCCAATGCCATCGCCTTCGATCCAGTAGATTCTCTTGTTCATGGAATTTCCTTACCTTAGTCGTTGTCGCTGTCGTCTGCTGCCGCCACTTCCTGCTGAAGGGCGCGCGCGCGTTTCAGAAGCAGTTCAAGCTGGATGTCCACGCCAATGACGCCCACGATGTTGTCCTTGTCATCCGTCACCGCGCATGAAACGGTGATGATGAGCTTGCTCGTAAAGTGCGACTGGTACACATCCATGATGTGCAGGTCGCCGGTTTTCATGGGCATCTTGAACCATTCGCGCTCCGAAAAATCGTAGCCGATGGGCAGAGCCTCGTAGGTTTCCTTGTAGACCGGGTCGGTAATGGCAGAGCAGCGCAGCTTGCCCTGATCGTCTGTGAGGTAGCAGTACTGGATAAAGGGGAATTCGCGTACAAATTCATCAAGCCGCGCGCAGGCATGCTTGTTGAGATCCAGCAGATCCTTGCTGCGGGCAAGGCGAATGATGATGTTGGCCGAAAGTTCGCCAGCAAGTTGCTTCATATGGTCGTATTCGGATGCAAAGAGCTCGGGCATGAAGCGCTGTACCAGAGCTTCCATTTCTTCGTGAGAGAAGCTGGTGGTGCGGCCCGTTTCTTCGTACACGGCCATGATGGCGTCATATATCTGGCCCACGGCAGGGTGCTTTTTGGAGACCTGCTGGTCGTTGGGCAGATTGAGGTTGGCGTTGATCCAGTAGGCAACGCCAGCGCGGCCCGTCTTGTCGGTAATGATGATGGGCACCGGGCGGCCAAGCAGATGCTTGGTGTCGAAGATGTTGTAGATCTCTTCGTTCTTGGCCAGGCCATCGGCGTGCACGCCCGCGCTGGTGGCGTTGAAGTCGCGGCCCACAAAGGGATAGTTGTGGGGAATGCGGTAGTGCAGTTCTTTTTCAAAGAACTCGGCAACTTCGTTCAGAATTGTGGTGTCTGCGGCGGCATCGTCGCCCGTAAGCGAAATGTATTCCACCAGCAGGGCTTCCAGCGGGGTGTTGCCCGTGCGCTCGCCAAAGCCGAACAGCGTGCCGTTGACCGCGCCGCATCCATAAAGCCATGCGGTAACGCCGTTGACCAGCACCTTGTGGAAGTCGTTGTGCCCGTGCCATTCAAGCCACTGGCCGGGAACGCCAGCCTCGTCCGTAAAGCAGCGCACAATGCGCTGCACCGATCGGGGCAGCGCCGCGCCGGGGTAGGGAACGCCGTAGCCCATGGTGTCGCACAGACGGATTTTGACCGGCATGCCGCTCTCGCGCGAAAGCTCCATGAGCCGCTGGGCCAAGGGCAGGCAGAAGCCGTAAATATCGGCTCTGGTCACGTCTTCAAAGTGGCAGCGGGGGATGATGCCCCATTCCAGCGCCTGCTCGGCCATGCCCACGTACATGTCCATGGCCTGCTGGCGGGTTTTGCCCAGCTTGAGAAAAATATGGTAGTCCGACACGCTGGTGAGCATGCCGGTTTCGTCAAATTCCATGTCGCGCGCGAGCTTGAGGTCGTCCTTGGTGGCGCGTATCCAGGCGGTCACACGCGGAAAGCGGTAGCCTCTGGCGCGGCATACATCAATGCATTTGCGGTCTTTGGCCGAGTACAGAAAAAATTCCGAAGCCGTGATGAGTCCTGTTTTTCCGCCGAGTCGGTGCAGAAAATCGAACATCTTTGCCACTTGCTTGACCGTATAGGGGGGGCGGGCCTGCTGGCCGTCGCGAAAGGTCGTGTCGGTAATGCGCATCTGATCTGCCGGCCGGGGGGACAGCAGAACCTCGTCAAACGAGGTGCGGCAAACGCTGGTGTAAGGGAAAAGCTCACGGTAGAGCTGCGGTTTTTCCGGCTCCTGCATGACCAGGGTACGGCTGCCTCCAGTTTGGTGAATAATGTTGCTCATTGGGTGTCCGCCCTGCTCGCGCTATGCGAGTGGTAAAAATTGTTGCCGTAAGCCGCTAATATAGCGGTTTACAGCCCTTGCGTCCAGTATGTCTGGCGCTGCGCCCCCGGTGGCACTTGCCAGAAGGCCAAAAATAAAGGAATGTCTTTGGCTGCAAGCGCGACGGTCTATGGGAGAGCGGACGCGCTTTTTCTGAAGGAGCGGGCATGTCTGATTGTGTGCGCTACCCGGCGCCGGGTTGCGTGGTGGAATATATGGAAGGCAATGCCGTGCAGATTGCCCTGGTCACTGAAGAGGTCGGGGGCAGGCTGCGGCTGCTGTTGCCCAACAGAAGGGAAACCCGGCTCAATTCTTCGCGCCTGCTGCCCTGGATAGGGCCCATGCACGGGGCGGACATGGGACGGGAAGACGCCGTGCGCGTGCTTGAAGCGCACAGAAAAACCCGCGAAGACATGGCCGCCCAAATTCCTGTCATGGACGTGTGGGAACTCGCCCAGGGAGAGGTGGAAGCGGCCCCGGCAAGCTGGTTTGCCGAGCTTTTTGAAAGCGATCCCACCACCGATCATGTGGCTGCCTATGGCCGCGCCCTGCTGGCCTGCAAAAGTCATTTTCGTTTTCAGCCCCCGGATTTTCAGGTTTTTTCTGCCGACATGGTTGAAAAACGCATGGCCGAGGAGAAAATCCGCCTTGAGCGCGAATCGCTCATTGCAGGCGGAGCCGCCTTTCTACGCCTTTTGTGGGATGTTGCCTGCCGCAAGCGCGAGCTGCCCCAGCCCCCGCGCGAGGGCGCTGCCCTTGGCGAATGGCCCTCGCAGGAAGTGGCCGAGCGCCTGGAAGAAGTTCTTTTTTCCCGCATGATTGATCCTGAAAGTCAGGAATGGGAAAACATCTGGCGCACCCTGAGCAAGGGCATGCCGGATGTGCCGCATCTGCCCCTGCAACTGCTGGTGGCCTGGGGCAAGGTGCCGCCGCACTATAATTTCTGGCTTGACCGTGCGGGCTATGCCTCGGGCGACACATGGTGGCAGGCCTGCGCCGATGAGGTAGACTCCCTTGCCGCCGCAGGGCGCGACCCCCTGACTACCCTTGTCAACGATGGGCAGGAAGGCAGCCTTGATGTCTGCGATCTGCCCTGCATCAGCATAGACAGCGCAACTACGCGCGACGTGGACGATGCCTTTCATGTGGAGGCGGAGGGCGATGGCTGGGCCCTGACCCTCATGCTGGCCTGCCCCTCGCTGTTCTGGAATTTTGGCGGGCCGCTGGACAAGATGGTGCTGCACCGCGGCACCAGCATCTATCTGCCGGAAGGCGACTGCCACATGCTGCCCGAAGTACTGGGCACTGACGCCTACTCGCTGCTGGCGGGCCAGACGCGTCCCGCACTGAGCGTGCTCGTGCATGTGGCGGCGGATGGCACCCTTGGCGAGTGTGAAATTTCGGTTGTGCAGACCAGCCTTGCCGCCAACCTGACCTATGTGGACAGCCAGGCCGTGCTTGACGCGCAGGCCGCAGGCGAACCCCTGCCGCAGAATGCTGCCACCCCCTATGCCGGACAGCTGCGTCTGGGCCTTGAACTTGCCCGTCAGCGGCAGACCGCCCGCATTGCGGACGGAGCGGTAATTATGGACAGGCCCGACCCTGTGATACGTCTTGAGGGCGAAGGGGCAGATGTGCGCGTGGAAGTTGGGCTGGATTATCAGGCCTCGGACGCGCAGATGCTGGTGGCGGAAATGATGATCCTTGCCAGCGCCGCTGTGGCCCAGTGGGCCGCCGATCACGGCGTCGCCATGCTGCACCGTGTGCAGGATGTGGCCCTGCCCAGGGAATACGCGGGCATCTGGACAAGTCCGCAGGACATGACGCGCATCATGCGCGCGCTCACGCCCTCAGGCCTTGAGGTGCAGGCCCGGCCCCACGCGGCCCTCGGGCTTGCCCGCTACACCCCTGTGACCTCGCCGCTCAGGCGTTATCCCGACCTTGTCAACGAAGAACAGTTGGTGCATTTTTTCCGCACTGGCGCGCCGCGCTGGACAGAAGCCGAGCTGACAGACCTGCTCAACGTGCTTTCGCCCGCGCTGGACGCGGCGGGGCAGGTGCAGCGCTTCCGCCCGCGCTACTGGAAGCTGCTGTTCTTCCGCCAGAAGGGCGACAAGGTCTGGTGGAACGGCGTTATCACTGAAGAAAACGATGCTTTTATTACTGTGAGCCTGCCTGATCAGGGCATGTTTGTGCGCGGTAAAAGGCGGCTCTTTGACGAGCGCTCGCACCCCGGCCTTGCCGTGGATGTGCGTATTGGCAAGGTGCAGCCCCTGTATAATGAAATCATGATTCTGGAAGCGGTTACGGCGGGCTAGACCGGCCTTTCGTTTCCGTCGGGCAGCATCCCGGTCCGGCATGCGCGCCAGCAGCCTCTTGCGCTGCCATGCAGTGGTGTTTTTTTAGGGGACTGTTTGGGTTTGCGGGCATATCTGTCCGTATTTTCAGAGAGTTGCAGCGGAGAACTATATGCTGGAAGTATTGTGGATTGCTCTGGCCTATGTGCTTGGTTCCGTGCCGTGGGGCCTTGTTATCGCCAAGACCTTTTGCCGTCTGGACCCGCGTGAGAGCGGCAGCCGCAACACCGGGGCCACCAATGTGGCGCGTCTGTGCGGCTTTGGCTGGGGTGTGGCAACCCTTGCGTGCGACGTCTGCAAGGGCGCGCTGCCGGTGTGGCTTGCGTTCCGCATCAATCCCTCGCCCCTATTTGTCAGCGTAGTGGGCTTGGCCTGCGTGCTTGGACATGTGTTTTCCTGCTTCATGAAGTTCAAGGGCGGCAAGGCTGTTGCCACCAGCATAGGCGTGTTCATGCCCCTGGCTTTCTGGCAGTTGCTGGCAGCTTCTGCCCTGTGCTGTCTGATCATCTGGCGCAGCGGCTTTGTTTCGCTGGGTTCCCTGAGCCTCGTTGCCGCGCTGGTTGTGGCTCTGGCGGTTACAGGCCAATGGGTGTGGCTGCCTCTTTCCCTGTGCGTGCTGGCCGTGGTGGTCTGGAAGCACAAGGAAAATATCGCGCGCTTGCGCGCAGGCACCGAAAAAAGCTGGCTCAAGGGCAAGCATTCGGAAAAGCAGGAAGACAAGGGATAGCCCCTGGCTTTCCCGCAGATTTCGGCAATGCTGCGGCCTGCTGTGCCGCCATTGTCAGAGCCACAAGCGCCCCTGGCCGCAAAATGTTTTTGTGAACCGGGGGTGAGGATGGGGATTGCAAAGCCCCTTCCTGATGCAATTATCAAGGAGTTTCTCTCATGGCGCATGCGGATTTTCCGGCCTATCGCGGCCGCATGGAGTATGTTTGTCTTGACTGTGGCGCGCGTCATCCCGGCGACAGCCTGCTGTACACCTGCCCGCAGTGCGGCGGCGTGTTTCTGCTGGAAAACCTGGATTTCGACAAACTGAAAGAGCGCAGCGGCGCAGAGTGGCGCGAGCTTTTTGACGCCCGCTCCGCCAGCCGCAGCACCGCGCTTCGGGGGATATTCCGTTTTTACGAGCTGCTTGCTCCCCTGCTGGACGAAGACGATATCGTGTATCTGGGCGAAGGCATCACGCCGATTATTGAAGCGGCCCCGGCCCTGCGTGACCGCGTGGGCGTGCCCTTTGCCTACAAGAACGATGGTCAGAACCCCAGCGCGTCCTTCAAGGATCGCGGCATGGCCTGCGCGTTCAGCTACCTCAAGTGGCTGTGCCGCCGCAACAAGTGGGACGAAGTGCTGACCGTGTGCGCCTCCACTGGCGACACCTCGGCGGCGGCGGCCCTCTACGCCTCGTATGTGGGCGCGCCCCTCAAGAGCGTGGTGCTTCTGCCCCACGGCAAGGTAACGCCCCAGCAGCTTTCGCAGCCGCTTGGCAGCGGAGCAACAGTGCTTGAACTGCCCGGCGTGTTTGACGACTGCATGAAGGTGGTCGAGCTGCTGGCAGAAAATTACCGCGTGGCCCTGCTCAATTCCAAGAACAGCTGGCGCATCCTCGGGCAGGAATCCTACGCGTATGAAACAGCCCAGTGGTACGGGTGGGACATGACCGATCTGTGCCTCTTTGTGCCCATCGGCAATGCGGGCAACATCACGGCCATCATGTGCGGCTTCCTGAAAATGCTTGAGCTTGGCATCATCACCTCGCTGCCCCGCGTGTTTGGCGTGCAGTCCGAGCATGCCGACCCGGTGTGGCGTTATTACGATGCGCCCAAGGATGCCCGCCACTGGCAGCCAGTGACCGTCACGCCCAGCGTGGCGCAGGCCGCCATGATCGGCAACCCCGTTTCCTTCCCGCGTGTGCGCAAGCTGGCGGAGATGTTTATCGAAAAGGGCGGCGAAGGGGCCTTTCAGGTGGTGCGCGTGACCGAGCAGCAGATCATGGATGCCATGATTGTTGCCAACCGTCACGGCCACATTGCCTGCACCCAGGGCGGCGAGTGCCTCGCGGGCCTCATGAACGCCAAGGCCCTTGGCCTGATCAGCAACAAGGAGCATGCCGTGCTTGACGCAACGGCCCATGCCCTCAAGTTCGCAGGTTTTCAGGACATGTATTTCAACGATTCCTTCCCGGCGGAGTACGGCGTCACGCCCGACAAGAGCCTGGCCAACAAGCCGGAGCTGCTCCTGCCAGAAAGCGCGCGTCAGGGGCGCGAAGTGGCCGAATTTGCCCGCATGGGGGCGGATGCCGTGGCAAATCGACTTTCTTTACAAAAAAAGTAAAGTTTATATTATAGAAGCCGATAATCAAAGAAGCGGCAGCGCAGGTCTGTTGCGCTGCCGCTTCTTTTTTGCTGTGCGGCAATACCTCGCCAGCGCAGGGAACGCCGCGTTGATGGCATTATGCGGATAACAGCCACGCTGCGGCCTGTCTTGGCGTGTCCCCATGGAGAATTATCGTCCTTCAGAAATGAGGGAATGCCGCATATGAAATGCTATGAATCAAGGTGTTCAGGTGACTAGTTTTATTACGTAAAGGAAGCTGTTATGTTTTCACGCAGTATCAGAACTGCCATGTTGCTGGTCATCAGCATCGTGGTACTGGCGGTGCAGTCGGCTCTGGTTGTTGTCGTAACGCGCATGGGGGATGAGGCGAACCTTAAGGCAAGCACTCACGAAATGGATCTCACCGCGGACACGGTAAGCAAATCCCTGGGCGATTTTGGAACCCAGCTCAGCATGTTCATCAACGGTGTTTCCAAACCGCCACGACTGCGTGACTTCCTGCTCACGGGCGAAGACAAAAAAGGCGCGGAAGTTTTTCTTGCTGCCATGTCCAAAGCCGCGCCTGAAATCAACACCATTTACCTCTTTGATACCGCCGGGAAACAGCTCATTACCTACGCGCAGGGGCAGGCCGGCAAGCTCAGCGACCTTGCCGACCGCGAATACATCAAGGCCGCCCTGGCCAACAAGCCGGGCTTCAGTTCCGCACCTACAAAAAGTATAGCCACGGGCAAGCTTATCGTCAGCGTGACCGCACCCATCCTTGACGATAAAGGCAAGGTCGTGGGCGGCGTGGGCATGTCATACGACATCGACAGCCTGACAAAAAATCTCAAGGCAATCAGTATTGGCAAGACGGGCCGCGTCATTGTTGTTTCGCCCCAGGGCGTTGTGATCAGCCACGTAAACAGCGATTACATCCTCAAGAATATGGCCGGTGAACCGGGCGTCAGCGATATGGTCAAGGTTGATTCCGGCAGCGGCGTGGAATTTATGCGTGAAGGCGAAAAGCGCATGCTGGCCTGGGATGTGGCTCCCAACTGGAACTGGCGCGTAGGCGTGACCATGGCCCTTGATGAAATAGAAGCCCCGGCCCGCGAGCAGCGCAACGTCATGCTGGTGCTCGGCTTTGTTACTATTCTGGCCTTGGTGGGCATCTGCCTGTTTGCGCTGGACAAGGTTGTTGTGCGCCCCTTGCGGCAGTTGCAGGCTTTTGCTTCAGACGTTGCGGACGGCAATCTTGAATCCTCTCTGACAATCAACCTGCGCAATGAAATCGGCAAGTTGGCAGACAGCCTGCGCAGTATGGTGAGCAGCCTCAAGGCCAAGATAGCCGAGGCCGATGGGAAAAGCCGTCTGGCTCAGGAAGAATCTGAACGCGCAGCCAGCGCAACAAAAGAGGCCGAAGCCGCGCGCATGGCCGCCGAACAGGCCAAGGCCGATGGCATGCTGCATGCCGCTACCGAGCTTGAAGGCGTTGTGGAAGCCGTAACCACGGCTTCGGAAGAACTCTCGGCCCAGGTGGAACAGGCCAGCCGTGGTGCTGAAAGCCAGACTGCCCGTGTGGGTGAAACAGCCACCGCCATGGAAGAAATGAACGCCACCGTGCTTGAAGTGGCTCGCAACGCCGGGCAGGCGGCGGAATCCGCCAAAACCGCCAAGAGCAAGGCTGAAAGCGGTGCCGAAGTGGTGGCCAGCGTGGTAAAGGACATCAGCCGCATCCAGACCAGCGCCGTGGAACTGAAAACGGAAATGACCACGCTCGGCAAGCAGGCCGAGAGTACGGGGCAGATCCTGGGCGTTATTTCGGATATCGCCGACCAAACCAATCTGCTGGCCCTCAATGCGGCCATTGAAGCGGCGCGCGCTGGCGAAGCCGGACGTGGATTTGCCGTGGTAGCCGATGAAGTACGCAAACTGGCGGAAAAAACCATGACCGCCACCAAGGAAGTGGGCGATGCCATCCGCGATATCCAGAACGGCACCCGCAAAAACGTGGGCAATGTGGAGCAGGTAGTGGGTATGATTGACACCGCCACCACGCTTGCAAGCACCTCGGGCGAAGCCCTGAATGAAATTGTGGAGCTGGTGGACGCCACTGCCCAGCAGGTGCAGTCCATCGCCACGGCTGCGGAAGAGCAATCCTCCACCAGTGAGGAGATCAACCGCTCCATTGAGGACGTGAACCGTATTTCGCTCGAAACCAGCTCCGCCATGCAGCATTCCGCCGGAGCGGTTTCAGAAATGGCCCAGCAAGCCCAGGTGCTGCGCGGACTTATCGCCAGTATGAAATCCGGAAATTAGCCAGGGGCGAAGAAAAGCAGAGGCAGATATGCTCTGCCGGACTGAATTTGTTGCTGAAATGTTTTAAAATCAGTCCTTGCTACCTGACTGGAAGCGGCTCCTGCTGATGTGGGGGCCGCTTTTTTCACCCTGTTTTTGCCCCTATCCACAAGGCGCACGTTTAGGCATCACTGTTAATTATTTTAATATCAGTGTTAACAAATGTGAACATATGGGGACGTGGCGTGAAGGAATCAAGAGCCAGATAATAATAAATACTTAGTTATTTCAAATAATAAACAAAAAATAAAATATCTTGATATATTGGAATATATATTGCACTCGCCTTCATTTTGATGTTTTTAGCAAGATCGCAGTGGACAGCCTGAATTGAAATGATCTGTTTTGCAGTGAGGAGGCTAGTTTATGTCGGTACGCAGCATCAGAATGGCAATGATGCTTCTTGTGGGCGGGGTAGTATTTGCGGTGCAGTCGGCCCTGATTGTCGTGGTCGCCCGCTACAGCTATGAGGCCAGCCTGACGTCAAGCGTTGATCAGATGCGCCTCCTGGCTGGCACCATTGCCAAGTCGCTGGGCGACTTTGGCGAACAGCAGCAGATGGTGCTGCACGGAGCGGTGCTGCAACCTGCCCTCAAGGAATATTTGCGTAACCGGCACGATAATGGCGAGGCCGCAGGTTTTCTCTCGGCCATGTCGCGCTCGGCAGACGAAGTAAACTCCTTCTTTCTGTTTGACACGGAAGGCACCCAGCTGATCAACCGTGTTCACGGCAAGGAAGGCAGCCTCAAAAATTTTGCCCACCGCGAGTACATTCGCCAGACGTTCAAGGGCAAGCCCGGCCTGAGCGACACACCGTCAAAGAGCTCGATCACGGGCAAGGCCATTGTGGGCGTTGCCGATGCCATAGTGGACGACAGCGGCAAAGTCATTGGCGGCGTGGGCATGGCCTATGCCATTGACGGCCTGATGGAAAACTACATTAACGACATCCATCTGGGCAAAACGGGCTATCCGTTTATTGTCGCGCCCACGGGCGTCATGGTCGGCCACCCCGACAGTGAGCGCGTGCTTAAGGATGTTTCCAAGGAAGAAGGGATTGCCCATATTCTTGCCACGCCGTCGGGCGTGGAATCCTTCACCCGTGGCGGCGTGGAAAAAATGCTGGCGTGGGCGCCGGTTCCGGGCTGGAACTGGAAGGTTGTCATCACCATGGATCGCGCGGAGATCGAAGCCTCGGCCAACAACCAGCGCAACATCATGGTTTGCGCTGGCTTTGCCGCAATCCTGCTGCTTGTGGGTATTACCCTGCTGGCCCTTGAAAAGATCATCGTCAAACCCCTGCAAGAGCTGGAATCCTATGCCCGGTCGGTGGCGGCGGGTGAGCTTGAGCGCAGCCTGACGCTTGTGCGGCGTAATGAAATTGGTCATCTGGCAGACAGCCTGCGCAGCATGGTGGGCAGCCTTAAAGACAAGATAGCCGAGGCTGACGGAAAAAGCCGTCTGGCGCAAGAAGAATCGGAACGCGCAGCCAGCGCAACCAGAGAGGCCGAAGCCGCCCGCATGGCTGCGGAAAAGGCCAAGGCCGATGGCATGCTGCATGCCGCCACCGAGCTTGAAGGCGTTGTGGAGGCCGTAACCACGGCTTCGGAAGAACTTTCGGCGCAGGTGGAACAGGCCAGCCGTGGCGCTGAAAGCCAGACTGTCCGCGTGGGCGAAACAGCCACAGCCATGGAAGAAATGAACGCCACCGTGCTTGAAGTTGCGCGCAACGCCGGGCAGGCGGCGGAATCCGCCAAGGCCGCAAAGAGCAAGGCTGAAAGCGGCGCGGATGTGGTGGCCAGCGTGATAACGGATATCAGCCGCATCCAGACCAGCGCCGTGGAACTGAAATCGGAAATGACCACGCTCGGCAAGCAGGCCGAGAGTACGGGGCAGATCCTGGGCGTTATTTCGGATATTGCCGACCAGACCAATTTGCTGGCCCTCAATGCGGCCATTGAAGCGGCGCGCGCTGGCGAAGCCGGGCGTGGGTTTGCCGTGGTTGCTGATGAAGTGCGCAAACTGGCGGAAAAGACCATGACCGCCACCAAGGAAGTGGGCGACGCCATCCGCGA
This sequence comes from Desulfovibrio desulfuricans DSM 642, assembly GCF_000420465.1. NCBI lineage: Bacteria > Pseudomonadati > Thermodesulfobacteriota > Desulfovibrionia > Desulfovibrionales > Desulfovibrionaceae > Desulfovibrio > Desulfovibrio desulfuricans. The sequence continues at coordinate 116,475 of NZ_ATUZ01000018.1, read as the reverse complement.
TATCCAGAACGGCACCCGCAAGAACGTGGGCAACGTGGAGCAGGTAGTGGGTATGATTGACACCGCCACCACGCTTGCGGGCACCTCGGGCGAGGCCCTGCATGAAATTGTGAATCTGGTGGACGCCACAGCCCAGCAGGTGCAATCCATCGCCACAGCTGCGGAAGAACAGTCTTCGACCAGCGAGGAGATTAACCGCTCCATTGAAGATGTGAACCGTATTTCGCTCGAAACCAGTTCCGCCATGCAGCATTCTGCCGGGGCGGTTTCCGACATGGCCCAGCAGGCCCAGGTGCTGCGCGGGCTTATCAGCAATTTGAAATCCGGGCATTAGCCGCCCGGCTGTACGTAACCAATACGGGGGGGGCCTTGCCGCATGGCAGGGCCCCTTTTCATATGGTTTTTCCGGGTCAGCTTTTTGGGCTGCCCACAGATGCTTGCAAAAGAACGCTGCATCAGTAGTGTGGAAAAAACACCAGCAAACCCGGAGGCTCCATGCGGCAGACCACAATCATTGTTTTTTTGTTCATGCTGCTGGCGGTAACTGCCAGCGCGGCAGATTACAAGGACGTTGCCTCCGGCGTGCGCTATACGCACATCGGCGACTACAGCGTTGAACGGCTGAACAAAATTCTTACGTCAGAAGTGGCGGCATTCAGCAATTTCAAGATGCCGTACCCGGAAGCCGCCAATGGCGTGAGCCTGTACAAGGTGCTGTATACAACCATGATTCCGGAACAGGGCAATCGGCCCACGCTTGCTTCCGGTCTTGTGGCGGTGCCGCAAACCACGCAAAAGAAGCTGCCCGTGGTTTCATACCAGCATGGCACGGTATTTACCCGCACGGCGGTGCCCTCCCGCCCCGAGGAATCGGATGAAACGCGCATTGTAACCGCGCGGCTGGCGGGGAACGGTTATGTGGTGATAGGTGCGGACTACATCGGCAAGGGGGATTCCACAGAGCCGGACAGCTACATGGTGCGCGAGGCAACAGTGCAGGCCTGCATGGATATGCTTTTTGCCGCCCGCGCAGTGCTGGCGGATATGGGTATTGAAGAGGATGGCCTGTATCTCAGCGGCTGGTCGCAGGGCAGCTGGAGCACCCAGCAGTTCCGCCATCGGCTCGAATCCCTGAGCATGCCCGTCAAGGCGGCGGCAACGGCGGCTACGCCAGCCGATCTGTACCTGTTGCTGACCCGCTGGATAAACAACCCCTCATCGCTTGATGCCACGTGGCTCGCGGGCAGCGTTATTCTGTTTACCTATTCCTACGCCTACTATTACGACATGCCCGGCCTGCCCCAGACCATCATCAAGCCAGAGTATCAGGCTGCTTGCCGTGATTTTTACGAAAACAATATCGGCTGGGAAGAGCTGAAACCGCAACTACCCGCCAAGGTTGCCGATCTGGTGCAAGAGGAAGTTATGGCGCAATCCTCGGCGGGTATGGACACATTTTTTCGCAGATTGCGCGACAATCAGGCCTTCATGTGGCGCTCGGCAACACCTTGCCGCTACTATTACGGCAAGGTGGATGAGGTCATGCCGCCCTACGTGTCCACCCTTGCAGTGGGCTACACCATCACCGCCGGGGGTGCCAGGGCTGAGGCCGTGTATGCTGGCGACACCGCCGACCACCGGGGTGCGTTTTTGTATGGGGTGGGGGATCAGAAGGATTTTTTTGACAGCAAACGCTAAGCAGTTCCCTTGTCCGCTGGTTGTTTAAAACAGCCTTGCCGGGAACAAAAGACAATTCAAAAGACAGGATTGCTCTGCTGACGGGATTTTTGGCCCTGCGGTCAGGAGGCTGAAAATCAGCCCCCTGACCGCAGTTTTTTTATAACCATGTGTTGTAGCGGCGCATAAAGGCCCCCTTTACCAACGTGGCCAGGGCAAGATAGCCCGCGAGCACCGCAGCCAGCCAGGGGAAGTAGCTGGCGGGCAGCGCGCCCATATCCAGCCCCTGACCCAGCGCGGTAAAGGGAATGGCCGTGCCCACGGCAACGCCAAGGCCCGTGAGCAGGGTCACCTGCCATGCGGCGCGGCTGTGCAGCAGGGGAATGCCCGGGGTGCGCAACATGTGGATGACCATTGTCTGCGTCCACAGCGATTCCACAAACCAGCCCGCCTGAAACAGGGCGGTAAAGCTTGCCTGGTCGGTGCTGCTCATGGCCTGCCAGCCGCCTGCTGGCAGAGGCACTACTGCAGGGCAGATTACCCAGAACAGCAAGGCGTAGGTTGTGAGGTCAAAGACCGAGCTGGTAGGCCCGAGCCAGAACATGAACCGCCGGATGCTGTCCGTGTTCCAGTTGCGGGGCTTGCGCAGAAACTCCTCATCCACATTGTCCCAGGGCATGGCCGTGCAGGAGACATCGTAGAGCAGGTTGAGCACCAGAATCTGTAGGGGCGTCATGGGCAGGAACGGCAGAAATACACTGGCCGCCAGCACGGAAAACATGTTGCCGAAGTTTGAACTAACCGTAATTTTTATATATTTTATTATATTTGCATAGGTGCGGCGGCCTTCCATTACACCGGCTTCAAGCACTGTGAGGTCTTTTTCCAGCAGGATGACGCCCGCGGATTCCCGCGCCACGTCCACAGCGGAATCGACGGAAATACCCACATCGGCGTTCTTCATGGCCGGGGCATCGTTGATGCCGTCGCCCATAAAGCCCACCACATGGCCGTTGCCGCGCAGGCAGGTCACAATGCGGGCTTTTTGGCGCGGGCTGAGCTTGGCGAAAATGTCGGCTTGTTCAACGGCGGCTTTCAGGGCCGCGTCGTCCATAGCCTCTATTTCTGCGCCCAGCAGAATATTTTTGCCCGGCAGCCCCACCTGACGGCATACGCTGCGGGTAACGGCATCGTTGTCGCCTGTCAGCACCTTTACGCGCACGCCGTGCTCGTTGAGCGCGGCCAGCGCCTTTGATGCGGAATCCTTGGGCGGATCAAGAAAGGCCAGATAGCCCAGCAGCACCATGTCTTTTTCGTCCGCCACAGAAAAAACTCCGCTCGTCGCGGACATGGTTTTGTGCGCCACGCCCACCACACGCATGCCGTCGTTATTGTAACGGCGCACGCGCTCGAGTATTTCGGCCTGGAGCTCGGGCGTGAGCGGTTCGACCTGCCCGTGGTATTCGGCATAGGCGCATACGGTCAGCATTTCTTCCAGCGCGCCCTTGGTGATGATCTGGGTCTTGCCCGTGGTGTCGGCCACCACAACACTCATACGGCGGCGGCTGAAATCAAAGGGCATTTCGTCCACAAGGCTGTATTCCTTGCGCAGAGGCTGCATGCTCAGTTCGTCGGCGTGGTTGACGATGGCGGCGTCCAGCAGGTTTTTGAGGCCGGTCTGAAACCAGCTGTTCAAAAAGGCGTGGCGCAGCACTCGGGCGTCTTCCGTGCCGTGAATATCGAGCGAATACTCAAGCACAATCCTGTCTTGCGTGAGGGTGCCCGTCTTGTCGGTACACAGCACATCCATGGCCCCGAGATTCTGGATGGCGTTGAGGCGGCGGGCAATAACCTTTTTGCGGGCCATAAACATGGCTCCGCGCACAAGATTGGCCGATACAACAGTGGGCAGCATCTCGGGTGTAAGGCCCACGGCAATGGAAAGGGCAAACAATGCGGCTTCCACCCAGTCGCCCTTGGTGAAACCGTTGATAAAAAGCACCACCGGGGCCATGCAGATCATGAACTGCAAAAGCAGCCAGGAAACGGAATTCACGCCTTTGTCAAAGCTGGTGGGCGTGGTGGTGGCCGCGATCTGGCGCGCCAGAGAGCCGAAAAGGGTGGCCCCGCCAACAGCCAGCACAAGGCCGTAGGCCGCGCCGCTGACAACGTTGCTGCCCATGAAGGCCAGATTGTCGCAATCAAGGGGCGAGGCGGCGGCAGTGCCGGAGGGCTGGGCATGGGGGAACTTTTCCACAGGTTCGCTTTCGCCCGTGAGGGAAGACTGGCTGACAAAAAGATCCTTGGCCCGCAGGATGCGTATGTCGGCGGGGATCATGTCGCCTGCGGCCAGGCGCACCACATCGCCCACCACCAAGGAATTGATGGGCAGTTCCTTGCCCTCGCCCTCGCGCACCACTTCAATGGTGGTTTTGACCAGCGATTCAAGGCGGGACACGGCATTGCCGGAGCGGGCCTCCTGCACGAAATGCAGCACGCCGCTTATGCAGACCATGACCGTCACGATAATAACGGCGGTGAGGTCTTTTTCTCCGGCAGCTGCCAGCAGATAGTCGGTAAAGAAAGAAATGCAGGCCAGCAGAAGGAGCACAACGCTGAAGGGATTGATAAACGAGGTGAACAGGCGTTTGGGCAGGCTGTCCCTGTCCTTGGCGGCAAGGATATTGGCCCCGTACTGCTGGCGCATCTCATGCACCTGATGGCGGGTAAGACCATCGGGTGAGGAGTTGAACGTCTGCAAGGCTTCGTCCGTTTCAACGCGGGCGGCATCAAGCAGGCGGGTTGCAGCCTGGCGAACCAGTTCCGTACTGACGGTATGTGAGGCGGCGTGGCCTTTGCGGCCAAAAAAACGGGCAAGCGGCACAACAAGGCCGTGCGGCAGAAAAGAGCGCAGAACCATAAAATCCTCCTGGGAGCACGCGCAACGCGTTACCCGCAGGAAGATATTCAGCTACGGGAACGGAATGGCGTGGAAAGAGTGGTGCGACGTAAACTGTCAGGTTCCGAAGGGGAACTGTGGCAACTGTCGGACGACATGTAGGATGCTCCTTCCATAGGTTTGAGGGTGACCGTCTGCCAGAGGGCAGACGCATAAAAAGCGTATGGCCGCAAAAGGCCATCTGCGCGGAACCTATTCGCTCCGGGCATTGTTGTCAAAGGGTGGGATTTGAACTCTACTCTGCCGTATCGGCTTCAAATCCAGGTTTTCTGCGGTTTGGCTCGGCGGATTGTGCCATTTCGTCAAGAAAGTCATGCAAAAAACATATGGCGTCTACCGAAACGGATTCGCAAAGATGCGGTGGATCATTGGGGTGGATGCCGCCGGGCCGCAAAGCCTTGCAGGAGAGGCTGCCGAAGCGTTCAGTGAACAGGGCGGCAAACTGCGCGCACAGATCAACAATTTCTGATTCTTCCTTGCCCAGTTCTGCGCCGCGCAGGCCGATAAGCAGCAAGCCGCCCTCCACAAGGCCGCACTGCCCGCCAGTGCCTCCAGCGCCGTGGCAACCCACTGTGGCAGTGTATATCTGCGGGTGCAGCGGTTCTTTGAGAACGTTTTCCAGGCAGCGCAGGGTTGTGCGGGCGCAGTTGAGATCTCTGTCCCAATAGTAGTGGCGCACCAGGGCGGCCACTCTGTCATGCGTACTCATGGTTTTCCTCTCAGGTGCAGCAGTGTTTCCCATCTGGGAAGATCGACGTTCAGGTCAAGATATTCAGGTGGAAGGTGCAGAGGCGCTGCAGTTCGCAGCGCGCAGGCCACATCATCCACGCTGCCGGTGCGCGGCAGGCTGGCTACATCTTGCAGGGGGCAGAGGTCAAAGTCGTCTGTGGGCAGCATGGCCACCACGGGCAGCCCCTTGATGGCGGCTTCAAGCGCCACGGTGGTGGAATTGGAGGCCCAGACCACCACGCCGGGGGCAAGCTGGTCGGCAATGGGGCCGTCCACGACCTGCACGTCCAGCGCACGGCGGCCCAGCAGGGCGTGCAGCCTTTCCTGAACCGGCAGGTAGGGGTGCGGCTTTACGCGGATTTCCCAGCCGTCAAGCAGGCCTGCATGCAGCGAACGGGCAAGCAGGGCCAGATGGGCCTCGGTTTCGTCCGCAAAAAAGCTGGTTACGGCCAGCAATCGCCGGGGAGCAGGCGTGGAATTATGGCTCGCAGCAGTGGCATTTTGCGCGTCATTGTGGGCCAGATAGAGGTAACGCAGGGCTTCCACTTCGCCCAGCCGTTCGGCGGGCACTCCTGCCTCGCGCCACTGCGAGCAGGCGGACTGCCCGTTGCCCCGCACCATATCGGGCTGAAATTCTGCCAGTTCTCCCGTAAAGGTGCGCGGGTCGTCAAAATAGCGAAAGTCTGTGGGCCGGATGGTGGAGTGCTGCGCGCCGATGACGGGGCCGTTGTCTGCCTCGTGCATGGCCTGAGTGAGCATGCGTTCCCACGGGCAGTTCTCCAGCGGGAAGAGCGTCCAGCGCTGCGGGCCGGCCGTAGCGGCATATCGCTTGAATGCCCGGTGTTGCAGGCAGCGCTCAAGGCAACGCCAGCCCCGGAACGATTCCGCCCAGTAGGGGCCGAGGTAGGCCCAGAAATCAATCTGCGAGCCTGCAAAACGAAAGGCCGCGCGGGCTTCTTTTTCCAGCCGCAGGCTGGCAAGGCACAGGCGCGCGTAGCGGAACAGGGCGGCTATGAGGTCGCCTGTGGTCAGAAATTCTTCAAGATAATGAAAACTCGCGCCGTCCCTGCCTTCTCGGCGAAAGCGGTCGCGCAGGGCAATGCACTGGGCCAGACTGAGCTGGGGCGCGGGAAAGCGGATGAAAAGCCAGCGCACAAAGTGCCCGGCGGTCTGGGCATGCTTCCCGGCGCTCCCCTGTTCTTGCGCCTCCACCCCGGCGGTCGCGTTCAGCGCATCGTGCAGGCTCTCCCAATAGCGGGAACGATAGCGGCCATTTTCCGCTGCCTTCATGTCCACATTGGGAAAGTAGGTGGCGATGGTGGCAGCCTGCCCCTGAGCTGGCGGCAACGGGCTTTTGGCCGAAACGGGCGGCATGTGGCGGCGTACAGTCCACCACCAGTGGGCGTAGCGGGCCAGCGCGCGCAAGGGGGGAGGCGTTGCGTCATAAACCTTGCGCAGCAGACTGCGGGCTGGCTCAAGCGGAACCGGAGCTTCGCTGTTTTCTGCAAACAGCCTGTGGCCTGACTTGCACATGCGGGCCAGCGCATCGCGCAGGTCTTCATCCCCGCCAAAAACGCGCAGGGAGGCAAATCCGCCCTCGTCCATGAGGCGCTCAAGGGTGCGCAGCTTGTAAACAGTGTAGAGGCCGGGCGTCATTTTGGGATGGCGCTCGTACAGCAGCGAACACCACCACATGGAGAGCTTTTCGCCGCAACGCAGATGCTGCTGCACTTCGCGCCCGCCAACGCGCATGCGTCCCAAATCGTGTGCCCAGGCCATATGCTCGGCGCGGATGGTCGTCAGTTCATCGCGCAGGCGCGCAGACAGCGAAATTTCGCCATTGGGCGCTTCCCACCCGTCCCAGTGGGCAACAAGCCGTTCGGGCAGGGCCTGACCCGACTCTGTTTCGGCTTTGCCGCTGGGGCTGTAGCCCGGGGCCGTGCACAGCGCGCGTGCCGCATCCGGCAGTGCCGGGCCAATAACAAGAACAAGCTCTTTCATGCTGAACCCCTAACGCTCAATAATCCCGGCGTCATCCACCTCGGGCGCGGCGCTGGCCTCGTTGAGGGCTGCCCAGATGGCAAGCCCGTAGGGCGGCTGCAACACGCCTTTTTCGGTGATGATGCCGGTGATGAGTTCTGCCGGGGTTACGTCAAAAGCAAAATTGTATACGGGCACATCTGCGGGCGTAAGGCGCGTATCACCCACGTGGGTGACCTCGCGTTCCGGGCGCTGCTCAATGGGAATGCCGCTGCCGTCGGACGTTGTGGGGTCAATGGTGGAGAGCGGGGCAGCCACGTAGAAAGGAATATTGAAGTGCTTTGCCAGCAGGGCAACGCCATAGGTGCCGATCTTGTTGGCCGCGTCGCCGTTGGCGGCAATGCGGTCTGCCCCAACCACCACAGACTGCACGAGCCCCTTGCTCATGAGCAGCGCGCAGGCATTGTCGCAGGCAACAGTAACGGGGATATTGTCCTTGTGCAGTTCCCAGGCCGTGAGGCGCGCGCCCTGGAGGAAGGGCCGTGTTTCATCGGCAATAACCTTGATGCGTTTGCCCTGCTCCACAGCACCTCGAATAACCCCAAGCGCCGTGCCATAGCCCGCAGTGGCCAGGGCGCCAGCATTGCAGTGGGTGAGCACGGTGTCGCCGTCTTTCAGGCAATCCGCGCCAAAACGGCCCAGAGTCTTGCATGCTTCCACATCTTCGGCCTGCATTCTGGCGGCCTCGTCAAGAAAGGCCGCGAGCAGGGGGGCGCGGTCGCCGCGTCCGCTGTTCATGCCCTTCCACCAGCATCTGCGCATGCGTTCAACGGCCCAGCGCAGGTTTACGGCGGTGGGTCGGGCATTGGCAATGCGGTCGAGCAGTTCTTCAAGCTGGGTGGCCCAGCCGGGGCCGCTGGTTTCGTTCAGCGCAAGGGCGCAGCCCCAGGCCGCAGTGACGCCAATGGCCGGAGCCCCGCGCACAACCATGGTTTGTAACGCCGATACAATGTCGTCTGTATTGCGGCAGATCACTTCGGTTTCCTGCTCTGGCAGCAAGCGCTGGTCAAGCAGGTGCAGCGCAAGATTTTGCCTGTCAAAGCGAATATGATCTTCCATGGTTTGCCTCCGCAGGATTCGAGATATTTATCAAGGATACACAACTATGCGCTGAAGGCAAAGCGCAGTTGGCGGCATTTCGCCGTAAACCATATAAAAAACATGCCCCCTCAAGGGGTTCTGCGGCCCGCAATGCTTTACAAACAGGCGCGCGGCTGGCTATGCTGCGGCTTGACAAAATCGTTTCCGGCGCGATGTGAGCGCCCGGTAAACGCACGGGCTTCCTGTGGGGCTGCGCGGCAGGGTGGAGTCCATGCCTGCATGGTGCGGGCGTGACCTGTTGCGAGCGCATGGGACAGACTGCATGTCGATCAACTTAGGAGCTATCAGACATGGAAGAGTTTTCGCGGATTCGCCGCCTCCCCCCCTATGTTTTTGCGGTGGTGGGAGACCTCAAAATGCGGCTGCGTCGGCAGAATATCGACATCGTGGACTTCAGCATGGGCAATCCGGACATCGCAACGCCCGCACCCATCGTCGAAAAGCTTGTTGAGGCAGCACAGAAGCCGGTGAACCACCGCTACTCGCTTTCGCGCGGTATTCCGAACCTGCGCAAAGCCATCTGTGATCGCTATGCCCGCCACTACGGCGTGCAGCTCGACCCTGACAGCGAAGCCATCGTGACCCTGGGTTCCAAGGAAGGCCTGGCCCACCTTTCGCTGGCTATTCTTGAGCCCGGCGATGTGGTGCTCGCACCCGACCCGACCTACCCCATCCACAAGTACGCGCCCATCATTGCAGGCGCGGACGTGCGCAGCGTGCCCATCGGCCCTGGCCGCAACTTTTTTGAAGACCTTGAGGCCGCCATGCGTCAGGCCTGGCCCAAGCCCAAGGTGCTTTTCATCTGCTATCCGCACAACCCCACCACCGAAGTGACGGATCTGGAATTCTTCCAGAAGATTGTGGACTTCGCCAAGGAAAACCACATCTGGGTTGTGCATGATCTGGCTTACGCCGATCTGGTATTTGACGGCTACAAGGCCCCCAGCTTTTTGCAGGCCAAGGGCGCCAAGGATGTGGGCGTGGAATTCTACTCCCTGTCCAAGAGCTATTCCATGCCAGGCTGGCGCGTGGGGTTTGCCGTGGGCAACAAGGATCTTATTCATGCCCTGGCGCGCATCAAGAGCTATCTGGATTACGGCATGTTCCAGCCCATCCAGATTGCCTCCACCGTGGCCCTCAACGGCCCCGAAGACTGCGTGCACCAGATCCGCGATGTATATCAGGAACGGCGCGACCGCCTCATCGAAGGCCTGAACCGCATCGGCTGGGAAACACCTTCGCCCAAGGCGACCATGTTTGTGTGGGCGCACATTCCCGAACCCTTCCGCAAGATGGGCTCCGTGGAATTCTCCAAGCTGCTGTTGCAGGAGGCCCACGTGGCTGTTTCGCCTGGCCTGGGCTTCGGCTCCTACGGCGACGAATACGTGCGTTTTGCCCTGATTGAAAACGATCAACGCACGCGGCAGGCTATTAGCAGTATGCGGCGGTTGTTGTCGGGCGTCTCCGACTAAACCTGTTTCGCACTCCGCGCCTTTTTGCTTCCGGCGGCGTCAGGCGGTCTTTTTATTCCGGTCGAGTACCATCAGAGTACACTCCCTGCATAAAAAGCCCGCATTCCTTGCCGGAAGGCAAAAATCCGCAGGATGGCAAAACAGGTTTTGGAAGCATCATTTGTCCCCTGGACAGCCTGAAACGGGTCGTTTTCTTGCCAGGGAACAAAATTTCGCTTTCAAAAGCCGTTTTTTCGGACGGTAAGAAGCGAGGTCCGAATTACTGAAATCGGCGGGGTCGGGAGGTTTTCCGGCCCCGCCGCAGCAACCATAAGGCCGCACATGGCCAACAACCGCGCAGGCCCGCGGCGGACAGACCGGGGTTAGGCAGCAGATTCGGAGGCGACATGACAAAGAACAGCGATAAACCCCTGGTAGTGGGCCTTGCCGGATTCGGCACCGTGGGCGGCGGCCTTGTGCGTCTGCTTGACGAAAACGCCGATCTTATTCGCCGCCGTTGCGGGCGCGACATCGTGCTCAAAAAGGTGCTTGTGCGCAACGCCACCAAGGCCCGCAGCGCCCCGTTGCCAGCCGGAACCGAGCTAACCACCGATTACCGCGCGCTTACCGATGATCCTGAAATTGACGTGCTGGTGGAACTGATCGGCGGCATCGACAATGCCCGCACCATCATCGACCGCGCCCTTGATCAGGGCAAGCACATCGTCACCGCCAACAAGGCCCTGCTGGCCGAGGAAGGTCTGGCCCTGTTCCAGAAGGCTGACCGCAAAAAGCGCATCCTGCGCTACGAAGCCAGCGTGGCCGGGGCCATCCCCATTGTGGAAACGCTGAAGGAAAGCCTCACGGGCAACCGGATTGAATCGCTCATGGGCATTCTCAACGGCACCAGCAACTATATTTTGTCTGAAATGACCAGCAATGGCATGGATTTTGACGTTGCGCTCAAGCAGGCCCAGCAGCTGGGCTATGCCGAGGCCGATCCCACGCTGGACATTGACGGTCATGATGCCGCCCACAAGCTTATTCTGCTTATCCGTCTGGCCTACGGGGTGCACTATCCCTACACGGCCCTTTCGGTGCGCGGCATTCGCGGGCTTTCTGGCATGGATATCCGCCTTGCGCGCGAATTTGGCTACCGCATCAAGCTCATTGGTCAGGTGCGCGAGGTGCCCGGCGCCGAGGGTGCTGAGGGTGAAGGCAACATCCGGCTTGAGGCCGGGGTGTTCCCCGCCCTAGTGTACCACAAATTTTTGCTTGCCCGCGTGGGCGGCGTGTACAACGCCGTGCGGGTGGACGCCAACGCTTCCGGCCCGCTGTTTTTCCACGGGCGCGGCGCGGGCGATCTGCCCACAGCCGGGGCCGTGCTGGGCGATCTGCTGGCTGTTGCCCGCGATGAACGCCCCAACAACACCGGCTTTGTGGGCAAGGAATTGCCCAAGGCCTCCATCGTGCCGCCGGAAGAATGGCGCTCGTGCTACTATGTGCGCGTCATGGTGCAGGACACCCCCGGCGTGCTGCGTGATCTTTCGGGCTGCATGGCCGCCGAGGGCATCAGCATGGCTCAGGTCATCCAGAAGAGCGATGAAGGCAACGGCGTGCCGCTGGTCTTCATGACCCACGAAACCACGGCCCGCGCCATGAGCGACGCCCTCCAGCGCACCATGGACGCCGGCCTGCTCAAGGAACCCGCGGTGTACTTCCGCGTGTTGGGAGGAGCATGATAATTTTTGATGAACCATACGTCTCGCCAGAGCTGCTCGACTACGCGGCAGCCCGGCGGGAACCGGTGCTCGACAATGCTGTGGCGCGGGACTTGTCCCGCGCCCGCGCGCTTTCTGGCGCAGCGCCCCTGAACCTCATACCGGAAGCGGAATTTGCGGCCCAGGGCCGGAAGCCCTGCCCGGACTGCGCGCCCCCGCGCATCTATACCTGCTCGGAAAATTCCCTGGCCTGGGTTTGCGACCATGTGGACAATGCCGAGCTTGTCAGCGGCATTGAAAAGCTCAAGAACAAGGCCAGGACCCGCGAGTTGCTGCGCCCCCTCTACGATGATTATTTCTATCGCAGACTCAGCCTTGATGCCCTGCGCCACCTGCCTTTTGAAGAACTGCGCCTGCCCTGCGTGGTCAAGCCTTCTGTGGGCTTTTTCAGCCTGGGCGTGCGCATTGTGCGCACCCGCGAAGACTGGCAGGCCGCCCTTGCCGTCATTGAGCAGGAAGCAACGCACTGGCGCGAGCAGTATCCAGACAGCGTGGTGGACAGCGAAGACTGGCTCATCGAGGAATACATTGACGGCGATGAATACGCCGTGGATGTGTACTTTGACGCACAGGGGCAGGCCGTGATCTGCAACATCCTGCGGCACGAATTTGCTTCCGCTTCGGACGTGAGCGACCGCCTGTACTACACGGGCGCTTCTGTGGTACGCTCACACCTTGCGGAGTTCGAGGCATGGTTCAACAAGGTTAACTCCTTGCTGGGTCTGCGGAATTTTCCCACCCATGTGGAGCTGCGGCGTGACGCCCAGGGACGTATACGGCCCATAGAATTCAATGCCCTGCGTTTTGCGGGCTGGTGCTGCACGGACGTCACCCTGTTTTCCTGGGGCTTCCACACCTACGGCTGCTTTCTGGAAGGGCGGCGGCCTGATTGGGACAAGGCTCTGGCAGGGCGCGAAGGCAAGCTCTACACCCTCATTGTGCTGAACAAGCCGGAAAACTGCCCGCCCGTGCGCAACTTTGATTACGAGGCATTGAGCCGGGGCTTTGCCCGTGTGCTGCATGTGCGCAAAAGCGATTTCACGCGCTACGGGCTGTTTGGTTTTCTCTTTACCGAAACGCCGGAAAACCAGCGTGAAGAGCTGGGCCGCATAGCCCGCTCCGACCTGCTGGAATTCACAAGTTGAGGCAGCCGTGGAAACTCTCGAAATAAGCACCCGCAGCCGTTGCGAGATGGTCGACATCACGGCGGAGCTACGCTCGCTGGTGCGTCGCAAGGCCGCAGATGGCCGCTGGCAGAGCGGCGCTCTGGCTCTGTTTTGCCCGCACACCACTTGCGGCCTCACGGTCAACGAAGGCGCAGACCCTGACGTGCGGCGCGACATGCTGGCCTTTTTTAGCCGCCTTGCTCCGGAGCATGGCGATTACCGCCACGCTGAGGGCAACAGTGATGCCCACATAAAAACCACCCTGCATGGGCCATCCCTCCTGCTGATTGTGGAGAAGGGCGAACTGTGCCTTGGCACCTGGCAATCTGTTTACCTGTGCGAGGGCGACGGCCCCCGCCGACGCAACCTGTGGCTGCAATGGCTGAAGTCCGACGACTAGAGCATTTCGTGGCAAGGATTTTTCAGGAAAATCCTTGCGGAGCAGTTAACCCATTCCATTCGTTAACAGCTCTAGAGCGGGCATTCAGCTGTTTGCGGCCTGCCTTTTCATGGCCTCAAAGGAGCACAATCCATGCCCCATGACGTAGATCTTATTCTTACGCTTGCCGGGGGGCTTTCCGCCGCTCTGGTTCTTGGTTTTATCACGCAGAAACTGCGCCTTTCCCCGCTTGTGGGCTATCTGCTCGCAGGCATCATCGTAGGCCCTCACTCCCCCGGCTTTGTGGCCGATGCGTCCACGGCGGCCCAGTGCGCGGAGATCGGCGTTATCCTGCTGATGTTTGGCGTGGGCCTGCATTTTCACCTCAAGGATCTGCTGGCCGTGGGGGCCATTGCCACTGGCGGCGCAGCGGCGCAGATATCGCTGGCAACGCTGGCAAGCATGGGGCTGTTGCATTTTTTCGGCTTTGATCTGCTGTCCGGCGCGGTCTACGGCATGGCTATTTCTGTTGCCAGCACCGTGGTGCTTACCCGTGTACTTGCCGATAACCATGACCTGCACAATACCACCGGGCATGTGGCCCTGGGCTGGCTGGTGGTGGAAGATATCTTTACCATCCTGCTGCTTGTGCTCCTGCCTTCGGTTCTTTCTCCGGGCGGCGAATTCTGGAGCGCCCTGGGCATGACCCTGCTCAAACTGGCGGCGCTCTCCGTGTTTACGCTTGTGGCCGGGCAAAAGCTTATCCCGTTGTTTCTGGGCTATGTTGCCCGCACGGGAACCCGCGATCTGTTTACCCTTGCGGTGCTGGCTCTGGCCCTTGGCATTGCCGTGGCGGCGGCGGAGTTTTTTGGAGCGTCCATGGCGCTTGGCGCTTTTTTGGCTGGCATGGTTGTAGGGCAGTCCGAGTTCAGCGCCCGTGCCGCCGCCGAAGCCCTGCCCCTGCGCGATGCCTTTGCCGTGCTGTTTTTTGTGTCTGTGGGCATGCTCTTTGATCCCGCCTCGCTGGCGCAGGACTGGCCCCTCATGCTGGCGACTCTTTTTGTCATCATGATTGTGAAGCCCCTTGGGGCGCTGCTGATGACAAGTTTGTTCCGCAAGCCTCTCAAGCTGGGGCTGCCCGTGGCCGCCTCCCTGTCGCAGGTGGGTGAATTTACTTTTATTCTTGCGGGTCTTGGCATCAGCCTTGGGGTTTTTGACCAGAGGGTGAACAATGCGCTCATTCCTGCGGCCATCATTTCCATCACGTTCAACCCCATGCTGTACCGCAAGGCCAAGGATCTGGGGCTGTGGTGGGAGAAGCGCAAGCGCGGCAACGTTGCCGAACCTTCGGCCTGCCTGATCGTGCCGGACGAAGGCACCCGAGGGCGGGTGGTTGTGGTGGGCTACGGCCCCGTTGGCCGCAGTTGCTGCCGCATTTTGCAGGACAGCCGCATGCTGCCCGTGGTTGTGGAAATGAATATCGACACTGTGCGGCTTTTGCGCAGCGAAGGGGTACCCGTGGTGCACGGCGATGCCATGCAGGCCGAAGTGCTGCGCGAAGCTGGCCTGGAAAAGGCCGAGGCGCTGCTGCTGACAACCCCCAGCATCCCTGCTGGCGAAGTGACGCCCATAGCGCGCGCGGTCAATCCGCATGCGCGCATTCTGGCGCACACAGCTTTTGTGAGCGAGGCCCGCTCACTGCGCGAGAAAGGCGTGGATGCTGTGTTCAGCGGCGAGCGTGAAGTTGCGCTGGCCATGGCGGAGTACTTGCTGCGTTCGGCGGGTGCGCCGGAAGCGTATGTGCAGACGGAACTGGAACGTGTGCGCGAGAAGCTCGACTAGTCGCGGTTCGCACAAGGCTCTTTTGTTCTCTGGCTGCGTCAGAACGTTTTTTAGCTTCAGTCGAGTACCTTTTTTGTACACTCCTTGCGCAAAAAAACGTTCTTCCTTGCCGGAGAGCAAAATTTCTCTTGTGTGAACCGCGACTGCCGTTACTGTTGGTTGCTGTCCTGAAACGGGCCTTTTCCTTGTTAAAGGACAAAAGCCATCTTTTTAAACGTAAATCTTTGATAGAGAAAAAATTACGCCGAAATTGTAGTGTATTAACGTGCATCGCAAAGAAAAATCACAAGACTTCAATCATCTTCACCGCCTTACACCGCAGTGAAGCCAGCGCCCGGAATGTTGTCATGATTATCCATATCGACATGGATGCCTTTTTTGCATCGGTAGAGCAGATGGACGACCCGTCCCTGCGCGGCAAGCCCGTTATTGTGGGCGGCGAGCAGAGGGGCGTGGTTTCCACCTGTTCTTACGAGGCGCGCATTTTTGGGGTGCATTCGGCCATGCCCATGGCAACGGCGCGCAGGCTTTGCCCGCAGGCCATTGTGGTGCGTGGGCGATACGCGCGCTATGCCGAGCTTTCGCGGGCGGTCATGGCGGCCCTTGGCGAGTTTTCGCCTCTTGTGGAACAGGCCAGTGTGGATGAGGCCTACGTGGATGCCACAGGCCTTGAACGTCTGTTCGGCTCGCTGGAAGAGCTGCTCTTGCGCATCAAGGAGCGTGTGCGTGAGGCCACAGGCGGACTCACCTGTTCCGCCGGGGCCGCGCCGGTGAAATTCCTTGCCAAGATATGTTCAGACATCAACAAGCCCGATGGCATCTTTATCCTGCGTCCCGAAGAAGTGGACGCCTTTCTGGCGACCCTGCCCGTGGGCAAGATTCCCGGCGTGGGCAAGCGCATGGTTGAGAGTCTGCAAGGTCTGGGCGTGAGAACGGTGGGGCAGTTGCGCCGCTACAGTCTGGATTTCATGCTGCGCAAATACGGCAAGTGGGGCGGTGTGCTGTATGAGCGCGTGCACGGGCGCGACCCGCGCGGCATAGAAACCGAGCGCGCCGCCAAGAGCGAAAGCGCCGAATGCACCTTTAATGAGGACACGCGCGACCGGGATTTTTTGCAGCGCATGTTGCTGGCCCATGCAGAGCGCGTGGGTGCCTCGCTACGGCGGCATGGCTACAGGGGCCGCACGGTGACGCTCAAGGTCAAGTATACGGATTTCAGGCAGGTTACCCGATCGCGCACCCTGCCGGAGGGCATAAACGCCACGGAAACCATTTTTGAGGTGGGCTGCGCCCTGCTGCGCGAGCTGCCCCTGCCGCAGCCTGTGCGGCTTATCGGCCTTGGGGTTTCAGGTTTTGACGCGCCTGTGGCGCAACTGGTCTTGCCGGGCGCGGTCAAGCCCGCAACGCAGGGGCTGGACCCGCAGGTCGAGGCCAGAAGGCAAAAACTTGATGCCGCGCTGGACGATCTGCGCAGCCGCTTTGGCAAAAAGGCCGTGCAGCGCGGGCGGCTGTTTACGCCTGCGGAAAAAAAGACCGCTGCCGCGCCTGTCCAGAGCAGCGCTGGGGATGCCGATGCGGCGGATGCAAACGAATCTGATCGTGAGGAGTAGGCGGCTTTAAGCGTTTGCCTGACCTTGCCGCGCAAACAGGGCCATGTATTCCTGATTGCCCTTGGGCCCCTTGATGGCTGCGGGCAGCACACCCTGACAGGCAAGGCCCAGATTGGCCTGGGTGAAGAGCAGAATTTTGTCCACCGCACGCTGGCGGGCGGCCTCATCGCGCACCACGCCCTTGACGGTTTCGCCGGGGCCAAGCTCAAACTGGGGTTTGATGAGCGTGGCGAGCATGCCGCCGGGTTTGAGCCAGGGCATGCACGAGGGCAGCACGAGGGTGAGCGAAATAAAGGAAACGTCCGCGACCACCAGATCAACCATCTCGGGGATAAGGCTCTGCTCCGCATGGCGCAGGTTGACGCCTTCAAGGTTCACTACGCGATCATCGGCGCGCAGGCGTTCGTGCAACTGGTTTTTGCCCACATCCACGGCATAGACGCGTTTGGCCCCCCTTTGCAGCAGGCAGTCCGTAAAGCCGCCGGTGGAAGCGCCCGCGTCCAGACACACAAAGCCGGTCACGTCCAGCGTGAAATGCTCGAGGATGGTCAAAAGCTTGTAAGCGCCACGGCTCACGTAGCGTTCCGGCTCCAGCAGGGCAAAAACCGTGTCCGCGGCAAAAGGATGCCCCGGCTTGGGCACAACCTGCGGCGGCGCGCCGGGAACTGTCTGCTCAAGGATGATTTTGCCCGCCATGATAAGGCGGCGGGCCTGTTCGCGGCTTTCCGCAAGGCCCTGCTCAAATACAAGCTGGTCGGCGCGTTGTCTGGGTGATTTAGGCATGGGGGTCTTATAGCTGCTTGCCGCATCAACCACAAGACTGCCCCAAGCCTGCCCCGTAAGGGGCAGTCAAAAGGCTTGCGGCAGGCCCATCGCAAGAGGCTGTAAAGCCATTTTATGCTCAACCCCGTCCGGCGGACTTGCCAAAGCCGCAAAAGAGGGCTATATAGCTTGCCCTTGTGCGGTACTGCGCCGCGCCAAGGGTAAAACGCGCGGGCGTCCGAATTGCTGTAAAAGCTGGATTATGCCGCGTTCACGAGGTAGCTGCCATGAAAAATGATATCCATCCCAAAGTGTTCAACGCCACCATCACCTGCGCCTGCGGCAATGAAGAGCATGTGCTCTCCACCAAGGGCGAACAGGTTAGCGTGGAAGTTTGCTCCGCTTGCCATCCTTTCTTCACCGGCAAGCAGCGCTTTCTTGATACCGCTGGTCGTATTGACCGCTTCCGCAAGAAGTACGCCAAGTTTGATCAGTAGTAAGCTTGGGTCGGGCCTTTACCGGGACTCCAGCACTGGCATGACGCCCGAAAGTTCGCGGTGGGCAGGCTCGCAGCAAATCGCCCCGCGCGCAAAGCGCGCGAGCGGTGTGTTGCAGCTTGCCCTCGCTCTTTTGAATGCGGAATGCGCCCCGGTGGGCGGGCAGGCCGTCATGGAAGGCGTGATGATGCGTCACGGTGATGTCTACGGACTGGCTGTTCGCCAGACCGACGGCGTCATTCGTGCCATGCGCTGTCCGTGGTTTTCGCTTACCCGCAGCCCCTGGCTCAAAAAGCCCTTTGTGCGGGGCTTCCCTGTGCTGCTGGAAACGCTGGTCAACGGCATCAAGGCTCTCAACCGCTCGGTTGAAGCTGTGGCCCAGAGCGAGCAGGAGGAAATCTCCGGCTGGCATCTGGTGCTTACGCTGATTCTGGCCCTGCTGATGGCAGTGGGCCTTTTTGTGGTTGTGCCGCACCTGCTCTCGCTGGTGATGCTCTGGGCGCGGCTTGGCGGCGATGTGGAAGGGCTTTCGTTCCACCTCTGGGACGGCTTTTTCAAGTGCTGCATCTTCATGGGGTATATCAAGGCAATTTCGTATGTGCCTGATATTCGCCGTGTTTTTCAGTATCACGGGGCAGAACACAAAACCATCCACGCCTACGAAGCTGGGGGGGATGTGGATGCTGCCGCCGCCATGGGCAAAAGCCGCCTGCATCCGCGCTGCGGAACCACGTTTTTGCTGTTTGTCATCAGCATTTCCATATTGCTGCATGCGGTGCTGGTTCCCCTGATGCTGAGCATTTACACGCCGCAGGGCGAGGTTGCCAAGCATGCCCTCACAATTGGCGTCAAGCTGCTGCTGATGGTGCCCATCAGCGCGTTGGCCTATGAGCTTATACGCTACGCTGCCAAACTGCCCGAAGGGCTTTTGGCAACGGTGCTGCGCGCGCCGGGGCTGGCCCTCCAGCGGCTCACCACCTACGAGCCTGACGAAAGCCAGCTTGAGGTGGCCGTGGTGGCCCTGCGTGAAGCCCTTGGCCCGGATGATGGCGCGAAGGTGCGCACCGTAGCCTACACCACGGAATAGCGCTTATTGCCGTCTTTTTCTGCCGCCTTTGCGGCAGATGCTGTACATGGGCCTGTTGCCTGGCATGCTGCTTGCGGCATGGCTGCGCGCCCGATTTCCGTTTTTTCCGCCCACAGCGTGTTGGAGACACCTATGTTCGCCAAATTGGAAGGTCTGGAAAAGAAATTCATGGAGCTGGAGCATTCCCTGGCTGAGCCGGACGTGTTCAACGATCAGGAACACTACCGCAAGCTCACCAAGGCCCATGCCGATCTGCGCGACATTGTGGGAATGTACCGCCGTCACAAGGCGCTGTTGCAGGAGCAGGCCGAAAACAAGCTGCTGCTGCGCGATGAAGATCCGGAAATGCGCGAGCTTGCCCATGAAGACCTGCGTCGCATTGAAAAGGAATTGCCCGAGGTGGAGCAGGAGCTCAAGCTCATGCTGCTGCCCAAGGATCCGCTGGACGAAAAGAACACCATTCTTGAAATCCGCGCCGGTACTGGCGGCGAAGAAGCGGCCCTGTTTGCCGCCGATCTGTTCCGCATGTATTCGCGCTATGCCGAAGTAAAGGGCTGGAAGGTGGAACTCATGAGCGAATCGCCCTCTGAGTCGGGCGGCCTCAAGGAAGTTATCTGCCTTATCAGCGGCAACAAGGTGTACAGCCGCCTCAAGTTCGAGGCTGGCACCCACCGTGTGCAGCGCGTGCCCGCCACAGAAGCCCAGGGACGCATCCACACCTCTGCCGCCACAGTGGCCGTTATGCCCGAAGCGGAAGAAGTGGACGTGGAAATCCGCCCCGAAGACCTGCGCATTGATATTTACCGGGCTTCCGGCGCTGGCGGCCAGCACGTCAACAAGACGGAATCGGCGGTGCGCATCACGCACTTGCCCACCAATACCGTTGTGACCTGTCAGGACGAACGCTCGCAGCACAAAAACAAGGCCCGCGCCATGAAGGTGCTTGCTTCGCGCATTCTGGCCGCCGAGCGTGAACGCTATAATTCGGAAATTTCCGCCGACCGCAAGTCGCAGGTGGGTTCCGGCGACCGTTCCGAGCGCATCCGCACCTACAATTTCCCGCAGGGGCGTTGCACGGATCACCGCATCAACCTGACCCTGTATTCTTTGGACCGCATCATGGAAGGCGAAATCGATCCTCTGATTGAGGCCCTGAGCACGGTGGCGCAAGCCGATGCACTCAAGGCGCAGGCTTCTGATTAATCGTCCCGCCTTAGTATGGCTAGCTACTAAAAACGCCCGCAATTTGCGGGCGTTTTTTGCGTCTGCGTGGCGGGCATCCACGCGGCAGGCAATGCACTTATGCTGACTGGTCGGGCAGCCGCAGCATGCCCTCGCGGATGATAAAGGCGATCACGGCCTCAATGCCGGCGCCGGAAAGCATTTCGGTGAGAACATAGGGGCGTTCGCCGCGCATGCGGCGGGTGTCCCGCTCCATCACATCCAGCGAGGCATGCACCATGGGCGCGAGGTCAACCTTGTTGATGATGAGCAGGTCGGACTTGGTGATACCGGGGCCACCCTTGCGCGGGATTTTGTCCCCGCCGCTCACGTCTATGACATAGATGGTCAGATCTGCAAGTTCCGGGCTGAACGTGGCGGAGAGGTTGTCCCCGCCGCTTTCCACCAGCACCAGCTCAAGGCCGGGATGGCGCGCCTGAAGCTCTTCAATGGCCTGAATATTCATGGAGGCGTCTTCGCGGATGGCAGTGTGCGGGCAGCCGCCCGTTTCAACGCCGATGATGCGGTCGGCCTCAAGGGCGTTATGACGCAGCAGAAATTCCGCATCTTCGCGGGTATAAATGTCGTTGGTGACGACAGCCATGTTGTAGTGCTTGCGAAGGCGCATGCACAGGTGGCGCAAGAGGGCCGTTTTGCCGGAACCCACAGGGCCGCCAACGCCCACACGCAGGCAGGGTCTATTGGTCATGACGTTCAACTCCTGAAAAGTCGGGTGTATTGTCGTTCGTGCCCGGCGCTGCACAGGGCAAGGCCGGGGAGGCTGGAGCCTATGTCCTCATCGGGCAGGGCCGCTGCCTGAGCCACCAGTTGCGGCACGGCAGGCATGAACTCCAGCAAAAGTTTTTGCGCGGCGGTCTGGCCCAGAGGCACTGTTTTGCAGGCCACGGCCACCTGATTTTGCAGCCAGCTCCACACATAGGCGCAGGCCGCGTCCATCCCGGCGCGCTGCAGCGCGGCAGGATCGCAATAAGGCTCCATGCTGCGGACGTGCTGGTCGAGCATGACGGCGGCAACAGCAAAACAGGCCGTGTATCCCGCGTTGTCAGGCAGCGGCCAGTGCGGCAGCATGTCCTGATCGTGCAAAATGCGGCGCAGGGCGCGGCCCATCTGGATTTCTTCCTGCCACAGTTCACGGCTTTCGCGTCCGGCAAGCATAAGGGCGTTCCAGTGGGCCAGCGCACCGGCATCTGCACTGCTTGCTGCCCCGTGCATGCGCAGCAAAAGGGGCAGGTCGTTGCGCGCAAGGCCGAGGCGCAGCACGCCCCAAAGCCAGCGGCGCACGCCTTCCGCAGTGCCTGCCTGCCCCCGTTCCACAGCGGCGGCAAGGCCCTGCGACCAGGCAAAGCCGCCCACGGGCAGGGATTGCCCCGCCAGATAGAGCAGGGCTGTCAGGCCAAACTGCGGCCCATTCCATGCCGGGTGGCTACAGCCACGGCCAGCATGCGGCCCGGTTTGCCCTGCGGCATCCTCCGCCTGCGCATGTGTCGCACACTGTTGAACATGTTGAGCAAGGCAGGTTCCGCCTGCCAGAGCCCTTGCCGGAGGCGGCAGCTCGGATGCCAAGTCAGTCGCCAGTCCGGTAGCCAATTCAGCCATGACTGTGACCGTGCCCGCCGTAGGCTCCGCCCTCGGGTACAAAGGGGAGATTTTCGCGCCGCAGCCGCAGACCCAGATTTTCCGCCAGTTCTTCAAGCACGTGGTCGGGCATGAAGCGCAGCCATTTGTGCCCAAGCTGCAAGGCGGCGTGGCGGTTGCCAATGTGATAGCAGGCGCGTGCCAGGGTTTCCCAGTTGGGGGCAATGCCCGTCACCACGGGTTCCGCGCCGTTGCGTACAATTGCCAGCACGTCCCCGGCGCGCAGAATATCGCCCTCGCGCAGAACCTGCCCGCGCGTGAGAAACAGGCCCGCTTCTTCGCCGCTGTCCAACCGCAGCCGCTGACGGCATTTGCCGCGTTGCTCCCAGGTCAGGGTGAGGGTGGCCGTAGGCTCCAGGTTGTTGCGCTGCCCCATGTTTTCGGTAAATTCCAGCATGGTCGCTCCTTGGGTGGTTTGCCTAGAACAAAAAATACCGTTGCGCCAGCGGCAGCACTTCTGCCGGAGCGCAGGTGAGTATTTCGCCGTCAGCGCGGACTTCATAGGTTTGCGGATTCACGGCAATGGCCGGGGTGGCGCTGTTGAGCAAAAGGTCGCTCTTGCACAGTGTGCGCGTGCCCCGGCAGGAGGAAAGCCCGCGCA
Source organism: Desulfovibrio desulfuricans DSM 642 (assembly GCF_000420465.1). Lineage (NCBI taxonomy): Bacteria > Pseudomonadati > Thermodesulfobacteriota > Desulfovibrionia > Desulfovibrionales > Desulfovibrionaceae > Desulfovibrio > Desulfovibrio desulfuricans. The sequence continues at coordinate 93,916 of NZ_ATUZ01000018.1, read as the reverse complement.
GCAGACCCAGCTCCCGCAGCCGTCCCTCGCCGCCGTTTTCCATGAAGGCACGCGAAACAAAGCTCAGGCTGGCGGCAGCCGCAGCCTGCCCCAGCGCGCCAAACATGGGCCGGTAGTGCATGGGTTGCGGCGTGGGGATGGAGGCGTTGGCATCGCCCATGGGCGCGGCGGCTATCTGCCCGCCCTTGATGACCAGCGAAGGTTTGACCCCAAAGAAGGCGGGCTTCCACAGCACGAGGTCGGCCAGAAGGCCGGGGGCCACTGCGCCAATGGCGTGGGAAAGGCCGTGGGTAACGGCAGGATTGCAGGTGTACTTGGCCAGATACCGGCGCACGCGAAAGTTGTCGTTGCCGTGCCCTCGGTCTTCGGGCAGGGGGCCGCGCTGCACCTTCATCTTGTGGGCGGTCTGCCACGCGCGGGTGATGACCTCGCCCACGCGGCCCATGGCCTGCGAGTCTGAGGAAATCATGGAGATCACGCCCATGTCCTGCAAGATATCCTCCGCGGCAATGGTTTCGCGCCGGATGCGCGAATCGGCAAAGGCCGCGTCCTCTGGCAGGGAGGGGTTGAGGTGGTGGCAAACCATGAGCATGTCCAGATGCTCGTCCACGGTGTTCACGGTATAGGGTCGGGTGGGATTGGTGGACGAGGGCAGCACGTTGGGCAGGGAGCAGGCGCGCAGAATGTCGGGTGCGTGGCCGCCGCCTGCGCCTTCCGTGTGGTAGGTGTGGATGGTGCGGCCACGGAACGCGGCCAGCGTGTCTTCCACAAAGCCCGCCTCATTGAGCGTGTCGGTATGGATGGCGACCTGTACATCGTATTCGTCAGCCACGGTAAGGCAGGTGTCGATGGCAGCGGGGGTGGTGCCCCAGTCTTCGTGCAGTTTCAGGCCGCAGGCGCCCGCCTCGAGCTGCTCGCGCAGGGCATCGGGCATGGCGGCATTGCCCTTGCCCAGAAATCCAAAGTTCATGGGCAGTGCGTCTGTGGCGGCCAGCATGCGTTCCAGATGCCAGGGGCCGGGGGTGCAGGTGGTAGCGTTGGTGCCCGTGGCGGGGCCGGTGCCGCCGCCAAGCATGGTGGTGATGCCGCTGGCCAGGGCTTCTTCCACCTGTTGCGGGCAGATAAAATGGATGTGCGAGTCCATGCCGCCAGCGGTGAGCAGGCAGCCTTCCCCTGCAATGATTTCCGTGCCGGGGCCGATGATCACGTCCACATCGGGCTGCACATCGGGGTTTCCAGCCTTGCCGATGGCGGCAATGCGCCCGTCGCGTATGCCAAGATCAGCCTTGATGATGCCCAGCGCCGCATCCATGATGACGGCATTTGTGATGACGGTGTCCATAGCGCCGTCAGCATTGCTGATCTGGCTCTGGCCCATGCCATCGCGAATGACCTTGCCGCCGCCAAAACAGACTTCATCGCCATAGACTGTGTGGTCGCGCTCAATTTCGATCCACAGTTCCGTGTCCGCAAGGCGGATGCGGTCGCCCGTGGTGGGGCCGTAGAGTTCGGCATACTGGCTTCTGGGAATGCGGATCATGCTTTTTCCTCCCTGGGGGCTTCGGCATCAAGCGCCCCCATGATCTGGGCGCGAAAGCCAAACACGCGCCGTGCCCCGGCGTAGGGCACAAGGCGCACCTCGCGTTTCTGCCCCGGCTCAAAACGCACGGCGGTTCCGGCGGGTATGTCGAGCCGCATGCCGCGCGCGGATTCGCGGGCAAAGGTAAGAGCCGGGTTTACTTCAAAAAAATGGTAGTGCGAACCCACCTGAATGGGCCTGTCGCCGGTATTGGAAACTTCCAGCACAACTTCCTGCCCTTCCGAGAGTGCGTTGAGGGTTATTTCGCCCTCAGCGATATGAAATTCACCGGGAATCATGCGTCCCCCTTGTGTGTTCGTGTACGTTGCCGCGTTCGTTGTCGTGTACGGCTTGCCCGTGGTCGGCCCTGATTACAGAATGGGGTCGTGCACCGTCACAAGCTTGGTGCCGTCAGGAAAGGTGGCCTCCACCTGCACTTCGTGGATCATCTCGGGTACGCCGTCCATGACGTCCTCGCGCGTGAGCAGGTTGCGGCACGAACCCATAAGTTCGGCCACGCTTTGCCCATCGCGCGCGCCTTCAAGCACGGCCAGGCTGATGTAGGCCACAGCCTCGGGGTAATTGAGCTTGAGGCCCCGGGCCTTGCGCCTCTCTGCCAGCAGCCCGGCGGTGAAAAGCAGCAGCTTGTCTTTTTCTCTGGGCAGAAGTTCCATGTTGCCTCCAGTATATGCGGCATGCCGCAAGAGTTCCTTGAAATTTATATTGGCGCAGCTCGGCTAGCAGTCTCAATAGCAGCCCGGCTGTGAAAAACACCCTTAAAAAGCTCCGTACCAGATGCGCGGCATGTGCGGCGGGCAACCGGTCAGCGCGGGCCGCAGCAGGTTCCAGGTTGTCAGCAACAGGCTGCGCGCTTCTTCCATATCCGGCCCCAGATAGCGCACCACAAGCACCCCGCCGCGCACGGTGGCTCCGGCCCGTTCCCCCATGTGGGCAGACAGGGGAACGGGCTTGGCCTGGACGGAAATATCGCTTGCAGCGGGGCTTTGCCCTCCAGATGCATCATCAGGAGTGCCATCTGGCGCATCATCAAAGTCGCAGTTGGGCGAGAGCATGTTTTGCAGCGTGGTGCAGCATGCTTCCAGCGCGGCAAGGTCTTGCCCGTCATCCGCTCCGCGTCCCACGGCAAAGAGGGTGGCGGAGACCGCCTGATCATCCAGACCACAGGCGCATTTTTGCAGGGCATCGCCGCCTTCAAAGCGCAGCACTTCATGCAGCAGGGGCAGGCCCTCGCGAGTGAGGATGAGGCTTTGGCGCACGCTGCCGTGGGTAAAGCTCTCGTTGGCGGCAGGGCGGCCAAGGCAGATCATTTCCCAGCCAATACAGGCGCTGGCATTGTCCAGCTCCACCGATGTGCGCATCTCGGCCCGCGCCCCGTCATAGATGATGGTTTCACGCGGCAGCCATTCCAGCATGCCGCCCGCAACGTTCAGGTCTGTGGTCTGACGCTGCGCCACATTATGTTCATCCGCAGCGTAGAATTTGGAGGCAGAAGGGGCGGTGAGCAGGGCGTGCGCGCCTTGCGCAAGCCGCACGGCAAGGCTCAGATCGTCGCCGCTCACAAGGCCGCCCGGCGGGTGCAGCAGGCAGCAGTGGCAGGGCTGGAACGCCTGCGCCCGGCCCGGCGCATTGGCTGGCGCAGCTTCGGGATAGAAGGGCCGCTGCACGCGCAAAGGCCCGCTGAACTGCATTTTTGCCAGCGTGGTACGTCCCTGCCGCACCGCAAAATCCAGCTCCATGCGCGCGCTCCAGCGGCGGTCAGGCGTAAAGCAGTGACCGTGGAGATTGCCGGCAGGGTTTGCGGTGTTGGCAGACATGCAGTTCCTCTTGGATTCCGTGGCGGGAATCAGACGCTCAGAAAGGCTTTGACGGTTGCATCGTCCAGGCCGTGCATGCCGCCCTGCGAAACGATGTGCCCGCGATCCATAATCATATAGGTATCTGCCATGCGGCGGGCAAAAGGCACTTTCTGCTCCACCAGCAGCACGGTGAGGCCCATTTCCTCGTTGAGTCTGCGAATGGTTGTGGCGATGTCGCGCACAATGTTGGGCTGGATGCCCTCGGTTGGTTCGTCCAGAATGAGCAGACGCGGCTCCAGCGTGAGCGCCCGGGCAATGGCAAGCTGTTGCTGCTGCCCGCCGGAAAGATCGCCGCCCCTCCGATGCATCATTTCGCCCAGCACGGGGAAAAAGTCAAAGATGAACGGAGGAATGGCCCCGGCCTTGTCCTTGCGCATGGGCAGGGAAAGCTCCATGTTTTCACGCACGGTCAGCAGGGGGAAGATTTGGCGGCCCTGAGGCACATAACCGATGCCCAGGGCCGCACGGCGCTCCACAGGCAGAGGAAGCAAGTCCGTTCCTTCAAGGAGAATATGACCGGAGCGCGCGGGCAGCACGCCCATGATGCACTGAAGCAATGTGGTTTTGCCCACGCCGTTGCGGCCCATGAGGCAGGCGCACGAACCGGCCTTTACCTCAAGGTTGACGTCGCGCAGGATGTGGCTTTCGCCATAATACTGATTGAGACCTTTGATATGCAGCATTACGCTCCTCCTGGAGCATGAGGCTCGAAAATTGGCAGTTTGCAGTGGTCCAGTCCGTGATCAGCCCGAGATCAGCCACGGCTGACCAGGGGGCGTGCAGGCGCTAGGCCGCGCCCAGCGGTTCGCCCAGATAGGCTTCAACCACGGCGGGGTGGTTCTGCATTTCGTCCATGGTGCCCTCGGCAAGCACGCTGCCTTGATGCAGCACTGTGACCTTGTGGGCAATGGCCCGCACAAATTCCATGTCGTGCTCCACCACCATGATGCTCTGCTCGCCCTCAAGGTCGTGCAGCAGGTCAATAGTGCGGTCCATTTCCTCAGGCGTCATGCCCGCCACGGGTTCGTCCAGCAGCAGGAGTTGCGGCTTCTGCATGAGCAGCATGCCGATTTCAAGCCACTGCTTTTGCCCGTGCGAGAGCTTGCCCGCCTGCAAGCGGGCCAGTTCCGTCAGGCGGATGCGGTGCAGCACTTCTTCGATAAAGACCCTGTTGTCCGTAGAGAGCCGCGCGCGGAACGTGGGCCATACCCGCTTGTCGCCAGCCAGCGCCAGCTCCAGATTTTGCAGCACGCTCAACGCCTCGAACACCGAGGGCTTCTGGAATTTGCGGCCAATACCAGCCTGGGCGATGGCGACCTCATCCATTTGCAGCAGGTTGCAGGTGCGCCCAAACCATGCGGAACCCCTGTCGGGCCGGGTTTTGCCGGTGATGACGTCCATCATGGTGGTTTTGCCAGCGCCGTTGGGGCCGATGACGCAGCGCAGTTCGCCCTTGTCCACATAGAAGGTCAGGTCATTGAGCGCCTTGAAGCCGTCAAAGCTCACGCTGATTTTTTCCATGTACAGCGCAATATCTGGCTTGGACATCATGGGGCGCGGGGGCCGGGCGCGCATCTTCATGGGGCGCTTGTCAAAGGGGGCGTGCGTTTCTTCGTAGGCGCGGGCGGCTTCTGCCACGTCCTCAAGGCTGCGCCCGTGCAAAATATCCTGCTGGGTCTTCATGCTGCGCCTCCTTCTCTGGCGGAATCGGCAGGGGAATCCGGCCTTGCGCCCCGTGTTGCGCGGTTGCGCCACTGATCGGGCAAGCCCGCCAGACCCTGCGGCAGGAAGATGGTCACCAGCACAAACATGCCGCCAAGGGCAAACAGCCAGGCCTCGGGCATGACCGCCGTAAACCACGTTTTGAAGGCATTGACGGCAAACGCTCCAAGCACCGCGCCATAGAGCCGCCCACGGCCTCCAAGCGCCACCCAGACCACAATTTCAATGGAGTTGAGGGGCGAAAATTCTCCGGGGTTGATGATGCCCACCTGCGGCACATACAGAGCGCCGCCAATGCCCGCCAGAATGGCGGACAGCGTGAACACCGCCACCTGATAACGCTCCACCCTGTAGCCGATAAAGCGCACGCGGCTTTCCGCATCGCGTACGGCCACGCACACGCGCCCAAGGCGCGACGCGGTGACAGCCCTGCACAGAAGGTAGCCAGCCATGAGCGCCACGGCGGAGCAGGCAAACAGGGTTGTGCGCATGCCGTCTGTCTGCAATTCAAAGCCCAGCAGGGTCTTGAAGTCCGTGAGGCCGTTGTTGCCGCCAAAGCCCATTTCGTTGCGGAAAAAGGCCAGCAGGAGGGCATAGGTCATGGCCTGACTCATAATGGAGAAATACACGCCCGAAACCCGCGAACCAAAGGCCAATCTGCCAAACACATAGGTCAGCAGGCCGGGCAGCAGCACGACCAGCAGCAGTGCCACCACAAAGTATTCGCTGCCCTGCCAGAACCAGGGAAGTTCCCTCCAGTTAAGAAAAACCATGAAGTCCGGCAGGTTGGCATTTCCATATACGCCGCGCGCACCTATCTGCCGCATGAGGTACATGCCGAAGCCGTAGCCCCCAAGGGCGAAAAACGCGCCGTGCCCAAGGCTGAGCACACCCATGAAACCCCACACCAGATCAACGGAAAGAGCCAGCAGGGAGTAGGTCAGGTATTTGCCAAGCAGGGTGACCATGTAGCCCGGCACATGCAGGGCGCTGCCTGCGGGCAGCAGGCTGCCTGCAACCACAGCCAGCGACAGCAGGGCGGTAATAGCCAGAAAGTTGCGGGTAGGCGCGTTGAGCAGCCTTTCGTGTTCAAAGATATCGGTCGCCATTTACGCCTCCACCGCACGGCCCTTTTGCGGAAACAAGCCGCGCGGGCGCTTCTGGATGAACAGGATAAGGCAGACCAGAATGATGATCTTGGAGAGCATGGCCCCACTGGCAGGCTCCAGAAATTTGTTGGCAATGCCTAGGGCCAGCCCGCCCGTGAGCGTTCCCCAGAGGTTGCCCACCCCGCCAAACACCACAACCATGAAGGAATCCACAATGTAGGTCTGGCCCAGATTGGGGCCAACGTTGGAAACCTGGCTCAAGGCCACGCCAGCCATGCCAGCCACGCCGGAGCCAAGGCCGAAGGTCAGCGCGTCCACGCGCGAGGCGCGTATGCCCATGCAGCGGGCAATGGCTCTGTTTTGCGATACGGCGCGTACTTCAAGCCCCAGCCGGGTGCGGTGCATGGCCACATGGATGAGGGCAAACACGCCGAGGCAGAAAAGGATGATATACACGCGGTTGCAGGTCAGGCTGAAATGCTGGGTTATCTGCCACACGCCGCTCATGAATTCCGGGTTCTGCACGGCGCGGTTGAGGGGCGAAAACACGGTACGCACGGCCTGTTGCAGCACAAGGCTGATGCCGAATGTTGCCAGCAGGGTTTCCAGCGGGCGGCCATAGAGAAAGCGGATAACAGTTTTTTCAAGCAGTACGCCCGTGCCGCCGCTCACCAGAAAGGCGGCGGGAACAGCCAGAATGAGCGCAAGACCGGGCTGGCCCGGCAAGAGCTGCTGCATGCCCCAGGCCGTATAGGCCCCAAGCATGATCAGCTCGCCGTGGGCCATGTTGATAACGCCCATGACGCCAAAGGTGATGGCAAGGCCAATGGCGGCCAGTACAAGAATGGATCCCAGACTCGTGCCGAAGAAGAGCATTTCAAAAAACTGCGCCCACTGGGCGGAAACGCGCTGGGAATACAGGGCATCGTCCGCCGCTTTTGCCACCGCCGTGTCGGATGAGGCGGCAAGCGTACGCAGGGCGTTGAGGGCGGCGGGGCTGCCGTTGCTGTTCAGGGCCTTGACGGCGGCAAGCTGGTCTGAGCGCACGGAGGCCGGGTCAGCTGCCACGTAGAGAGCCAGTGCCGCGCTGAGGTTCGCGCGCACGGCTTCGTCCTTTTCCCCATCCAGCAGCTTGTGCAGGGCCTCCGCCTTGAGGGGCGGGGTGGCGCTGTCCATGAGGGCCGCCGAAGCCTGACGGCGCTTGACCGTGTCTGTGGAGGTAAGGGCCTGAGCGTTGAGGATATCAGTAATACGCTGGCGCTGGCGGTTGCTTGTGCCCACCTTGCGCAGGCTGTCGGCACTCTGTGCCGTGCCAAGTTCGCCCTTGGCGTTGAGGGGCCGCGCCTGACCTGCATCGTCGCTCACAAAAAGCGCTCCGGCAGCTGCATCGGCCAGCAGGGTGTTGCGCAGCAGGGCTTCCAGCAGTTTTTCGCGCAGTGGCGCGGCAAGGCTGCTGTCATCCTTTTCCAGTGCGGCAATGGCCGCATCCCTGTCCGCTACCTTGGGGCTCACCAGAGCCTTGAGCAGATCGGCTGGAATAATGGATGGCGAAGTTTGCACCGGGGACGCGGAAGGAGTCGAAACCGCGCCCCCGGCATTCCCGTCCGGTTCCGGTCCGGACGCCAGCACTGCGGGAGGCAGGCTGAAAATTATGAGGCAGCAGAGCAAGAGCGCCGTGCGCATGGGAATATCCTTTAGTCTGGTCTGCCGGGTCTGCACGGGGCTGACCCTGGCCGACGTGCCGTGGGGGGATTGCGGGGGCCGCTGGGGCCCCCGCAGCAGGTTCAGACGGTTACGGGGGCTATTTGGAAGCACCGCCGCATTTCTTGGTCTTGGTGTTGTAGTTGCCGCAGTTGATGGGGTCGGTCCAGTCGCCGATCAGATCCTTGGATTCGGGCAGGTAGTGCGACCACGCTTCGCCGGGAACCACGGAGGGCGTTTCCCAGACCACCTGGAACTGGCCGTCGGCCTGGATTTCGCCAATCAGCACGGGCTTGGTGATGTGGTGGTTGGGCAGGACCTTGGCCATGCCGCCGGTGAGGTTGGGGGTCTCAAGGCCCACAATGGCCTTCAGAACCTTGTTCACATCGGTGCTCTGGGCCTTTTCAACAGCCTTCACCCACAGGTTGAAACCGATGTAGTGGGCTTCCATGGGGTCGTTGGTCACGCGCTTGGGATTCTTGGTGAAGTCGTGCCATCTTTTGATGAAGGTCTTGTTGGCGGGATTGTCCACGCTCATGAAGTAGTTCCAGGCGGCCAGATGGCCCACCAGAGGCTTGGTATCTATGCCGGAAAGTTCTTCTTCCCCCACGGAGAAAGCCATGACGGGAATGTCGGCGGCAGTGATTCCCTGGTTGGCAAGTTCCTTGTAGAAAGGCACGTTGGCATCACCGTTGAGGGTGGAAACCACGGCGGTCTTTTTGCCCGCGTTGCCGAACTTTTTGATTTCAGCAACGATGGACTGCCAGTCGGAATGACCGAAGGGCGTGTAGTTGATGAGGATATCTTCCTTTTTCACGCCCTTGGAGATCAGGTAGGCTTCGATGATCTTGTTGGCGGTGCGGGGGAACACGTAGTCCGTACCGGCCAGCACCCAGCGCTTCACGCCGAGGTCGTTCATCAGGTAGTCCACAGCGGGGATGGCCTGCTGGTTCGGGGCCGCGCCGGTGTAGATGACGTTGCGCGAGGATTCTTCGCCTTCGTACTGCACGGGGTAGAAGAGGAGGCCGTTGAGTTCTTCAAACACGGGCAACACGGACTTGCGCGAAACCGAGGTCCAACAGCCGAAAACAGCGGCGACCTTGTCCTTGCTCAGCAGTTCGCGGGCCTTTTCTGCAAAGAGGGGCCAGTTGGAGGCAGGGTCTACCACCACGGGTTCCAGCTTCTTGCCCAGCAGGCCGCCTTTTTTGTTCTGCTCTTCAATGAGCATGAGCATGACGTCTTTCAGCGTTGTTTCGCTGATGGCCATGGTGCCGGAGAGCGAATGCAGAATGCCCACCTTTATGGTGTCTTCTGCTGCCTTTGCGTTCAGCGAACCGCACAGGGTGACGAGCATGAGAGCCAACGCCGCCAACGTTTTCTTGAACATGTGGAGCCTCCTTGGAACTGTCTGTATGGCTGTACGTGACGCGGCGCACCCCCATGGTTGCCGCGCTGCTTGCTACAGCACATAGTTAAGCAAGAGGCGTTCCAAGACCGTATTTTGCGTAATATTGCGTAATAATTTGATAAATTTTTTATGGGCACGCTAATGTTAAAACATTTTTGTAAAATCTGGAGATTTTAAAACATTTTTGTACGACTTCGGAGTGGTGCTGTCTGTCCGGCCCACAGCTCCGAACGTCCACGCAAAAAAGCACCCCCGGCCCGGCAGACTTGTAATCTGCCGGGCCGGGGGTGAAGTGTGTATGTCCTGCATCGGTTTGGGGCGTTATGCTGGCGTGGAAGGCGCAAAACGGCGGTGGTCTATGCCGTATTTTTTCATCTTGTAATAGATGATGCGGTAGGTGATGCCCAGATCGCGCGCGGCCTGATGGATGTTGCCACGGGCGTTTTTGAGGGCGTCCACAATAAATTCCTGCTCCACCCGGGCGATGGTTTCGTTAAAGCCGAGGTCGCCGCCCGTGGGGCCGGTGCTGCTGCTCTCTGCGCTTTGCAGGGTGCTGGGCAGGTGATGGGCGCGCAGCACGGCATCCTCGCAGATGAGCACGGCGCGTTCCATGACGTTTTTCAGTTCACGCACGTTGCCGGGCCAGTGGTATTGCAGCAAAAGGTCGATGGCAGGCGTGGAAATGCGCCGTACCGGGCGGTCGTATTCCTTGCTGAACATGCGCAGAAAATGCTCCGTGAGGGGCAAAATATCTTCCGGCCTTTCGCGCAGCGGCGGAATGAACACGGGAAAGACATTGATGCGGTAGTACAGATCCTCGCGGAACAGCCCCTGCTCCACCAGTTCTTCCAGCGGGCGGTTGGTTGCGCAGACAAGGCGCACGTCCACCTTGTAGCGGCGTTCATCGCCAAGAGGCTGGATTTCGCCTTCCTGAAGGGCGCGCAGCACCTTTGCCTGGGCGGTGGTGGACAGGTCGCCGATTTCATCCAGAAACAGCGTGCCCTTGTCTGCCTGGCGGAAAAGGCCAGCACGGTTTTGCACCGCGCCAGTGAATGCGCCTTTGCGCCAGCCAAAAAGCTCGCCTTCAATGAGTTCTGAGGGCAGGGCGGCGCAGTTGAGCATGACCAGCGGCTGCGTGCGCCGAGGGCTTGCTGTGTGCAGGGCCTGGGCCATCAGTTCTTTGCCCACGCCCGACTCCCCGCGCAACAGCACGGTTGCGCGGCTGGCCCCGGCCTGGGTAAGGCGGCGCAGCACGTGCCGCAAGCTCTTGGAGGTGGCAATGACCGAGGCTGGCGTGCCGCTGACAAGCGGTTCATCGGGCAGCATGCAGAAATGCTGGCGCGCCATTTCCTCCTGCAAACGGGCCACCTGTCGGCCCACAAGAGTGGCTACTGTTTCGAGGAAGCGGCAGCGCAGATCCAGTTCAGATTCTGGCGCGGTGGGGGTATCGGCGCTCAGGGTGCCGATAACTTCCGTCTGGTCGGCATTTTCAACGCGCACCGGCACGCTTATGAATGCCAGCCGCGCCATTTCTTCCTGACTGCGGCCAAAAAGGCGGTTCTGAAAGTCGGGCCGCCCCTGCATGCATGAAACAATAATGGGCCTGCCCTCGGCAAAAACCTGACCAGTGATGCCTGATCCCGGCTCATAGGCGGCCTCGGGCGCGTCCGCAGGGCCGTATGAAAGCGAGAGCTTGAGCTCGCCGCTTTCGGGATCCTGAACCACAATGTGGGGTCTGTCGAAGTGCATGTCTTCTGCAAGAGCCGCCAGCAGCTCCTGTAGAGAATCACGAAAGGAATGGCCCGGCGATAGGGCGGCCAACACCCGGTTAAGGGTGTCGAGGCACTGCCCTGTGCCCATGAAGGGCGCTGCGAAATGGGCTTCTTGCATATGTCCCCTGCTCAATGCGGCGTGAGTACGGCGCTGTTTTCCGAAGTTGCCGAACATTGTCCATAGCTGCGTTACGCCTTGGTGGCGGGCATCTGCTCACGCAGTAACATGAGCAATCTCAAGTAAAATTGCTGCAATACGGAACGGCACATCAGGCATCGCGGCAAATGGTGCCCGCTGATGCAGACTGAGGGGGAAGATGCGGATATGGTCTGACCTGTTGTCGGCTTGCAGATGGTGCAATCCCAGGCCACAGTGGCCCCTGTGGGGCTGATTGTTCTGAAACGGGCCGCTTCATAGCTGGCGGCAGGGCGGCTCCGCCACAGAGTGTTGAAGGGCCACGCCCGTGGCGCGGCCCTTCAGAAGATTATTGCTGCGGTCCCTGGTCAATGTCAATGATACGGCCTTGCAGCCACACATAGGCATCAATCTCGTGTCCCGCTTCAGGTTCGTAGTCGCCCAGAACCATCTTGGAGGCGTAAACAGCCAGACGCATGGGCTGCCTGTCCTCAAAGGGAAAGCTGAGGTAGAGCAGCTTTACGGGCATTTTTTCAAGCTGGCAGTCTTTCACTTCTTCAATGGTGGCGCGCATCTGGTATTCGCAGAAGTTGCGGCCAGGCATGATGAGGTGACGATTGCTGACGCTCACCTTGAGAGGCGGCACGTCCAGGCGGGTTTTGCCGGGGTTTTCGGCAAGCCATGCCTCGGCATAGGCCTCGTAACGCACGCCCTGGGTGATTGTGATTTCGTCAAGCAGGGCCTTGCGCAGGCCAAGGGCGAGGCCAGCCAGCAAAAAAGTGTGCATGACGCCGGGGGTGAGGTCGTCCTTGTCGCGTCCATACAGAGGGTCGTAAAACCACATGGGGTTTTTGCCCTCAAGCATGGTCACGGCCACGTTGGCCTCAACGCCGGTCTGCCAGGGGTGCACCTTGTCGACCGTGAGGTCGTTGGGCAGCCCTTCAAGCAGGGGGGTGGCGGTAACAGGGGCAAGCTTTTCCCCTTCCACGCCAGCCACAAGCACGGCAGCCCTGACGGGCTGATCCTGCGGCCATGCCAGCAGAATGTGATCCTTGCCGTCGCGTTTCCACTGCCAGGAGGGGCGGGTTCCGCCGTCGTGCATGACGGTGGTGGCAATCTGGCCCATGATGGCGGCGGGGTTTTGCCCCGTCAGCACAGCCCAGGCATCGCCCAGGGTTTCTGTATGCCCACGGTTGGCGGCAGCCAGTTTGGCTTCCAGCTCTTCGGCAGTAGGAGCCTGATCGGCAAGAGGATTGCCTTCGCTGTCAACCCTAACCCATTCTTCGGCTTCGGTTTCGGCAGCCTGAATTTTGTTTTCAGCTTTTTTGGCCATGAAATATTCCTTTCATCGCGCGGTCAGGGCGCAGGCCGGAGGGTATCCGGCCTGCGCGCAATATATTTTAACGTCTGTCGCCACGGTCGCGGTGGTCACGCCCGCCACGGTCACCACGGCCATTTCTGTCGCCACGGTCGCCCCTGTCGGAACGGGGAGGACGGGCGGTTTCTTCGGGATTCCAGGGGTGGCCCTGCTCTTCAAGCAGCACGGCCTTGCGGCTGGCGCGGATGCGGTCGCCGTTGATTTCAATGACCTTGACCATCATGTCTTCGCCAAGGCGAGCCACGTCGCCGGGCTGTTCCACGCGGTTAACGTCAAGCTGCGACACGTGCACAAGGGCTTCCACATTGGGCAGCACTTCCACGATGGCGCCGATTTCCATGATTTTGCGCACCTTGGCAAGATAGTTCTTGCCGAGGTCGGGGCGCTGGTCATAGTACGAAACCATTTCGCGGGCTTTTTCCAGAGCTTCAGCCGTGGGGGCGAAGATGGAAACGCGGCCAGTGTCTTCGATATCCACTGAAGCGCCGGTAGCCGCAGTGATGGCCTTGATGTTCTTGCCGCCGGGGCCAATGATGAGGCGGATGATGTCCGGGTTCACGAACACTTCGGCATGCTGGGGAGCAAAGCGCGAAAGTTCCTTGCGTGGTTCGCCAATGGCCTTGGCCATTTCTTCCAGAATGTGATGACGCCCTTCGTGGGCCTGCTTCATGGCGGCGCGCATGATCTCGGTGGTGAGGCCGGTGATCTTGATGTCCATCTGCACGCCGGTCACGCCTTCTGCGGTACCAGCGATCTTGAAGTCCATGTCGCCGAGGGCGTCTTCGTCACCAAGAATATCGGTGAGCACGATGAACTTGTCGCCTTCCTTGATGAGGCCCATGGCCACACCGGCCACAGGGGCGCTGATGGGCACGCCCGCATCCATGAGCGAAAGCGAACCGCCGCACACGGCAGCCATGGAGGAAGAGCCGTTGGATTCGAGAGTCTCGGACACAACGCGCAGGGTAAAGGGAAAATCAGCGTCAGCGGGCAGCACGGGGCGCAGGGACCTTTCAGCCAGGGCGCCGTGGCCGATTTCGCGGCGCGAAACGCGCACGGGCTTGACCTCGCCCACAGAGAAAGGCGGGAAGTTGTAGTGCAGCATAAAGCGCTTGGTCACGTCGCCAGTGAGCGAATCCATGCGCTGTTCATCGGTGGAAGAACCAAGGGTGGTCACAACCAGGGACTTGGTTTCGCCGCGGCGGAACAGGGCAGAGCCGTGGGCGCGGGGCAGCAGGCCGGTCTGAATCTGGATGGGGCGCACGGTCTTGGTGTCGCGGCCGTCAATGCGCGTACCTTCGTTGACAATGCGGGCGCGCACCAGCTTCTTTTCCAGGTCGGAGAGCATGTCGCCCACGCTCTTGAGCGCGGCGTCGTTTTCGGCCCAGGCCGGATCGTTCTTGAGGTTTTCCATGACCTTTTCTTTCACTGCCTTGCGGGCGTCCTTGCGGGCCATTTTTTCAGGCACGCGCAGGGCTTCTTCCAGACCGGCGGCAAGGGCCAGTTCCTTCACGCGGGCAACCAGAACCGGGTCGTCGGCGTGGGGGGTAAAGGTCATTTTGGGCTTGCCAGCCAGTTCGCGCAGCTTGAGCTGGGCTTCAACCAGGGGCTGAATCTGCTGGCGGCCCCATTCAAGAGCGTCGATGATGACTTCTTCGGGCACAAAGCGGGCTTCGCCTTCCACCATGGTGAGCGCATCGGCAGAGGCGGCAAACACGATGTTGAGGTCGCTCTGTTCCTGCTGCTCAAAGGTGGGGTTCAGCACAAACTGACCATTGATGCGGGCAATGCGGCCACCGGCCACCGGGCCGTCAAAGGGCAGGGGCGAAAGCATGACCGCGGCGGAAGCGCCCGTGAGGGCCAGCACGTCGGAGTCGTTCACCTGATCGGCAGAGATGACGCTGGCAAGAACCTGCACGTCCTCGTTCAGGCCTTTTTTGGGAAAAAGCGGGCGCAGCGGGCGGTCAATCAGGCGGGAAACCAAGGTTTCACGCTCGGAGGGGCGGCCGATTTCGCGGCGGAAGAAGCTGCCGGGGATGCGGCCAGCGGCGTACATTTTTTCAGAGTATTCCACGGTAAGGGGGAAGAAACCCTTGTCGAATTCAAGCGTTTGTGAGCACACGGTGACGAGCACCACGGTGCCGCCGCACTGAATCCACACAGAACCGTGGGCCTGATTGGCCATACGACCTGTTTCAAGGATAACTTCCTTGCCGCCGACCATGGCTGTAACCCTGATGGGTTCAAAAATATCTTGATACATAAAAATTCCTTTGCGTAGTGCGAAGGGGATTCCGGCAAAAGCGGGCAGATCATCGGCCTGTGGCCTCTGCCTGATTTTCCCGGACCCCCCTTCTTCGCGTTTTGTACCCTCGATGGGGTTGATTCAAGCAACAAGGGGGAGCGCTGGCTCCCCCTTGCGCGACAGAAGTCTTACTTGCGCAGACCGAGCTTTTCGATAAGAGCGCGGTAACGCTGAACGTCTTTCTTCTTCAGATAGTTCAGAATGTTGCGACGGCGGCCAACCAGCTTGAGCAGACCGGTGCGGGAGTGGAAGTCCTTCTTGTGTTCTTTGAAGTGACCGGTGAGGTCTTCAATACGGGCGGTGAGCAGAGCTACCTGAACTTCCGGGGAACCGGTATCGCCTTCGTGTTTGGCGTGGGCATCAATAACCGTTTTCTTGTCGCTGGCATCCATTACCACAGCAGTACTCCTTGATAGTCGGGGTTAGTTCCAAAGTCCCCGCAACACGGTCCAACATGAGCCAGCGGGCGTGGTTTCGAGCTGCGCCAGAGCCAGGGCAGTGCCCTGTTCAAGCAGCAGCGCAAAGCCTTCCGCAGGCTCGACACCTGTCGCGCCCTGCTCGGGGGCATCCGCTTGCGCGGGTGCTTCCGGGCGGCAAGGCACGGCTATGCCGTTGCGCACACGAGCGGCTTCATCCGGCGTGAGTTCCACCTTGCGCCAGTGGGGCAGTGCTTCCGCAATGGGACGCACGCAACCGGGCAACAGGGTGGGATCAGCCGTGAAATCCGCAGGATCGCGGGCCACATCGAGGCCGAAGGGGTGACTATACTCCCGGGTCAGTTCTGTGAGCACGGCTCCGCACCCTAAGCGCGTCCCCAAGCTGTGGGCCAGGGAGCGTATATAGGTGCCAGAACTGCAAGCGACCCGAAAGCTCACAAACGGAAGACTCACCTTGAGTGTTTCCGCCTGCGAAATTTTAATGCGTTTGACCTTGGCAGGGGCTTCTACGCCCTTGCGCGCCAGTTTGTAGAGCGGCTGACCTTCGTGCTTGGCCGCTGAATAGGGCGGCACGGCCTGCTCGGCAAGCTCAAGCCACGCGGCAACTTCGCGGCGCACGTCAGCTTCGCGCACATGCTCCCACGGCGCTTCGGCCACTACCTTGCCTTCAATATCCCAGGTGTCGGTGGTCTGGCCCAGCCGCAACGTGCCGCTGTAAACCTTGCCGCCGCCAGCCAGCAGATGGCCTGAAAGTTTGGTGGCCTGCCCCAGCAAAACAAGCAGAACCCCTGATGCCAAAGGATCAAGAGTGCCCGCATGCCCGATCTTTTTTTGCCCAAGTCGTTTGATAGCCGTGAGACAACGGGCCGAGGTGGGGCCGGAGGGCTTGCGCAGCACCAGAATGCCGTGCTGCTGGGGCAACTGGGCCGCCCCGGTGCTTTTTTCCGGCTGCTGGTCTGGGGTGCTGGGTGCGGCAGTAGCCGCTTTGGTCATACTCATATGCAAGTTGTAACCATAGCCGCAGAGCGGGCATAAGTCAAAAAAATATCGGCGGCAAAGCCCCCTGGCGAGCCTCAAAACCGAGAAAAAAGCAGAAAACCGTTACTCGCAGGTCGAACCCAGCTCTTCGGCATCCAGTTCTTCAGCTATGGCAGCCAGCAACTGGGCGCTTGCCGCATCCATATCGGCCCGCACAGTGCCGCCTGCGGCATTGCGGTGCCCGCCGCCGCCAAGTCTGGCCGCCGCCGCGCGCACGTCTACCGCGCCGTAAGAGCGCAGGCTGAACTTGCAGCAGGCCGGGGAATCCTCCCGCAGCACTGCGGCCACCTGAACGCCGCGCAAACGGCGCAGTTGCTCCACAAAGCCTTCAAGGTCTTCCTTCAGCGCGCCGCATTTGCGCAGGTCTTCAAGATACACGGGGCAAAAACAGACGCTGCCGTTGCGCTCAAGTTGCGCCCGCTGCAAAAGCTGGCCCCAGAGGGTCAGGCGGCCACGGCTCCAGCTGTTTTCAAGATGTTCGCGCAACTGGGCAATATTACAGCCATGCTCAACCAGATGGGCCGTGAGGTAGAGCACCTCGGCGCTGGTATTACCGTGGCAGAAGCCGCCGGTGTCGGTAATGATGCCAAGGGCCAGGCCGTTTGCCAGCTCGCCAGTGAGGGGAAGGCCTGCGGCCAGAGCCACATAGGCCATGAGCTGGGCAGTGGCCGCTGCCTGGGGGTCAACCCAGTTTGCCATGCTCCCCATGCCGTTGCCGCCGAGGTGGTGGTCAATATTCAGGGTTTGCAGATCCGGCAGGCGGCCCGCCAGCTCGCGGCCAAGGCGCTCGGGTTCGCCGCAGTCAAGCAGCACCGCGCAGCGCGGCTTGAAGGGCGGATGCTCAAGCGTAGTGTGCACAACGCCCGGCGTGGAAAAAAAATCCAGATATCCTGGCAGGCCTGGCTGGGCGTAGAGCATGAATTCCTTGCCCATGGAGCGCAGGATATGCCCAGCAGCCGCCACCGCGCCAGCTGCATCGCCGTCAGGGTTCACATGGGCGGCCACAATAACCTGATCCACATGGCGAAAAGCTTCGGCCATGCGTTCCGCACCTTCACGGAATTGCGGGGGAATGAGTTCAGTCCGCTGCATATATCTCCACCTGGCTATCCGTCATTTCCTCGGGGCAGACCGCTTCCATCATGAGCGCGCATTTGTCCATGCGGCTTCGCAGATGGCTCTCGCTGTTGGAAATGGATACCACTGCAAGCCGCAGACGGGAGAGGCTGTCTTCTGTTCCCGCTTCGGCTATGGCTACATTGAATTTGTTTCTGGTCTTCTGTTTCAGGCTGTTGGCAACACGGCGCTTGGCCTTGAGATTATCGTTGCCTTCCAGGCTGAATTCTACGGTAAGAACCGCCATAAACATGGCCATAGGCTGGATTCCTGCCGGGCGAAAGGCTTTTTGCAGGCTTGTCGCCTTGTGGCGGCAAGGGGTAGGCGGCGTGCTTTTGGCCCCACGGGCACTTTCCGGCATAGCCGAGAACTACAGATATGGCCTGTTGGGCTGGCTGTCAAAGGCATGTATGCAAAAAAGAAGGGAGGCCAGTTCGCGGCCTCCCTTCCCATAGATCAATATTTAAAGAGTGGCGGCTTCTTCGACGGTTTCAAAGGCTTCAATGATGTCGCCGATCTTCACGTCGTTGAAGTTTTCAAGGCCTACGCCGCACTCGTTGCCCTTAACCACTTCCTTGGAGTCGTCCTTGAAGCGTTTGAGGGAAGAGATTTTGCCAGTGTAGACCACCACGCCGTCGCGCAGCAGGCGCACACCGGCATTACGGGCGATCTTGCCGTCAGCCACGTAGGAACCGGCGATGACGCCGACCTTGGGCACGCTGAAGGTATCGCGCACTTCGGCCTGGCCGAGGTACACTTCACGCTGCACAGGGGCGAGCATGCCAGCCATGGCGCACTTGATATCGTCCACGAGCTTGTAAATGATCTCGTAGAAGCGGATATCCACGTTTTCGTGGTCGGCCACATCCTTGATCTTGGAAGTGGGACGCACGTTGAAGCCGATAATGATGGCCTGCGATGCAGAAGCCAGCAGAATGTCGGATTCCGTGATCGCGCCTGTGCCGCCGTGCACCACATTGATGCGCACCTTTTCCGTGCTCTGCTTGTTCAGAGCTTCGGTGATGGCTTCCAGACTGCCCTGCACGTCCGCCTTGACCACAAGGTTGAGGGTCAGGGTTTCCTGATCGGACTTGCGCTGCGACAGGAAGGTTTCAAGGGTGACGCGCGATTCGGAGGCCAGATCGCGTTCACGCTGCTTCACAGCGCGGGAATCGGCGATGCGGCGGGCGACCTTTTCGTCGGACACCACAAAGAATTCTTCACCGGCTTCCGGCACCCCTTCAAAACCCTGCACTTCCACAGGCAGCGAGGGACCGGCGTCCTTGACCTTCTTGCCCTGGTCGCTCATGAGCGCGCGCACACGGCCCGAGAAGGTGCCGCACACAAAGCTGTCGCCCTGGCGCAGGGTGCCTTCCTGAATGAGCACTGTGGCGATGGGGCCACGGCCCTTATCAAGCTTGGCTTCCACGATATGACCGCGAGCGGGCTTGTCGGGGTTGGCCTTGAGCTCCATGATTTCAGACTGGAGGGCCACCATTTCGAGCAGTTCGTCCAGACCCATGCGGCTCTTGGCCGAGACCTTGGCAACGATGGTGTCGCCGCCCCATTCTTCGGCCTGCAAACCAAGCTCGGCCAGTTCGCGCAACACGCGGTCAGGCTCGGCCCCGGGCTTGTCCATCTTGTTCACGGCCACCATAATGGGAACATTGGCGGCGCGGGAGTGGTTGATGGCTTCGCGGGTCTGCTCCATGACGCCGTCATCGGCGGCGACCACAAGGATAACAAGGTCGGTGACCTGAGCGCCTCGGGCGCGCATGGCGGTGAAGGCTTCGTGGCCGGGCGTGTCGAGGAACACGATTTCGCCGCGCTTGGTCTTCACGTGGTATGCGCCGATGTGCTGGGTGATGCCGCCGGCTTCGCCGCTGGTGACGTTGGACTTGCGTATGGCGTCGAGCAACGAGGTTTTACCGTGGTCAACGTGACCCATAATGGTAACAACAGGCGGGCGCGGCTTGAGAGTTTCAGGCGCGTCCACTTCCTTGGGAACCAGATAATCGTCTTCAGAAAAGCCGACTTTTTCAACTTCGTAGCCAAATTCGGCGGCCACCAGGGTGGCGGTGTCGATATCCAGCGTCTGGTTGATGGTCGCCATGATGCCAAGACCAAAAAGTACCTTGATGATCTCGTTGGCCTTGAGGCCCATCTGGTGGGCCATGTCGGCAACGCGGATGGCTTCGGTAATCCGGATCTTGCGCTTGGCGGCCTTGAGCGGCTGGGTGGACTGCTGCACCACAGAAGAACGGCCCGACTTGCGGCGGCCTTTGCCCCTGTTCAGGCGACCACTGTCGTCATCATCGCTGCGGCGACCAAAATCACCCTGCTGAAAATCAACTGTACGGCGACCCTTGAGACGCTTTTTCTTGCTCTGTCCATCACGGGTGTCGGAAGGGGAAGCAGGCGCTGCCTGCTGCCCAAAGCCGCCTGCGGGGCCGCCGGGGCGGGGGCCGCCAGCAGAGCGCGGTGCGCCGCCGGGGCCACCGGGGCCGCCAGGACGGGGACCGCCGGGACGGGGAGGCCTGCCAGCGCCGTCTCTGGGCGGATAGCCGCCGGGGCGGCTGTCGCCAGTGCGGGCGGGGCGGGCATCCTGCGAGGGCGTAGCGCCGGGAACAGGACGGGAAATAATGCGAACCTGCGGCGTTGCCGGGGCTTCTGCACGGGGCGCGCGGCGGGGCGCGGCGCCTTCCTCTCCGTCTTCACCGGCGCGGGCTTCGGCAGGACGCTGGGGCAGGGTAGGCGCGGACGAGCCTTCGGGCATGGCCGAGGCATCGGGGCGCGCCACACGAGCCTTGGCGGCCTTGTCCTGGGCTTCAGCCTTGTCGGCGTGGGACTTTTCAACCGGAGCCTTTGCCGTCGTTGCTGTTTCCACCACAGTGTCGGCTGGCGCTGCTTCAGGCGCAGGAGCAGACTCCGCAGCGGCGGGAGCCGGAGCTTCCACAACCTCGGGTTCTTTCTGATCGCTGGGGCGGCTGATGACGCGAGCGGGCGAGACAACCTTGGCAGGCTTGACGCTGCGGGCCTTGTGTTCGGCGGCGGGGGCCGTTTCCTGCGCGGGCTTGGAAGCCTTGGGCGCAACTGGCTCGGCAGCGGCAGGTGCCGCTTCGGCCACGGCTTCTACCACCGGGGCAGTTTCCTTGGGCGCTTCGGTTTCAACCGATGCGGCAACGGGGGTTTCCTGCGCTGCGGTTTCGGCTTCCTGCGGGGAGTCCTTGCGGCGGCGGCGCACGATGACGTCGCGCTGCGAACCCGCGCGCTCCGCATCAACCTGTTTCTGTTCGGCAAAGTAGTCGCGCAAGCGAGTGGCCTCCTCTGAGGTGACGGAACCAGTAGCGGATTTTACCGGCAGGCCGAGCTCACGCGCGACACGCAGTATATCCTTGGGATCCTGCGAGATATTCCCGCCAAGATCCTTAATTTTAATTTTATCATCGGACATGTTTTCCCCCCTTGCGCCGTGTTCCGGGTCTGAATTTCGCGAACTTGGCCGCGCAGACAGGATCGGAACATACATACCAGCCTCTGCCCGGTCTGGTTTTTTCTGCGTCTAAAGTCAAAATTCCCTGCTCCGCCAATACGTGGCGGTCGAGATCGGCCTTGGGAAAGCGGCGGCGGCAGATGACGCACATGCGCTCCGGCCCGTCACAGGCCTGCTCCCCGACTTCAACGGGCGCAGCGTTATTCTTTTGCATCTCCGCTTTCCGTGGCGGCGGGCATTTTCAGCTCCACTGCCGAGGATTCGGGAGTGCTCTCCACAATCGGGGCCAGGAAGTTGATGGCCGAGCGCAGGTCGGCAATGCGCGATGCGCTGATAGTGAGCTTGTCAGACAGTTCCTGGTCCGTGGCCTCGCGCAGGTTGTCCAGCGAGCTGTAGCCCGCGGCCAGAAGCGCTTCAATGGAAACTTCCGCCACGCTGGCAACCTGTTCAAGGCCGTGCCCGATGGCATTGGCCTCATTGTAGCGGGTTTCAGTAAAGATATCGACCTTCCAGCCCAGCAGGCGCGCGGCAAGCTTGACGTTCTGTCCCTTGCGCCCGATGGCGTTGGTGAGCTGATCGTCAGGCACGATGACTTCCAGAAGATTTTCTTCTTCGTCCACCACAATGCGTGAAACCAGGGCCGGGGCCAGGGAGTTGCGGGCATAGGTGGCGATGTCTGCGCTCCAGACAACGATGTCGATGCGTTCGCCGTGCAGTTCCTGCACGATGTTCTGAATGCGCGAACCACGCACGCCAACGCATGCGCCCACGGGGTCCACATCGCGCTCTCGCGAGAGCACGGCAACCTTGGCGCGGGAGCCGGGATCGCGGGCAACGCCCATGATCTGCACCACGCCATCGTCAACTTCGGGCACTTCGCGGCGGAACAGGGCGGCCATGTAGTCGCGGTGCGAACGCGAAACAACAACCTGCGGGCCGCGCCCTTCCTGGCGCACCTCAATGATGAGGGCCTGCACGCGGTCGCCGCGCTTGTAATGTTCACGGGGAATCTGTTCCTCACGGGGCAGTATGGCCTCGGTGCGGCCAAGGTTTACAACCCAGCCGCCCTTGTCGCGGCGCTGCACGATGCCGGATACAATTTCGCCCACGCGGTCCTTGTATTCGGTGTAGATGATTTCCTGCTCCGCATCACGCATGCGCTGGATGATAACCTGCTTGGCAGACTGGGCGGCAATGCGGCCAAGGTCTTCGACCTTGACGCGGAAGCCCATTTCGTCGTCCACCTGCACGGAAGGATCATGCTTGATCGCTTCAGAGTATTCGATCTGCGTGTCAGGATTGGCAAAGTCGTCGTCGGCCATGACGATTTTGAACTGGTAGACCTCAATGTCGCCTGTTTCGTCATTGTAGGTAACTTCCACGTCCATATCTTCGCTGAAGCGGCGCAGCACAGAAGTGCGCACCGCGTCTTCGAGCGTGTCGATGAGCATGTTGCGGTCAAGGCCTTTGTCCTTGCTGATCTGGTCAATGGCCTTTTTAAGTTCAAGATTCATGGGTGCCTCCGGCTGCTGGCGCTGCGGCGAAAATATCTCTGGTTCCTGCCCTGTTCACGGCGGCCAGTTCTTCTGGCCATGCCAAGCGAGTGTGCAGTTGCGTCAGGTTTTACTGGTTCTCTTCAGAACCACTGGATTTTGTTTTCTTTTCCTTGCGGGGCTTGGTCGCAGCCTTGGCGGCGGGCGCTTTTGCGCGGCCCTTGCCAGGCTTTTGCGGCTGCCTGAAAATATACATGCGGCTTGCCCTGCGCACGGAATCCCAGGGGATGCTGACCGGCGGCAGGTTTTCGGGTGTCACCTCGCCCTCGGGCGAGATGGTGGCTGGCGCCAGGGTGAAAGCATTTTCTTCAATGGAAAGCAGGGTGCCGCGCCACAGGCGGCGGGGGCCGCCGTGGGAGGGGTTGGGCCCTTCGGGCGCACCCTCGTTGATGGCAACGGCCCTGAGCAGACGGGCTTCCACCACATCGCCAATATAATGGCGCATCTGATCAAGGCTGAAGAAAAGTCGCGTCAGGCCGGGGGTGGAAACCTCCAGCACGTACGCCTCGGGAATGGTATCTTCCACCTCAAGGGCGAGGCCGATATGGCGCGAGATATGCTCGCACTGCTCAAGGGTGGCAGAAAGCGCGACCAGGGCTGGCGCATCAATGTCGTCGGTGTCGACGGGGGTGGGCTGGGTGTCGGATTCCGCAGAAAACGGCACGTCTACAAAGAGCCGAACCACTGTGCGCCCGGCGCGGACGATTTCCACTCCCCAGATAACCAGGCCCAGCGATGTTGCGAGGGGCTCGGCCAAACGGGTGATGGTTTCTTTGAGTACGTCGTCGGTCATTCGTTTCTTAGAGCATTCCTTTGCGCTGAAAATGCGCTTGCCTGGCGGGTTTGCCCTGTCACAAGGACAAAAAAAAGGGGGCCCATTCAGGCCACCCCGCAGGAACTGCGTTCCGCATCAGGATGTAGCAGTGGCGCGAACGCCAGCCGCTTTGAATGAGTTTCATTATCTTGGTGAAAAAAAATTGTCAAGATGTTTGTGCAATGCGGGCAAGATATACCAAGGCGAGTTGTCGTACCTTGATTGATGAAGTATGGATACCACCAAATGGTAAAAATGGCCCTTTTTTTTCTGAAAACTAATTTTTTTCAAAAAACTGCCGAAATGCAGAGTGAGAAGAGAATAGTCCGGGACAGCGGCATTAGGGGGCTGCTGTACCTTTTTGTAAACGATGGCATGCTGACGGCAAGTTTTTGCCACGCATAAAAAGTTTTTGCGTTTAAAAGCGAGGTGGCTCTGTGAACGGTAAATTCCTTTTGTACAGTTGCGCATCAGCGCTGCTGGCAGCGGGTCTTGGCTTTGGCGTAACTCAACTGGCGGGTTTGCCCGTTTTGGCTGTTATAGTGAGCGCCCTTGTGGCGGCTTTTGGCGCGTTTGCTGCCGGGCGTGCGCTTGCTGGCGGGGCTTTGCGTCAGGCTGGTGAAGCTGTCTGCGCCGTGGCAGCCAATCCAGGCCGAGGCCTGAACAATACCGACCCCTCACTTGCTCCGCTGTTTACAAGCCTTGAAGACCTGCGGCAGGCGTTTAAAAACGACAGGGAATACAAAGACGGCATTCTGCGTGGCCTGCCCATGCCGTTCCTGCTGGTGGACACCAACGAGCGCGCGCTCAGCACCAACAAGGCATGTCTGAACATGCTGGAAATCGACGACAGCATTGAGTCCTGCCTTGGCAAAACCCTGGCCCATCTGTTTTATAACGATCCCACTCGCAAAACCGCCGTGGGCAAGAGCATGGCCACGGGCGAGTGCTTCAAGAATCTTGAAGTGACCATCGGCGGACACAAGGGCGGCAAGGTCAACGTGCTCGCCAACGTGTTCCCCATCTACAATGCCGAAGGGGCCTGTATTGGCGGCATGTGCGTGTATGTGGACATGACCGCGCTTAACGAGGCGCAGCGGCAGATCACGGAGAAGAACCAGCGTATGGCCGAAGTGGCCCAGGCGCTGGAAGAAACCATGGATGAACTGGCCGAGATCGTGGTGGCCCTTACCGGCAGCATCCGGCAGTCGGACAAAAATGCCGCCATTGCCGCGGGGCAGCTTAAAGAGGCCGCCTCCTCCATGGGCCACATGAACGCCAGAGTGCAGGAAGTTGCCGGCAATGCGGATAAGGCCGCCGAAGCTTCAGGCCACACCATGTCCAAGGCCACCACAGGGGCGGAAGTTGTGCAGAACGCCCTGCACGGCATTGAAAACGTGCACCGTGTCACGCTTGAACTGCGTACGGATATGGCCACGCTGGAATCGCATGCCAGAGCCATTACCGAGATCATGAACGTTATCTCGGATATTGCCGACCAGACCAACCTGCTGGCTCTCAACGCCGCCATTGAAGCGGCCCGTGCTGGCGAAGCCGGACGCGGTTTTGCCGTGGTGGCCGATGAAGTGCGCAAACTGGCAGAAAAAACCATGGCTTCCACCACGGATGTGGGCCGAGCCATTGAGGCCATTCAGCAAAGCGCCGCCAAGAGCATGTCATCCATGGATAATGCCGTGCAGCAGGTGGAGCAGGCCACAGATTATGCCAAGCAGTCTGGCGAGGCGCTGGACGCCATCGTGGGTACGGTGGAAAATACCGTGGGGCAGGTCAAGGCCATCGCCGCTGCCAGTGAAGAGCAGTCAGCCGCCAGCGAACAGATCACCCACACCATTGATCAGGTCAACCATATGGTGGCCGACACGTCCCAATCCATGGGCCAGGCCAGCATGGAAACCGACAAGCTTCAGGAGCTGACCGACAAGCTGGAAGACCTGACAGCGCAACTGAAAGTGTAGCAGAATTTTTGCCTCAAGGCAGTAAAAGACCCGTTGCAGCCGGATAGAGCGATAAGCGCGTAATATCTGTCTGGAACGGGTCTTTTGTGGCCAAAAATGTCTGGCAGTTCTTATGTTTGCTCATTCACGCCCAGCACCATCTCAAGCACGGCGTCAGCCAGCAGGGCGGCAGCTTCGGTCACACGGGGGGCAAGCGGCGGGGCCAGCAGGATATCTGTGCTAAAGTCGCCCACCAGTACCAGATTGCCAAGGTAGCGTTTGCCCATGGCTTTGCCGCCCCAGCCGCCCATGCCCGATGCGCTGGCTATGCGGTAGCCGCCGAGCAGGGCTGTTTCCACCAGCAGGGTCTTGTCATCCGGCCCGTCAAAGGCTTCCACCCAGATGGGGCAGGCGGGCAGCACCTCGGCCATGTTGTTCTGGTCAAGGCGCATACGCCGCGCCTCCACGCCAATTTCGGGGTTCAGTTCCAGCAGCAGCTCTGCCAGGGCTTCGACCTTGGGGCGGCCCACATGCCGGGGCCAGTACTGCTGGCGGTTGAGATTGGAGGCGTCCACCACGTCATCGTCCACCAGCACCAGATTGCCCACGCCGCTGCGGGCCAGCATCAGGGCTGCGTTTGAGCCAAGCCCTCCCGCCCCGGCAATGCCCACGCGGGCGGCACGCAGGGCCTCCAGTTGGTCGGGGCTGAGGTAGCGGGCAAGGCCGTTGTGAAGTGCATTGTGCATGGCGTGGATCCGTACGTTGAATGTTCTGGTGCGGATTTTTCCGCATGTGTCCAAACGGCGGCCCGGTGTGCACCAGACCGCCGCGCCATAACTGCAAACAGTGTTTTTATACAGCCACCGGGTCTTCCCAGTCTTTAAGCACAGCCTGATAGCCTATGCCAGCGAGGGAGGCCGCCATTTCTTCAAGGCTGCGGCGGTCGGTGATCTCAAACTGGCCGGGATTGTGCAAATCCTCGGTTGCGCGGCCGCCCACGGCAGTGGAAACACCGGCGGAAACACGGGTTACGCCGATAGGCACCAGATGATCGCGCATAAAGGCGCTTTCGCGGCTGGAGCAGGTGATGCCCGCGCGCGGCAAGAAGCAGCGCATGGCCGTAACATATTGTACAAGATGCCGGTCGTCCACGCCGTGCTGCACGTCAAAGTTGCCTTCATGCGGGCAGATGCGCGGGATGGAAACGCTTATGTCCACGCCGGGATAGCGCCTTTGCAGCCACCATGCGTGCAGGCCGGTGGCAAAGGCATCCTGCTCAAAAGATTCCAGCCCCAGCAAGGCGCCCACGCCGATGGAGCGGATGCCGCCCTCTGCCGCGCGCTGCGGCGCATTGAGCCTGAAACCATAATCATGCTTGGGGCCAACGGGGTGCAGCCATGCGTAAAGTTCCGGATTATACGTCTCCTGAAACATGGTCATGCTGTCCACGCCTGCGTCCACCAGCAGTTCATATTCCTCGGTGGTGAGCGAATAGACTTCCACGCCCACCGAGGCAAAGCGGGGTTTGATGCGGCGAGCCGCATCCGCGATATATTGCGGCGAGGACAAATGCCGCGCATCGCCCGTCAGCAGCAGGATGTGCTGAAAGCCCTTGTCGGCGATAACGTCCGCCTCCGCAGCGGCCTCATCAATACTCAGATGACGGCGTGGCTGCTTGTTTTTGGCATTGAATCCGCAGTAGCGGCACTGGTTGGTGCAGACATCGGAGATGTAGAGCGGCGTGAAGATGTTCACGGCCTTGCCAAAAAAGCGCAGGGTCAGATCGCGTGCGCGGCGTGCCATGGCCTCAAGGTGCGGGGCAGCCGCAGGCGAAAGCAGGGTAAGGAGATCGGCTGGCTGCAAAATTTCCTTTTGCAGCACGGCCAGCACATCCGCTTCTGTGGCGCGCGCGGCTCCCTCTGCCCGGCGGGCTGAAGGCCACGCCTGCAAATATTCCTGAAAAGTTTCCATGTGTGATCCTTATAAGCGGTCGGCTGCCAGCGGTTTGGCTGGCGGTCAACATGGCAATGTATTGCAAGCGTTAGCGGAGAAATCCCGTCAGCGGTGAAGACGCTTCCGCGCCCTGGCCCTGCGCTTTGACCGCGCCGGGGCCAGCCAGCCATGCATCGCGCCCGGCCCGAACCGCCGCGCCGAATGCGCGGGCCATGCTGACGGGATCGCTGGACGAGGCAATGGCCGTGTTTACCAAACAGGCCGCCGCGCCCATTTCCATGGCCTCGCATGCCTGCGAGGGGCGGCCAATGCCCGCATCCACCACAATGGGCAGGTCGATTTCTTCAATCAGGATGCCCACCATCTCCTTGGTGCGCAGGCCCCTGTTGGTGCCGATGGGCGCACCCAGCGGCATGACGGCAGCCGCGCCGGCATTGGCGCAGGCCCGCGCCACGTACAGGTCTGGATTGATGTAGGGCAGAACGGTAAAGCCTTCTTTAGCGAGGATTTCCGTGGCCTTGGCGGTTTCGTAGCCGTCGGGCAGCAGATGGCGGGTGTCGGAAATGACCTCGATTTTTATCCAGTCGCCGCAACCCGCAGCGCGGGCCAGCCGGGCCAGACGCACGGCTTCCTCAGCGGTTCGCGCGCCCGAGGTGTTGGGCAACAGCCGCATATGGGCGGGGATATGCCCCATGATGCCCTGGCTGGAAGCCTGCTTTTCGCCCTGTTTGTCCACACGGCGCATGGCCACGGTGATGACTTGCGCGCCGCTGGCTTCGGCCACTGAAGGAATGAGGCTGTCGGCTCCGTATTTGCCGGTACCAATGAAAAGACGGCTTGTAAGGGTGACGCCGCCAATAATGAAGGGATCGTTCATTGTGCTCTCCGTCTGGGATGTGCTGGTAAAAGGATGGTGTGCTGGGCCGGAAACAGGTTTGGCCTCTTATCCGCCGCCCACAAAGTGCACGATCTCCAGACTGTCGCCCCCGCAGAGCAGGGTTTGGGCAAAACGCTCGCGGGGCAGGATTTCTCCGTTGCGTTCAACGACAACCCGTGCCGTATCATGTCCGCGCGCCGTCAGAAGTTCGGCAACGCTGCATGGTTCGGCAATGGCTTCGGTTTCCCCGTTGACTGTGACATCCATACGCGCCTCCAGAGGAAAACAGCCGCGGGGCTGCTTTCCGAGGTTGAGGTTGTAATGGTCCTGCGGGGCGGTTGATGCCGGACGGCATAAAACAGAAATGCCCGCAAAAACCATTACGGCTGCGGGCGAGCACAATCCTGCAAATAAATGCAGGTTGGCCAGCTTCCCTTCGTCGGCACTATCCGCGTCAGGTGCAGAACCGCGTTGTTTTGCGCGATTCTAGGGGTCAGGGCGCTATCACCCTTTCTCAGCCTTTGAGGCTCCCCCAGCCGGTTTTTCGACTTTAGGCCCAGGCCGGGAGGAATGCAAGCAAAACGCGCCAACGATAGGCAGCAACCCGGCGCTACTACATTCCGATTGCCGCGATGGGGCGGGTTTGCGCGGTACAGACAAGCCCGCAACAAAGTTCTTGCATGGATTCACGAAAAGAGTGAAAATTTTCACATCGCTGCGGGGCCTTTGTGAATGCAGGCAATCTGTCTTCGGTAACCGAGCAAAGTACTGTATAAACAGAGTGCACCAGAAGCCTTTTCCATTAAACTGTGCAAGATATATGGTGATTGGCGTTTGGCCGAAAGTGCGGCATTGGCCTTGCGCAAACAATTTGTATGGACAGCGCAATTTAATGGGGGTACGCGAAAAGCAGGAAAGTTTATGATTAGCAATGTTGACCAGTTAACTGGGGGTTCTGGTTTGTCGCGGTTGTAATGCCCGACGCATTGGCAAGGAGGAAGCAGACTGTGCATTGTTCCGCGGGATTCAGTAGCGTTTTTCTGAGGTAGCGGCTGTGTGCTTTGGAATGATTTGCAGGCTGCGACCAGAAGAACAAAACAGGGAGAGACACGATGGAAAGCTTGGAGCACATTAATGCCATCACGCTAGTGTTTGCGGCATTGTGCATATTTGCCATTGCCTACCGGGTGTATGGCATTTTTCTGGCAAACAAGGTTCTGAAACTGGACGCGGGCCGTATTACGCCAGCGGTTCGTTTTGCTGATGGTCACGACTACGTCAAAACCAACGAATTTGTTCTCTACGGGCATCATTTTGCCGCCATCGCGGCTGCCGGGCCGCTGGTTGGCCCTGTGCTTGCCGCGCAGTTCGGCTATTTGCCCGGCGCGTTGTGGATCCTGATTGGCTGCGTGCTCGGCGGCGCGGTGCACGATATGGTGGTGCTGTTCGCCTCCGTACGGCACAAGGGCCAGAGCCTTTCGGCCATCGCCCAGCGCGAGGTCGGCCCCGTTACGGGTACCGTGGCGGGCATCGCCGTGCTGTGCATTCTTATTCTGACTCTGGCGGGTCTTTCGCTGGCCTGCATCAGCGCCATGCACAACGCGCCATGGTCGCTGTTTATCGTGGTCATCACCATGCCTATCGCTATGCTCATGGGCCTGATCATGCGCTTCAAGCAGAACAGCGTTCTGCTTGCCAGCCTTGTGGGCCTGGTTCTGCTGGTTTTGGGTATTCTGAGCGGTCATGACCTCATGCAGAAGGACGTGCTGGGCTGGGCATTTGACTGGGACCGCAACACCGTGGCTCTGGCCATCGCCGGTTACGGCTTTCTCGCTTCTGTTCTGCCCGTGTGGTTCCTGCTGGTGCCGCGCGACTATCTTTCCACCTATCTCAAGATCGGCACCATCCTTATGCTGGCCGTGGGCATCATATTTGTGCAGCCCATCCTCCTCATGCCCACCGTTACCCCCTTTATTAACGGCGGTGGCCCCGTGATCGGCGGGCCTGCATTGCCCTTTATCTTCATCACCATCGCTTGCGGCGCCATGTCCGGCTTTCATGCCATCATCGGCACAGGCACAACGCCCAAAATGATCGGCAACGAGCGCGATATCCTCTTTGTGGGTTACGGCGCAATGCTTACAGAAGGCTTTGTTGCCATCATGGCTTTGATCGCCGCCTGCACCCTGATGCCCGGCGACTATTTTGCCATCAACTCCACCCCTGACAAGTTCAGCTCACTGGTTGCGGCGCACCCCGCGCTGAACACTGTCGACCTGGGCTTTTTTGAAGAAAAGATCGGCCTGAACCTGCATGCCCGCCCCGGCGGCGCAGTTTCTCTGGCCGTGGGCATGGCCCACATTTTCCACAAGATCCCCTACATGGATCACCTGATGGCCTACTGGTACAACTTTGCCGTCATGTTTGAAGCCGTCTTCATCCTGACCGCCATTGACGCCGGTACCCGCGTTGGCCGCTTCTTCCTGCAGGAAATGCTGGGCAAGGTGTACGCGCCCTTTGGCGACAAGAACTGGATGCCCGGCGTCTACATCACCAGCTTCATCTTCACGTCCATGTGGGGCTATCTGATGTACACCGGCAACATCAGCAACATCTGGCCCCTGTTCGGTCTGAGCAACCAGCTGCTTGCGGGCTGCGCCCTGATCGTGTGCACCTCCATGCTGCTGCGCATGAACCGCGGCAAGCTCAGCCTAGTTACGGCCATCCCTGGTATCTTCCTGACCGCCGTGACTTTCTGGGCTGGTTATTTGCAGGTCACCACGACCTACATCCCCGGCGGCAAGTATCTGCTTGCCTTCCTGGCCTGCCTGGTCATGGTGCTGATGGTCTTCGTGCTTGTGGGCACCATCCGCCGCTGGATTGAGCTTATGAATATCAAGGGAACAGTGAACGACGCTTACGGCGAACCCGTGCGCGCCCTGGCCGAAGAATAGCAGAAGAATAACTGAAAGCCGCCGCTTGCGGCTGGCATAACAAAGCTCCCCCGGAATCTCGCGGTTCCGGGGGAGCTTTCTATTTATGGCAAAGGTCAACAATGGCTTGCGGGGTGCGCCAAGAAGAACGTTACTTCAGCTTGCCCTCAAGGGCCTCGGCAGCAATCTGGCTGGCGGTTTTTTCGTAAACATCTTCGCCGTCAAAAAGTTCGCAGGGGGCTGTGTTGCCCGCTTCGGCCAGACGGCGCAAAGCAGGGGCGTCCATGAGGTCGGGCGGCAGTTGGCTGAGCGCCCATGCGGCCATGCCCTGACAGACAGGGTCAACGTCTTCCAGCCCTTTCAGCAGCCAGGGGCGGGCGGTCAGGCACAACTGCGGGCGGGTATGGGCAAGACGCCCGATGGCCCAGTAGCAGGAGCGGCGCAGGGTGTCGTTGTCGCAATAGTTGTCGTCGCGGCCAAGATCAATGATGTAGCTGATAAGAATGCGGTGAAAATCCTTGGCCAGAGATTCGCTGGCAGCGAGGATTTCTGCAAAGGCCTCGGGGATGCCCCAGCCGATGTTGCCGGATTCTTCGTTGAGGTGCCACATGAGGCGGCGGATGATATTCCTGGCCGATTCCGGCTGTTCCTGCATCAGGCGCGCCGTTACCTGCCCCAGCGCAACAGCGGCGCGGTGCATGGTCTGGGGGCCGAGCAGAAGAAAGGAAAAGAGCGGCCCAACATTTTCAAGGCCGCCTTGGGCGATTTCGTCCAGGTGTTCACGCCACTGCGGGCTGACAAGGCATTCTTTAAGCTTTTGTTTTGTAGATCGCATGCGGGCCATGAGCAGTTCCTCCGCGGTCTGTTTTCAGGCTTGCGTTTATAGTGAGCGCTTTTGAGCGATCTGGCAAGGCAGGAATCTGGTTACGTGTTTCGTCTTGCGGCGGGATTGCGCACTCTCGGCGCGGGGCAAAGGGGGTCGGTTATGGGGCTGCGCCCCCTCCTCGTCCCCCTCTGCACTCCCCCCAGATCAGGTGTCCCCCCCCCCTTTGGGGTTTCAATTACCGTGGGTTTGCGAGGGCACGCGTCTTGTGCTGCGGGAGCTTCCTTCACTCGCTGCACTCTCTCAGGTGATCTTCCTCCGCGACGCGTAAATGCCAGAGTCCGTTTTCGCTTTGGGCGGGGGGCCGTTTCAGCCAGATTCCCAGTCAGTCTTGGTCATTGAAAAGTTACGAATAACAGGATGCTATTCATGATCAGAAGCGGGTCGTGGAGTCGCCTTCCTTATACTCGCCAAAGCGGAGCGAAGGCGATGGTTGGTGTTGGGCGAATTTGCAAAATACGTTTTTTGCGATCTGGAAAGGAAGCGCCGGGATTTTGAGCGCAGCGTACTTGAGTAATTTTATTTTGAAATTGCTTTAGTGACTGCGAAAGCAGGCACCCGCCGTGAAGGCATAAGCGCAATTTATTTGCGCTGTTAAGTGCCGGAACTGGCGTGCCTTGAACTTTGAAAATGTATATTTTCAAAGTTTATCTACTCTTAAATCCGTGAGCATCAAAATCCCGGCGCTGACGCATTCAGGCCGTAAAAGTCGGGTTTGCGTAAATCAGCCTGACAGGCTCAATACCCTCCCGCATTGGGGTGACTATTCTAAAGGGTACAGAAAAAAATCACCCAGAACGGCACGCTGAAATCCAGCACCATGCCGTGTACGATGGAAACAAAAAGCCAGTCTTTGCCGCAATACCGGGTAATACCAGGCAGCGTTGTATCCATGGTAGAGGCTCCGCCGCAACAGATCGGCGCCAGCGGCCCAAGATATCGCGCAAGCAGGGGCGTGAGCAGCAGGGTGATGAGCTCGCGGGCAATGTTGCTGATAAGCGCAATGGTGCCGAGTTCCGGCCCTTTGTACTGCGAAATGAAGATGGACGACAGCGAGTAGTAGGCAAAGCCCGCGCCCACAGCCATGCACTCGCTCACGCTGTAAGCAAGAAACAGGCTCATGAGGGCCGTGCCCGTAAAGGTGCCCACCGTGGTTGCCAGCGGCAGCAACAAAACGCGCGGACGCAGCGTGCGCAGAATTTCGCCCAGCCTGCGGTCGGAGCCGATGGAAATGCCCACCAGCAGCATGAGCAGCCACAGGGCGTATATCGTGAAGTCGTGCTCCACCAGATAGGTGGGTATCAGCCCCATGCGTGCAAGCAGTACGCCGGAGCAGAAAAAAAACAGGATGATGAGGCTACCTTTCATGACTGCGCGCCTCTGCATCCGTTGCCTTTTGCTGGGGTGAAATCCCCGCAGGCGTGGGCGTTTTGGCGAAGAATCGGCGAATCAGCGCCGCGCAGGCTAAGGAACCCAGAATGCCCGCTACCGTGAGAACCAGAGCTGCGCCGCCAAGTCGTGGCAGGGACTGTATGAGCAGCTCGTTGCTGCCCACAGAGATGCCCAGCGCAAAAAGCAGCAGCATGATGGCGGGTGTAACGCAGCGTGTCAGCGAGGTAATCCAGGGCTGGCCGCGCAGCAGAAAGCCAAGGGCCATGCCAAGGAAGGTGAGTCCAAGCGCGATAAACATGGAAAGAAAATCTCCTCTCGGTCGCCCATGAGCGACAATGAAGGGCAGTCCGAAGCGCGCGGCGACCCCCACGTGTCCTGTTTGCGGGTCTTAGCGCAAAATGTGGCGCAAGGCTTCGCGCAACAGGGCCAGCATGGATGCATAGCGCTGGTCGAACTGGAGCAGGTTGTCCACGTCCCAGAGAACCCATACCAGCTTGCCGCGGTGGCGGATTTGTTGGGGAGGCCGCAGCCCGCCGGGGAGCGCGACGGCATTGGCTGCCGCCGAACCCATGACCACCACGCCTCTGGCGCGGAGTTGGGCAGCGCCAGACCAGAACACGTCCGCATTGGCCGCAAAGCCATTGTCCGCCATGGGTGGTACGGCTGGCGGCAATGCAGCGGGATCGGGAGGGAGGCACGAGGGCCAGAAGGTATGCGTACCAGCGGGATGCCCCAGATCTTTCAGCAGGCGCTGCAAAAACTGGCGGCGTTCCAGACGGCCCGGAGTCTGCGGGTCGCAGAGGTCGGGGCCAAGATTCCAGTATGTCCACAATATCGGGCCGGGGCGGGTCTGTTCCAGTCGGGCCTGCCAGGGGGCAGGCCACACGTGGGGAGGCAAGGGCAGCCAAGCGGCGGCCTTGCTCTGCTCTGCGGCTGGAGCGGCTTCGGCATGGGCGGTATCCGGCCCTGCGGGCATGTGGGGCCGCCGCTGGGGCGGCACTTCACGGTTTGGCGCGGGGCTTGCCGATCGTGGACTTTGCTGCCATGGCTGGCGCTCCCGCGCGGGCTGGCCCGTATGCGCCTGGCCCGTATGCGCCTGGCCTGTATGCGTCTGGCTGCGGGCGTTGGCGGATGCCGCGCGAGACGCCTCCTGTTGGGGGGCGGCAAAGGCATCGTAGCCTTCGGGCATGAGCAGGGTGGTAAGCCCACGGCGCTGCCAGAGCGCGCTGACGGGGTTTACGAGCGCAAAAGCCATGAACACAGTTCCCAGGCCACATCAGCCTTGCTTTGGTTGGGCCAGATCTCTTCATGCCCGGTTGCGTCTACAACAGCCATGGAATTGGTGACAGCGCCAAAGCCGCTATCTGTGGCGTTGACGCGGTTGGCGGCCAGCACATCAGCCTTTTTGCCTTGGAGCTTGGTATGGGCCAGCGGCAGCAGGGCCTGCATGTCGGCGGCGGTTTCCGCGGCAAAGCCCAGCACCTTCTGGCCTGGCTTGCGGCCCGCGGAAAGGGTGCGCAGAATATCAGGGTTGGGCGTAAAGGCCACGGTAAGGCCGTCCGGAGCGTCCGCTTTCTTGAATTTGCGGGGGCCAAAGGGCTGGGGCGAAAAATCCGCCACAGCAGCGGTGAACATGCCCATGTCCATGCCGGGCCAGATATCGGCGGCGGCCTGAAACATGTCGCGGGCGCTCACAACATCGTGCCGGGCGATTTCGCGCGGCAAACGTGCGCGCACGCCGGGGCCGCAGACGGCAGTAACCTCTGCGCCGCGCAGCCATGCCGCCACGGCCAGCGCCGCGCCCATGAGGCCGCTGGAAGGATTTGACCAGAAGCGCACGCCGTCCCATGCCTCGCGGGTGGGGCCCAGCGTGACCATAACGCGTTTGCCCGCCATGTCCTGCGGCGAAAGCGCGCGCAGGGCAGCCAGAAAAATATCGTGCAGGGGGGCAAGACGGCCCTCGCCCTGTTCGCCGCAGGCCGTGCCGCCGCATGCTGGGATTACAATATGCGCCCCGCGTTGCCGCAAAATGTCAATGTTGGCCTGCGTGGCTGGGTTGGCCCACATGCGCGGATTCATGGCCGGGGCGATCACTATTGGCCCGTCAAAGGCCAGAGCCTGCGCGGCCAGCATGTCGCCCGCCGCGCCGTGCGCCAGACGGAACAGGGCGTCAGCCGATGCCGGAGCCACTACCAGAGCCTGCGCGTGTTGTCCCGGTTCAAGGTGGGAAAAAACATCCTGCCCCTGTGAAAACATGTCTTCATACACCGGGGCAGCGCCCAGCGACTCAAAGAGCAGGGGAGCCACAAAGCGGCGCGCGCCCGGCGTGAGCGTGGCCGAAACATGTATGCCCATGCCTGTCCATGCGCGCAAAAGATCGGCGGCCTTGTAGCAGGCCACGGAACCGCACACGCCAAGGTGCAGGCGCTTGCGTTCGTAACGGGTGCTCTGGTCAAAGGGAGTGTTCAGGCCACTTTTGCTTTCGCTCATAGGTTTCGCTCCTGTAGACCGCCCTTGTTGCCGCCCCAGCTTTCAGTAAAGCCAGGCTTGGGGGAGGAATTCATGCCGCCGCCACTGCCAGAGCTTTCGCTGTAACCGGACGAGCTGCCGCTGCCGCTGTTGCCCCCGCCGTAGCCGTTGGTGCCAGTATTTTCCTGCATGGGCAGGGTTGCTCCATCGGGCATGCGGTCAGCAACCCAGATGGCAAGCACGGTGCCCATGGTTTCCCGTTCAATTGTCAGCGTAGCCACGGTTGAGCTGCGTTCGTACACGTATACGCTGCGTATGCCCTTGCGCTGGGCCATGCGCAAATGCCAGCCCTGACCCTGCAAGCCGGTGAACATGATCTGGGCTACAAAACCCATGTCGGCATCACCGCGAAATATTTCAAGCCCTTGCGCGCCGCCAGCCCCGGCGGTCTGGTATCCGTGGGTGGGGAAACGCTGCATTCCGGCAGGTGTGGAAACCCCCAAAAGTTGGCTTGTGCCAGTATCAACGCCGCCCGTAAGGGGGTCATTGGTAAAGGGATTGCTGATTTCCATCGTCGAGCAGCCCGCCATCAGAGCGGCAAGCAGGGTGACTGCAAGGATGACAAGCGGGCGTCGCATGGCTATAATCTCCTCCTCCCGGCGTGAAATGCTCCGGAAGCAACCCAAGTACACTAGCGCCTCCGCCGCATGCTGACAAGTCCGCGGCGTGAGAGGTTCATTAATGAGGCCCACGTATTATGCCCACTGAGGAAGCGGATTTTTTTCTCGAAAGTTATAATTTTGCATTGCCTGAAGCGCAGATAGCCCAGTTCCCGCCTGAAGAGCGCGGGAACTCGCGTCTGCTGGTCATGCCGCGCCAGGGTGCGCTTGAGCTTGAGCACCACCAGTTCAGCGATCTGCCGGACTGCCTGCCCGAGGGCGCGTTGCTGGTAGCCAACAATTCCCGCGTATTGCAGGCGCGCCTGCTGGGAACACGCTCCACTGGCGGCAAGGTGGAGTTTCTGCTGCTCACGCCCCTGCCGCTGGTGCTTGAAAGGGGACGGCCCGACAAGCTTGGCGGCTCCAGCGCGGAAGTCGAGGGGCTCATACGCTCCGGCGGCAGCATTCGTGATGGTGAAAAGCTTGAATTTGGCGCGGGCATCAGCGTGACCGTGCTGGAATCGGGCGAATTCGGGCATCGGCGTGTGCGTCTGGCCTGGGACGGGGACCTTTCCAAGGCCTTTGCCGCCACCGGGCACATTCCCCTGCCGCCCTACATCAAGCGGACAGATGCGGAAGAAGATCTGAGCCGCTACCAGACCATCTATTCCCGCGAGGACAAGACGGGTTCTGTGGCCGCGCCCACGGCGGGGCTGCACTTTACCCCCGAGATGCGAGAAACCCTGAAGGCCAGAGGCTTTCAGTGGGCGGACGTAACCCTGTATGTGGGTTACGGCACCTTCAGCCCTGTGCGCAGCGCCGACATACGCGGCCACCGCATGCACAGGGAATATGTGGAAATGCCCGAGGCGACGGCGCTTGCCATTGCCGAGGCCAAGCGTGAAGGGCGGCCTGTGATTGCCGTTGGCACCACCAGCCTGCGCTCTATGGAGGGCGTGGCCGAATTGTGCGGCAGGGTGCAGCCCTTTACCGGTTGGACGGACATCTTTTTGTACCCCGGCAGGCCCTTCCGTGTAGTTGATGGCCTGCTGACAAACTTTCATCTGCCTGAGTCCTCCCTGATCATGCTGGTTTCTGCCCTGGCCGGGCGCGAGCGCGTGCTTGCCGCTTATGCCGAGGCTGTGAGCAGGGGGTATCGGTTCTTCTCATATGGCGATGCCATGCTTATTCGCTAATTGTTCCATGAAGCGGGTGTGGAATCCCAAGGAGCTGAAATGTCAAGAGTTGTATTTATGGAAGAGCGCTGCAAGGGCTGCCGCCTGTGTGTGGAAGTCTGCCCGGTGCACATCCTCAGGCCTTCGGGCCGTTTTAACCGCCACGGTTATGAAGTGATGGAAATGGAAGGCCAATGCACGGGCTGCGCCTCGTGCGCGGTCATGTGTCCCGATGTGGCCATACGCGTGTTCAAAAGCGCGAAAACCAAGGGGGACAAGGCATGAGCGCTGCAACCGAACGTGTGCTCATCAAGGGCAACGAGGCCGTGGCCTTTGGCGCTATAGATGCGGGCTGCCGCTGCTATTTCGGCTACCCCATCACCCCGCAGAATGAAGTGCCGGAATCCCTCTCCAGCCTCTTGCCCGAAGTCGGCGGCCAGTTTGTGCAGGCCGAAAGCGAAGTTGGCGCCATCAACATGGTGCTGGGTGCGGCAGCCAGCGGCATTCCTGCGCTTACGTCATCTTCCAGCTGCGGCATTTCGCTCATGCAGGAAGGCATTTCCTACATGGCGGGCAGCCAGATCCCCGGCGTGATCGTCAACATGCAGCGCGGCGGCCCCGGCCTTGGCGATATCGGCCCCTCGCAGGGCGATTATTTTCAGGCCGTCAAGGGCGGCGGGCACGGCGACCACCGTAATCTGGTGCTGGCCCCCTCCACCGCTCAGGAATGCTATGATTTTATGTTCAGGGCCTTTGCTCTGGCATTCAAATACGCCAACCCGGTCATGGTGCTGGGCGATGCCATCGTGGGCCAGATCAAGGAACCCGTGCGCCGCGTGCCGCCCAGGGACGCCGTGCCCGCCGAGGAACTGGCCGCCCTTGCCGCGCCTTGGCGTATGGAAGGTTATGGCCGCCGTGGCCCCGGCGCGCAGCCGCGCCTGCTCAAGTCGGTCTATCTGGCCGAAGGGGCGCTGGCCGAGCGCAACCGCATGCTCATGCGCAAGTACGAATCCATGAAGGCCGACTGCGCCTTTGAATGCGTTGATACTGACGATGCGGAACTGATCGTGGTGGCCTTTGGCTCCATTGCCCGCATTGCGCGCAGCGCCATCCGCCAGTTGCGCGCCCAGGGGCATAAAATCGGCCTGTTCCGGCCCATTACCCTGTTCCCCTTCCCGGATGAAGCCCTGCGCGCTCTTGCGCCCGGCCGGCGTTTTCTGGTTATGGAGCAGAACACGGGGCAGATGGTGGAAGATGTCCGCCTGGCCCTCTTTGGCCAGCCGGGCGTTGCGCCCGCATCCGTGCTGTGGCACGGCGTCATGCCGGGGCTGTTCATCGGCGCCGATGCCCTGCGCGAACCCATGCTTCAGGCCCTCAAGGAGAACTAATCATGCAAGCTCAGGAACTGGACGCATTGCGTCCCGCCGAGGGCGAAAGCCTGGTTTTTGATACCAATCCCGTGCTCAACGAGCGCCCCACCCACTATTGCCCCGGCTGCCACCACGGCATTGCCCACAGGCTGGTGAGCGAGGTGCTGCACGAACTGGGCGTGGCCGAACGCACCATTCTGGTGGCCTCGGTGGGCTGCGCCACATTCACTTACGATTACTTTAACGTGGACGGCCTTGAGGCCCCGCATGGCCGCGCCTGCGCCGTGGCCACAGGCGTACGCCGCGCCCGCCCTGATGCTGTGGTGTTCACCTATCAGGGCGACGGCGACATGGCTGCCATCGGCATGGCCGAATCCATGCACGCCGCCAACCGTGGCGAAAAGATCACCGGCATCTTCATCAACAACACGGTGTACGGCATGACCGGCGGGCAGATGGCCCCCACCACCCTGGTGGGCCAAAAGACCACCACATCGCGGCAGGGGCGCTCCATCAGCAATGAGGGCGGCCCCATCCGCATGGCCGAGATCATGGCCCAGCTGGACGGCGTGGCCTATTCCGCCCGCTGCTCGCTGGATTCGGTCAAGCATGTGCGCGAATCAAAAAAGGCCATGCGCAAAGCCTTTGAAGTGCAGTTGCAGGGTCTTGGCTTTGGCTTCATCGAGCTGCTTTCCGGCTGCCCCACCAACTGGCATCTGGATCCCATTGCCGCCAACAAGCGGATTGCCGAGGCCATGATGCCCGTATTCCCCCTTGGGGTGTACAAGGATGTGACGGCCAGCGTGGAGGCGGATCATGTCTAACGCATATCAGGATGTGATTATTGCCGGTTTTGGCGGTCAGGGCGTCATGCTTATTGGCAACCTGCTGGCGCAGGCCGGCATGGAACACGGGCTTGAAGTGAGCTTTATCCCCGTTTATGGGGCAGAAATGCGCGGCGGCACGGCCAACTGCACTGTGGTGCTTGATGAGCACCACATCGGCTCGCCCCTGGTGCGCGAGCCCATGTCCACCATCATTCTCAACGAGCCTTCGCTTTCCAAGTTCCAGCCCCGGCTGAGCGCGGATGGCGTACAGATCGTCAATGCCTCGCTGGTGGCGCAGAACCTGCTCGATGCCGCAAAGCGCACGGTCTACATTCCCGTGAACGACATGGCCCACGAACTGGGCAATGTGAAAATGGCCAACATGGTGGCCCTGGGCGCATGGCTCAAGGCAACGGGCGCGCTGCCCCTCAATGTGGTGCAGGAAGCGCTGAACCGTGTGGTCAGCGCGCACTATGCCAAACTGATCTCCGCCAACGCCAAGGCGCTGGAACAGGGCTACAACTTCGCATAGCATGCGGCCCGCCCAGTGCGGGACGCTTTTGCAAAATCAAACATCCGGCAGGGGATTCCCTGCCGGATGTTTGATTTCAGGGCGCGTGCAGGCCTCCGAGCCTACGCGCCAGCCAGGCCGTTGCCGATCATGGTTTCTGGCCGCACGATGCTGTCGAACTGTTCTTCGGTCACGCTTCCCAGCTCCAGAGCCGCCTGCCTGAGAGTGAGCCCTTCCGCCGAGGCCTTCTCTGCAATTTTTGCCGCCTGCTGATAGCCGATAACGGGCGAAAGCGCCGTGACCAGCATCAGGGAATTATTGACGAACGAATCAATTTTCGCCCTGTTGAGCCTTGTGCCTTCAACGGAATGTTCCCTGAACTTGCGGCAACCGTCGCCCAGAATATTGATGGATTGCAGCACATTTTTGATGGCTACGGGGCGCATGACATTGAGCTCAAAATTGCCCTGGCTGCCCGCAAGGGCCACGGCACTGTCGTTGCCCATGACCTGTATGGAGATCATGATCAGGGCCTCGCACTGGGTGGGGTTGATCTTGCCGGGCATGATGGACGAACCGGGTTCGTTTTCCGGCAGTTGCAGTTCGCCTAGGCCGCAACGCGGGCCAGCCGCCAGCCAGCGCATGTCGTTGGCTATTTTGACCAAAGCCACGGCCAGACCGCGCAGGGCGGCACTGAAGCGCACGATGGCATCCTGGGAGGCAAGGGCCATGAACTTGTTGGGCGCAGTGACAAAGGGCTTGCCCGTGATGTTAGCCAGTTCTTCCGCAACTGCCATGCTGAAGCCCTTTGGCGCGTTCAGCCCGGTACCCACGGCGGTGCCGCCCAGAGCCAGGGGGTAGAGTCCCTCGCGGGCGGCCTGAATATCCGCAATGCAGGCCCTCAGCTGGGCGGCATAGCCTGACCATTCCTGCCCCACGCTGAGGGGCACGGCATCCTGCAAGTGGGTGCGGCCAATCTTGACCACGTCCATCCACTGTACCGCCTTGCGTTCCACGGCATCGGCCAGGGCTTCCACCTCCGGCAGCAGGCGCGTATCACAACTTTGCACGGCGGCCAGATGCATGGCCGTAGGAAAGGCGTCGTTGGACGACTGGCTCATGTTCACATCATCATTGGGGCCAACGGGCTTCTGACTTCCCATGACGCCGCCAATCAGCTGGATGGCCCGGTTGGACAGCACTTCGTTCACATTCATGTTGGTCTGGGTGCCGGAGCCTGTCTGCCACACGTAGAGCGGAAAATGTTCGTCCAGCAGGCCGTCCATGCCTTCCTGCGCGGCGCGGTCAATGGCCTGCGCCTTCCAGGCGGGCAGCCTTCCCATGCGGGCGTTGACCTGCGCGCTGGCCTTTTTGATCAGGCAAAGGGCGCGGCAGATTTCCAGCGGCATCTTGTCGTCACCAATGGAAAAATGTTCGAGCGAGCGTTGCGTCTGGGCGCCCCAGTATCGGTTGGCAGGCACCATGACCTGCCCCATGCTGTCAAATTCTTCGCGTTCTCCAGCGGCGTCTATGCCCACAGGAAGATCAAGAACAGACGGTTCATTTTGTGCTGTACTGCCCACGGCGCGTTCCTCCCTGTACGAACAACGGCCCCCGGCCCGCTTCTTGCGAAGCGGCTGACCGGGGGCCGTTCTGTGCCGTTATACGGTGCGGTGCTAGAAGCCCTTGGCCCCCATGAGGCAAGCGAGGTCGCACACACGGTTGGAATAGCCCCATTCGTTGTCGTACCAGGCCACAATCTTGACCAGGCGGCCTTCCTGCACGGTGGTGTAGGGGGCTTCAAGAATGGAAGAATGCGGGTCGCCCTTGAAGTCCATGGAAACCAGGGGCTTTTCGTTGTAAGCCAGAATGCCCTTGAGGTAGGTTTCCGAAGCTTCCTTGAGTTCGCCGAGCAGGCTTTCGGTATCAGTGGATTTTTCCAGAATGCCCGAAAAGTCCACAACTGAAACCGTGGGCGTGGGCACACGCAGCGAATAGCCCGTGAACTTGCCCTTGAGTTCGGGAATAACCTTGGCCACGGCCTGAGCCGCACCGGTGGAGGTGGGGATGATGTTGCAGGCAGCAGCGCGGGCGCGACGCGGGTCCTTGTGGGCCATGTCGAGGATGCGCTGATCGTTGGTATAGGCATGGATGGTGGTCATGTTGCCCATCTGGATGCCGAATTTGCGCTGCAATACAAGGGCCACCGGGGCCAGGCAGTTGGTGGTGCACGAGGCGTTGGACACAACGTGGTGCTTGGCCGGGTCGTACTGCTCGTGGTTCACGCCCATGACGATGGTGATGTCTTCGTCCTTGGCGGGGGCGGTGATGATGACCTTTTTGGCGCCATTTTCAATATGCACGGCCGCCTGGGTGGCAGAGCGGAAGATGCCCGTGCTTTCCACCACGATGTCAACATCATGCGCGCCCCAGGTAAGCTGCTTGGGGTCGCGTTCTGCAAAGCAGTGGATGTTCCAGTCGCCTACTGTGGCGTCCTGACCGTTGACCTTGGCGTCAAGGTTGGCGCGTCCATAGACGGAATCGTATTCCAGCAGGTGGAAATTGGATTCCGCGTCAAACAGGTCATTGATGGCAACCACTTCTACTTTGTCGCGGTAGCTCTGGTGCAGGGCGCGGAAAACCTGCCGCCCAATACGGCCAAAGCCGTTGATGCCTACTTTGATTCTGCTCATATGCAAGTTCCTCATAGCGTAGAGGGAAAAATCGTTGTCGTGCGTTGCCGCCGGAATTCAACGGCTCAAATTTGCAAAGCGCATGCACTGCGCCCGGCGGTTCTGGCCTCCGGAAGAAAGCCCTGCCACTTTTAGGCAATGCCTTTGCCGCTCGGGCTGTTGAAAACCTGCCTAGGCAGCCGGAACAAATCCGCCTGTGCGCGGCCTAGTCTTCGTAGAGAGAGTAGGCGTGTTTGGCCATCAGCTCGTAATTGTTGCGCAGGGCTTCATGCAGGCGGGAGTTTTCAATGGCCAGCGCCGAAATGGCAGCTACGGCTTCCATGAAGGTTTCCTCATCGGCGCTGAATTCGCGCTCCACATCGGAGTACACGCGGATGAGGCCAATGGCTTTGCCGTCAGCCATGAGGGGGGAGGACAGCACGGAAACAAGCCCTTCGGCCTTGGCCGATTCCGGGTACTGAAAGCGCCCATCGGCGGTGGCGTCCTTGAGGTGAATGGTCTTGCCGGAAAGCACTTCGCCGTCAAGGCCGCTGCGTTTCACTTCCACCGGGCCTTTACGCATATAGGTGGAGGAAAGGCCGTGGGCGGCGCTGGGCAGCAAGAAGCGTCCGGTGCTGTCCAGCAGACGGATGGTGCTTGCTTTGCAGCCCATGGTAACGGCGGTTTGCTCGGTGATTTTGTGCAGAACTTCGCGGGGCTCAAGGCTGGAGTTGATAACCAGCGCCACATCCCTGAGCGCACGGAAATAATCGTGTGCCATAGGTGCCTCCTGAGGAAAGCGTTTCGACAGGCATTAAAGCCTGCCGCGCATGAATTGTTGATCTGGTTTGTAACACGTTTTCCAGTTCCAACTATGCGCTATTTTTCTGCATCAGGCAAATGTGGTGTGGCATGGCCCGGCGAATATGCCATAAACAGGCAAGAGTGCACCAATGCAGCGCTATTTCAGGAGGCTGCTGGCCGGGATATTTGCATTGGCAGAATCCTTTCTGGGGTGCGCAGCAAAATTGCCACAGGCTCTCATTGGTCTGTCCGCGAAGGGAAGGCCGAACGTTGTGAAAAAACGGCTGGGCGCACCCTCAGGCGTTCTTGCTTTGCACCCTTATGCCTTGGGCTTGCCCGGGGTCTTCATGCTGATCTGACCTTCGATGATTCCGCCTTCTTCTGTAAGCAGATTGGGCGTGACAACCTGACCTTCGAGCACCCCGGAGCTGTAAACCACGATGCGGCGTTTGGCCGTCACATCGCCGGTGAAGTGGCCGGAAAGCAGCAGTTCGCCCACATCAAGGGTGCCCTGCACCTGAGCATCCTTGCCCACGTTGAGCGTACCGTCACTGACAATTTCGCCAGTATAGCGGCCTTCAATGCGCACAGTGCCCTTGAAGTTGAGTTTGCCTTCATAGACGGTATCGGAGCCGAGGTACGCTATTTCGTCCTTTGCCACGTTTATCCCCTTTGGCTTTACAGTTAGCTTT
Organism: Desulfovibrio desulfuricans DSM 642; assembly: GCF_000420465.1. Lineage (NCBI taxonomy): Bacteria > Pseudomonadati > Thermodesulfobacteriota > Desulfovibrionia > Desulfovibrionales > Desulfovibrionaceae > Desulfovibrio > Desulfovibrio desulfuricans. Next base: position 49,306 of record NZ_ATUZ01000018.1, on the reverse strand, counting down.
TAAACATGAAACGTCGCATGGACACGTTGAGTACAATGCCAAGCAGTGTGAAGTTGACCACTGTGGCGCTGCCGCCGTAGCTGATGAAGGGCAAGGGAATGCCCACCACCGGCATGAGGCCTATGACCATGCCCATGTTGATAAAAATCTGCCAGAAAAAGTAGAAAAACACCCCAACCACGAGGGTACTGCCAAAGCGATCCTTGGCCTGAACTGCGGTTGAGAAGATGGAAAGCAAAAACAGGCAGAACAGCGTGACCAGAGCCACGCAGCCCACAAAGCCCCATTCCTCGCCAAAAACAGCCACGGCAAAGTCGGAGTGGCGTTCGGGCAGAAAGCGCAACTGGCTCTGCGTGCCTTCGCGAAAACCCTTGCCCCACAATTCGCCCGAGCCAATGGCAATGCGCGACTGGATGATGTGATACCCTGTGCCGCGCGGGTCGTTGCCGGGGTCCAGAAACGTCAGGATGCGTTGACGCTGGTAATCGTGCATGCCCACAAACCACATAAAGGCGACAGCGGCTGGCGCAACCAGAAGGCACGTTTTGAGCACGTAGCCCTTAAGCCCGTGGAACAGGATCATGCCGCCCATGATCAGCAATATCAGCAGGGTAGTGCCCAGATCGGGCTGAACGATAATGAGCCCGCAAGGAACAAGGCCCACGCAAAGCACGCTGCAAAAATTTTTCCAGCCCAGGGGGCGGCTGTCGCGCGCCAGCAGGCGCGCTACCAGAACCAGTACGGAAAGCTTGGCCATTTCTGAAGGCTGCAAGCTCATGAAACCCAGCGAAATCCAACGCTTGGCACCGTAGACTGTTTTGCCCGCAATGGGCACCAGCAGCAGAAGAAAGACGGTTATGAGAAAGAAGGGCCAGGCAAGGTTGCGCAACTGGCGGTAGTCAAAAACCATTGCCAGCAGCATGCATACCAGGCCGCACAGGCCCCAGATCAGCTGGCGCTGATAAAAGGAATTGAATGCCAGGCCAGATTCCACGCGCGTACCGCTGGCGGAATACAGGTTGCCCACGCCCACAAGATAGAGCAGCAGCATACAGGCCAGAAGGCCCCAGTTGATATAGCTGAAAAGGCGATTATCCATGCCGCTTGTCCGCTTGTCAGGAATGCGTGGTTGCAGGGTGGTGTGAAAAGGCTTGCCCATATGCCGCCGCACCGCACCGCAACACTCCTTGCCCGTGGCGGGCTTTGCTGCGCTTGTTGGCTGCGCTCTTGCCATTGGAGCAAACATTGTTTGCCCCTGCGCGCCGTGCCGGCTCTTTGCCCATGTTGCCTAGTCCGGGGGGGCTACGGCTGCGGTTGGGGCAGGCAACACGATCATGGGCGCGTTAGGATCAGGCCCGAAAAGATAGTCGTAAACCTTGCGGGCCACAGGGCCAGCCACGCTTGAACCGCCGCCGCCGTGTTCTACCATGACAATAACCACATAGGTTTTGCCGTCTTTAACTCCCCAGGTGGCAATCCATGCGTGGTCTCGCTGGGCGTATTCCATCTCTGACATTTTCAGGCGGCGGTCGCCCGCAGCCATCTTGAGCTTGACCACCTGCGCCGTGCCTGTTTTGCCGCCCATGTCGGCATCCTTGCGGCCCACAACCTTGGCTGTGCCGCCGTTGGCAGTGCGGCGCATGGCCTCCACCACAAACTTGAGCGTCTCAGGCTTGGCGGGTACGCGACCCCGCACTTCGCGGGTGGCGTCATCCACAAGCTGGGGCTTGAGCAGATCGCCGCCGTTGAGCAGAGCCGAAACAAATACGGCCACCTGCACCGGCGTCACCAGAGTGTAGCCCTGGCCGATGGACACGTTGTAGGTTTCACCGCGCGTCCACGGGCGCCCAAAACGCCGCCGTTTCCAGTCGCGCGAAGGCACAAGGCCCGATTTTTCGTGCGGCAGGTCAATGCCTGTAGGCCGCCCGAATCCACAAGCCTTGGCGAATTCTTCCAACTTGTCAATGCCCAGGCGGTCACCCATGAGGTAGAAATAGACGTCGCAGGAGTCGATGAGCGCGTGCACGAGGTCTTCCGAGCCGTGCCCGCCACGCTTCCAGCAGCGGAAAATCTGGTTGCCCAGCTTGACCTGACCAGGGCAGAACACGCTTTCACGCGGGTTGACGCCCTTTTCAAGCAGCATGGTGGCCATAACCAGCTTCCATACGGAACCTGGGGGGTAGACGCTCTGGATAACGCGGTTCTGCAAGGGAAAGCGGTTATTGGTGCGCAGTGCGTCCCAGTCGCGTTGCGAAATGCCCGCAGCAAAAAGATTGTTGTCGTAGGCCGGGGATGTTACCAGGGCGCGCAGTTTGCCGCTGTCCGGCTCCATGACCACGATGCAGCCAGCCTCGCCGCCGAGGGCGTCCCAGGCGGCCTTTTGCAGGCCCGCATCAAGCGAAAGATGTATTTCGTGCCCGCCGCGCGGTTCATCACGCAGGGTTTTGCCAAGCACCCGGGCGTGGGCGTCAACCTCGACATCGTACAGGCCCTTGCGGCCCCGCAACTGCTTTTCCAGCTCCAGTTCCAGCCCCTGCTTGCCTACCAGATCGCCCATGGCAAGGGCGCTGTCCGCGGCCATTTCCTGCTCGTTGGCTTCTGCCACGTAGCCAAGAATATGGGCGAAAAGCTCCTTCTCGGGGTAGCTGCGCTTGGTGCGCACCACAATTTCAAGCCCCGGCCATTCGTGAATCTCGGATTCAATGCGGGCCACAAGGTCAAAGTCGATATCGGTGATGAGCAGCAGAGGCTCAAAGGGTTTGACCTTGAAGCGATCCTGACGGAACTTGTCCCAGACCTGCTGGAGGGGAATGCCCGACCATTCGCTTATCTGGGCCAGGGTGGCCGGGATGTCGTGGCAGTCTTCGCGCACGATGGAAAGGCCGTATGCGGTACGGTTGTCGGCCAGCACCTTGCCCTTATCGTCCATGATGCGCCCGCGAGGGGCAAAGATGCGCTCGATGCGCAGGCGGTTGTCCTGCGCCTGACGCGCAAATTCTTCGCCTCTGTGTACCTGCAAATACCAGAAGCGCACCACAAGCACAAAAAACATCAGACCCACAAGAACCTGAAGCAGGATTGCGCCAGCGCGCGGCGGCTGATAGCCTTCGCTCTCGACCTGAATCTTGAGCCAGGAGCGAATGCCCTTATGCTGCGCCTTGTCTTTGTGCGCCAGCAGCGAGGTATTGTCAGTTTTCCTGATCATTGGGGTTCCAGTGGCGGGTGGCCACCAACAGCCGCCAGGCGAAGGGCACAAAGATTGCCTGAATCAGGCTTGTGTCCAGGGTTCCCTGCACATCGAAAGGCAGGTTCTGCAAAGGGGCCATGAGCCACGCAATGGCGTAGTATGCGGCGCCCAGGCAGGCTGACAGCAGAAAGACAAAAATGAAATTTTCCACTTCAAACAGCCAGCGGCCCATCTTGAACAGCAAAATGACTGCGGCATACCAGACAATGACGGCCCCGAAGGGGCGCGTGCCCATGCCTTCCTGCAACAGGATGAACACGGGCAGCAGCCAGAGCATATTTTTATAATCCCGTTCCTGCAACAGGATGATCAGGCCCACCGTGAGCACGTCAAGCCCCGGTACCGCCGCCTGCAAAACAATGGCGCAGGCCATGAAAAAGGCCCACCATGCAATGCTGCGGAGCGTTCTCATGGCGTGGCGCTTTTGGGCGCGGGCGGGCCGACGAATTCTTTGGGAGCTTCGCTGGGTTCCAGCGGGCGGGGCGCGCCGGTGGATTCGAGCAGCAGCACTTCTTCAAGGTGTTGCAGGTCAACCAGCGGTTCAGCCTTGATGGCCATGAACTGGGTGTAGTCCGAAGGAGCCACGCGCAGTACGCGCGCCACGGGTATGCCCTTGGGGTACTTGCCGTCCAGACCGGAGGTGATGATTATTTCGCCTGGCTTGACCTTGGCATCGCGCTGCACAAAGTTGACTTCAAGCTTTTGGCCCGTGCCCATGCCCATGAGGATGCCGGGAGCCCGGCTTTCTTGCGAAAAAACGGCTATGCGGCTGCTGGGATCAGTGAGGAGCAACACAATGGAACTGTGGGCGCTGGCCTTGAGAACGCGGCCAACCAAGCCAAGGTGGGTAACCAGCGGCGTGCCCGGCCGCCCGCCCGTGCTGTAACCCCGGCTGATGGTGATGCTGTCAAGAACGGCGTTGGGGCCCATGCGGCCGGAAAGAACGCGGGCGCCAAGGGGGCGCCATGTCTGGTCTACCGGCAGTTGCACCAGTGCGCGCAGGCGTTTGAGCTCGGCCAGGTCTTCACCATTGGCAAGCAGGCGCGCTTCAAGCTCGTCCACCTTTTGCTTGAGGGCTTCGTTTTCTTCACGCACGCCCACAAGGTCAAAGTAGCGATCCCACATGGTTTCCGCAGCGTCCTGCGCGGAACGAACAGGCGTGAGCACCGCGCCGGTGATTTCAAGCCCCAGTTTCGCAGCCAGGTCATCCAGAACGCGCGTGCGCTGATTCCAGGAGTACATGCCCAGAAACAGGATGAGCAAAATGCCCGAAAGGAGGAGAAGACGCCGCAGTGTCACAGGCGGAAGCTCCTGAAAGCCGGTGCGGAATAAACCGCGCCCCTGAGCCGGAGACGCAAAACCGGAAGCTTGTGTTCCGGCATTGCGTCAGCCGCACAGGGGCGCGAGGACAAGGTCGGTTCTAGTCGATGCACACTTCTTTGAGAATGTGCAGGTTGTCCAGCGCTTTGCCAGTACCCACCACAACCGTGGACAAGGGATCGTCCACAACCGTAATGGGCAACGAGGTTTCTTCGCGCAGCAGTTGGTCAAGGCCCTTGAGCAGCGCGCCGCCGCCCGTGAGCACAATGCCCCTGTCCACAATATCCGCCGCCAGTTCCGGCGGGGTCTGTTCCAGGGCGATGCGCACAGCCTGAACGATGCTGTCCACCTGTTCAGAAATGGCTTTGCGCACTTCTTCAGAGGTGATGATAATGTTCTGCGGAATACCCGTCACAAGGTCGCGGCCCTTGACTTCGATCTGTTGTTCCGGATCGAGCGGGTAGGCGGATGCGATCTTGATCTTGATTTCTTCAGCGGAAGATTCACCGATGAGCATGTTATACTTGCGCTTGACGTGGGTCATGATGGCTTCGTCCATCTTGTCGCCGCCCACGCGCACAGAGCGCGAGTACACAATGCCCGAAAGGGAGATGACCGCCACTTCAGTGGTGCCGCCGCCGATATCCACCACCATGTTGGAGGTGGGTTCCTGAATGGGCAGATCCGCGCCGATGGCCGCTGCCATGGGTTCTTCGATGAGGTACACTTCACGTGCGCCAGCGGACTGGGCCGACTCTTTCACGGCGCGCTTTTCCACCTGGGTGATGCCCGTAGGTACGCAGATCATGATACGCGGGCGCACAAGACGCCGCGAATTGTGAACCTTGGCGATAAAGTGGCGCAGCATGGCCTCGGTAACTTCAAAGTCGGCGATAACGCCGTCTTTCATGGGGCGGATAGCCCAGATGTTGCCAGGGGTTCTGCCCAGCATGCGCTTGGCATCGTGCCCAACGGCAAGAACTACATTGTTGCCGCGCGGGTCTTTTTTGACCGCGACCACCGAGGGCTCGCGCAACACAATTCCCTGCCCCTTGACATAAACGCAGGTGTTGGCTGTGCCAAGGTCAATGGCCAGATCATTGGAAAACAATCCTAGTGCGAAATCCAGAATTTTGGACATTACTCTAACTTGCCTCGCTGTGCTGGTGTGCTACCTTACCGTCATGTTGAAACAACTCCCGCACCCGGCGAGGCGAAGAGGCCTGGAGTGGGGGCGCTGTTGGAATTGGTAACGTCAGGCTGAAAACTGTTCTGCTAAAACTGGCATGAAGTCAAGACGGTGGACGCAGGGTTAAAATATTTGTCCCGCCGGAAGGCGCGGAAATAAGCCTTCAAGGGACGCAAACATGCAGCGCTGGCATACTCTGGCCGCTTATTATAATCGACGCTATGGCAGCCGGGTGCAAAAAATTCCACTTGACGCCGGGGCCTCCTGCCCCAACCGCGACGGTACGCTTTCATTTTCCGGCTGCACGTTTTGCAATGCCGATGGGTCCGGCTCGGGCCGTGCAAAACAAGGCGATTCCCTACTGCAACAGTGGAATTTCTGGCGTTCCATATATCTGCGGGACGACCCCAATACGCGCTTTATTGCATACCTGCAATCCTTCTCTAACACGTATGGGCCATCAGAACGCCTGCAACAACTGCTCCAAACGATTCGCCAACTGCCCGGCTGTTTTGGAATTGCCGTGGGAACCCGCCCCGATTGTCTTGATGACGAAAAGCTCGACCTGCTCGCAGCCCTTGATTGCGACCTCTGGCTGGAGCTGGGCTTGCAGACGGCCCATGACCAAACCCTGGCCCGCATTAACCGGGGCCATTCCGCAGCCAGCGCTGAAAATGCCGTGCGCATGGCCGCAGCGCGCGGCATTGCCGTATGCGCTCACCTCATGGCCGGGCTGCCCGGTGAAGGCGAAGGCCATTTTCTGCAAAGTCTGGACTGGGCGCTCTCCCTGCCGATAAGCGGCCTCAAACTGCACAACGTTTACGTGCCCAAGGGGACGGAACTTGCCCGCCAGTACGCCGCAGGCCAGTATCATCCCCTCTGGCGCGATGAATATGTCGACCTTCTCTGCGCCGCCCTGCCGCGCATCCCTTCGCACATTGTCATGCACCGCCTCCAGAGCGACCCAGCCCCCGGTGAACTGCTGGCCCCCACCTGGGCCACGGACAAGCGCGGCCTGCTGGGGGATTTGCGGCGGGCGCTGGGGGCGAGGGAGTTGTGGCAAGGCAAGTTCTGCGACTCCCCTGAGGGGTGTCCGACGGTCTTTTTGAGCGCTGGCTGCGTCAGAAGTAATTTTGCTCGGGTCGAGTACTGTCAGAGTACACTCCCTTCGCAAAAATAACTACTTCCTTGCCAGCGCCCAAAAATCTTTGTCGGACACAATCGTTGGCTCTGGGGGGCTGGTTGCGTCATTAACGGCTTTGCTCAGCTGGTTTCATAAGAACTCCTGTTGGTTTCACTTGGTGTTGCCGCAAATCAACTCGTTTATTCTCGGTCAAAAAACTCCACCCCTCTGTAATATTATAAGGTTAACATGCTGGAGCCGCACTGTGGCGTATGGACATTTATTTGGCTTTGTGCTGGTATACCAGTTATGAAGCAGACAAACACCAAGGCATCTTCCACAGCGTATGAGGCCATCCGTTCCATGATCGCGCAAGGGCAGCTCAGCCCCGGCGAAGAACTGTCGGAACGCAGCCTGGCTGAAAGCCTGCAACTTGGGCGCACGCCAGTGCGCGAGGCCATCAAGGATCTGTGCAGGGAGGGCGTTCTCATGAGCGTGCCCCTGCGGGGCACCTTTGTGCAGCGCCTGTCTGTGGAAGACCTGAAAGAAATTCACGAGGTGCGTCTGGCGCTCGAAGGCATGGCCGCCAAGCTGGCGGCAGAAAAAGGCGGCAGCCCTGAGCTGCGGGCCTGTCTTGCCGAACTTCAGGCCCTGCCCAACGGGCCGGAGCTTGATACCTTTGAAGCGCAGCGCATCGGCTGGGATTTCCACAAAGCCATATTTCAGGCCGCTGGCAACACGCGGCTGGCAAAACTCTATGCAGACGTGCGCGTGCAGAACTCCTTGGCCATGCAGCGCGTCAAAAATTACGATGCAGAACGGACACGCGTGGTGATCAAGGAACATATCGCCATTGGCAACGCCATTCTGGATCGCAATCAAACCCTGGCTCACCAGCTTGTCTGGGATCATCTGCAAAAGGCCATGGAAACGAAACTGCGCTCACTGCTTGCAGTTCTCGACTAAACTTGGCCGCTGAGCATCACAAGGCGTTTTACGTGCAAGGAACAGAGGGGGAAGAGAGGCGATGGAAATGACAAAAACCAGCAAAAAGCGGCCCATTCCGCTGCCAATTCAGATGGTGCTCGGCCTTGTTCTGGGCATTGTGTTCGGCTTTATTGCGCCGCACTTTTCCCAGGCTCTGGCCCCGGTGGGTACGGCCTTTGTGCAGGCCATCAAGATGATCGTGGTGCCGCTGGTGTTCACGGCCATCACCCTTGGCATCTACCAGATGGGCAACAGCGCCAAGCAGTTGGGCAAGGTTTCCGTTATCAGCCTGCTCTATTTTTTTATTGCCACGGTGGTGGCGATCATCATTGGCCTTGCCCTCAACGGCATGTTCCACCCCGGCGTGGGCGTCAATCTGTCGCACACCGCAGAACTGCCCAAGAACATCAATACCACGGTCAACTGGACAAAGTTTTTCCTCGACATGATCCCCTCCAACGTGTTCGCGGCCATGTCGGGCACCAACCTCCTGCCCGTGCTGGTGTTTGCTGTGCTGCTGGGTCTTGCTCTGGCCTCCACCGGCAGCAGGGCAAAGCCTCTCGTTGACGTGCTGGACGCTCTGATGGGCGCTGTTTTCAAGCTCACGGGCTGGATCATCGCCCTGTCGCCCATTGCCATCTTCGCCATCATTGCCTGGCTGTTTTCCACGCAGGGCATGCACACCATTTTGGCCCTGCTCAAGCTGGTCCTGGTCATGTATCTGGGGCTTGGCGTGCTGCTGGTGCTGTTTGCCATTTTGATGCTCTGCATCGGCGAGCACCCCCTCAAGACCGCCAAGGCCGTGAGCGAGCCTGTGATTCTGGCCTTTGCCACGCGCTCGTCAGAGGCGACACTGCCCCTGCACATGGAAAAACTGGTGGAAATGGGCGTTCCCAAGGCCGTAGCCTCTGTGGTGCTGCCTCTGGGCTATGCCTTCAACCGCGACGGCTCCATCATGTATTTTGCGCTGGCCGTGGGCTTTCTGGCGGATGCCTATAACATTCCGCTGGATCCCAGCACCCTGCTTTCCATCATCGTGGTGACCACGCTTGCCAGCAAGGGCAGCGCCAACGTGCCCTCAGGCGGCCTTGTGGCCATTGCCATGGTGCTGACCACCATTGGCATTCCTGTGGAGGCTCTGGCCATCATCGCGGGGGTGGACGCTTTTCTGGACATGGGCCGTACAGCCGTCAACGTGGTCAGCAACACCGTCGCGGTGAAGCTTGTCATGCGCTGGGCGGGCATTGCCTATGAACCGACGGAAGAAACCGCCGAAGTCTAAAAGGTGAAATTCATGTCTGTAGTCGATCTGCGCAGTGATACCCTGACCATTCCCACCGAGGCCATGCGCGCCGCCATGCGCGAGGCCGAAGTGGGCGATGATGGCCGTGTTGATGCGGAAGGGCGCGGCGGCGACCCCACAGTCAATCGGCTGGAAGATTATGCTGCCGAACTGCTGGGCAAGGAAGCCGCGCTTTTTTGCCCGTCGGGAACCATGGCCAATCTCGTCGCGCTGGCAACCTGGTGCGACCGTGGCGATGCTGCGGCTCTGGAGCCGGACCTGCATGTGTTCCGCACCGAAAAGTCGCCATTCATGGAAAAGTTCCTGGCCGTTAAGCCGGTGTTTTATACGCGTGATGCGGAGGGCATGCCCGAAGTCGCGTCCTTTGCATCCGCTTGCGCGACGCCGGGCCTCAAGCTGGCTTGTGTGGAAAACAGCCACAACTTCGGCGGCGGCATCTGCGTGTCGCTGGCGCGGCAGCAGGCGCTCGCCGCTACGGCCCGCAAGGCGGCGGTTCCCGTGCATATGGACGGCGCGCGTCTGTTCAACGCCGCCGTGGCCCTCGGGGTGGACGCCGCGCATCTGGCCGCCTGCGCGGACAGCGTGATGTTCTGCCTTTCCAAGGGGCTGGGCGCTCCGTTCGGTTCCGTGCTGTGCGGAACGCGCGAGTTCGTTGCCCAGGCGCGGCAGACGCGCAAATTGCTTGGCGGCGGCATGCGGCAGGCGGGCATTATGGCCGCTGCCGGGCTGGTGGCCCTGCGCACGGGCATTGAGCGCCTTGCGGAAGACCACGAAAACGCCCGCCATCTCAGCGCGGCCTTGGCGGCCTATGACGAGTTTGTGCTCACGCCTGTGCAGAGCAATATTGTGATGCTGGATATAAGCGCTTCCGGCAGGTCTTCAGAATGGTTCGAGCAAAAGCTTGCACCTCTGGGGCTGCTGGCTAAGGGCATGGGCAAGAATCATCTGCGGCTGACAACTTACAATGGCGTGGGGCGTCAGGATATGGCGCGAGCCATTGAGGCCTTTGAGCGCTTTATGGAAGAAAACCGCGCCCTGTGGAAGTAATGCCTGCCAGTAAACTGTCGCTGCAATAAAAAAATGATAAAGCCGCGCCGATGGTCATAACGACTGTTGGCGCGGCTTTGTTTGTGAGTTTCTGGCTAATCTACGGTGAGAATGACGGAAAAAGCCTTGAAAAATACCGTTACGGTTTGCCCGGCCACAAGATTGATGGGGTTTTCCGGCCCACGGTTGCGCAGGGCGCAGACCTGACTGCCTTCGCCGAGCGCCACCAGAATTTCAGCCACCATTTCATCTTCCCGCACTCTTTCCACTACGCCGGTAAAGCAGTTCTCCGCCGGAGGGGAGCTTTTGGGCGAGAGTTCGCCCCCCTGCACCAGCACCCAGGGTGCCTTGATGCTGGCATTGACCAGCTTGCCTTCATTGAGGGCCAGGGTCTTGGCGCTTTCGTCCGTAATGAGCGAGGCCACACGCAGGCCGCCTGCGGTACGCAGCACCACTTCGACCAGCAGCCCGCTCTGGCGCAATGAGGTTATGCGCCCCTGAAAGACGTTGCGCGCACTGGTTTTCATGGGTCGCTCCCTTTGCAGTTGTTCGCGCAGCAGGCGTTTGGCCTCCTGCGGGTCGCAGCGGACAATGCCGCTCTGGCCGGGCGCGGATCGCCGGCCAAGAAAAATATCCACAACGGGCAGGGGCAGGCCTTGTCTGCCCAGCTCAAGGGCGCGGGTATGGCGCAGGGCGCGGGCGCTCAAAAGGCCTTTGGGCAGGCCGCAGGCAGCGCCGCACTGTTGCAGGCAGCGGCGCACATAACTGGCGTCGCAGCGCATGAGCTCGCGGGTTTCAGGAAACAGCGCCGGGTCTTCCAGCACACGCTTGAGGCGGCGGCTGATGGTAAGCGGCAGGGGAACCTCGCGACCGGGGGCATCGTTGCTGCCCGGCACATGGATAACGCCGTCCTGAAAATCAAGATGCGCAGGCATGATTTCAAAAATTTCCACAAGCCGCAGGGCTGCGTAGCGCAGCAGCATGAAAATCAGCCACATGCGCAGGCGAGGGCGCTTTTCGCGCGGGCCACGGGCAGCGCTGGCCCGTTCCCACAGCCATGTTTCCACGGCCAGAAGCTCGCGCGGGCTGATGCGCCCTGTATCCTGCAGCAGAGCGGCGGAGTCGCGCCGCATAAGGCGCTGGCGCAGCCATGCCCTGTCTGCGGAAGAGAGGGAGCGCAAAAGCGCGGCCATTTCCTCACGGTTTTTGTTTTTTTCCATGCTGATTCCCGTCAGTTTTCCTGCCTTATACAAGTAAAACCCTTTTGTTGTACAGTGTTCACGCTTTCATCAAAAAACGTGACTGTATTGCTCGCCCTCAAGGGTTCTGTACTGTTGATGTACAAACCGCGCTTCTGGCGCACGGAGGAATTTCATGAAAAAGACTGCATACGCTCGTGGGGCCTTTTGCCGCATAGCTTTGGCGCTGGGTTGCGTGGCCTTGCTCAGCCTTCCCGTTCAGGCTGCGGAAATAACCGTTTCTGCCGCTGCCAGCCTTACAAATGCCTTTAACGAAATCAAAGGCGTGTTTGAAAAGAAGCACACCGGCTTGCAGGTGCACACCAACTATGCTGCCTCCAATCCGCTGCTCAAACAGATTCAGGAAGGCGCGCCCGTAGACGTCTTTGCCTCTGCCGACCAGGGCACCATGGACAAGGCCGTGGCCGCCAAGGTTGTTGACCCCGCTACGCGCAAGGACTTTGCGCTCAACGACCTCGTGCTTATCGTGCCCGCTGGCTCCAAAAAGCCCGCCAAGCTTGAAGACATCAAGGCATTCAAGCGTGTTGCCATTGGCAATCCCGATTCCGTGCCTGCCGGACGTTACACCAAGGACGCGCTGAACACCGCCAAACTGTGGGAAGCCGTGCAGCCCCAGCTTATCATGGGCAACAGCGTGCGTCAGGTGCTGGACTATGTGGCCCGTGGCGAGGTTGATGCCGGTTTTGTTTACCGTACAGATGCCAAGCAGCTTGCGGACAAGGTTGAAGTGGTCATGATTGTGGAAGGTCACGATCCCGTGAGCTATCCCATTGCCGTTGCCACCACTGGCAAGGATGCCAAGATGGGCCAGGAATTTCTGAACTTTGTGCTTTCGCCTGAAGGGCTGGCAGTGCTCGCCAAGTACGGTTTCTCCAAGCCGTAGTGCATGAAGGCGCGGCCCGTGCCCTTGCGCACCGGCCTGCAATGATGGATTGTGCTTACTGGCGGTTGCCGTTTTGGCAGAAGCGGCAACCGCCTTCAGTATTTTTTACGTATCAACGGATCAGTTCAGTGGCAGGGGGCAGAGTTGGAAATGGATTTTGACCTGGCGTTTATCTGGAGCCCGCTGGAGCTTTCGTTGCGCGTGGCAGGAGCGGCTACGGCTGTTTCCTTTGTTGTGGCAACGCTGGCGGCCTGGCGGCTGGCCCGCAAAAAAGGCCCCATGCCCGCCCTGCTGGACGCCCTGTGCTCGTTGCCGCTGGTGCTGCCCCCCACAGTGCTTGGCTACTATCTTATCTTGCTGGTGGGGCGGCGCGGCGTTTTTGGGCATGGGCTGGCAGAACTGGGCATCAACCTGATTTTTTCCTGGCAGGGGGCTGTGGTTGCAGCCACTGTTGTGGTTTTTCCGCTTATCTACAAGTCGGCCCGCGCAGCGCTGGAGCAGGTGGACAAACATCTGGAAGACGCGGCCCGCACGCTTGGGGCCTCGGAATGGCGGGTGTTTGTCAGCGTGTCTCTACCCTTGGCCTGGAAGGGTATTTTTGCGGGCATCATGCTGGCCTTTGCGCGCGGCATGGGCGAATTTGGCGCAACCCTGATGATTGCGGGCAATATCCCCGGCAAGACCCAGACTCTGGCCCTTGCCATCTACGATGCCTTTCAGGCGGGTAATGACCTCCAGGCCTCCTGGCTTGTGTTTGTTACCTCCGCCGTGTGCGTGACCCTGCTGATGGCGGCGGAACTGCTTGTGAAACTCAAGGGGCGGCGCAGATGATCTCGTTGCGGCTGGTAAAAAGTTTCAGGAACGGGGTTACGCCCTTCAATCTGGATGTCCGCTACGATATCGGCGACGAGCACAAGTGTGCGGTGCTTTTTGGCCCTTCCGGTTCCGGCAAGTCGTTGACCATGCAGTGTCTAGCGGGGCTGACAAAGCCCGATGCAGGGCACATCCGCATTGGCGACTGCACGTTGTACAATGATGCGCAGGGCGTGTTTGTTTCCGTGCAGAAGCGGCGTATCGGCTACATGTTTCAGGATTACGCCCTGTTTCCACACCTGAACCTGTTGCAGAACGTGGCCTATCCGCGCACGGGCTGCTGGCCCTGGAAGGTGCGCGGCGAGGAGCGCGACAAGGCGCAGGCCATGCTGGAACGCTTGGGCATCGGGCATCTGGCGGCCCACCTGCCCTCGCAGATATCTGGCGGGCAGCGGCAACGCGCGGCTCTGGCGCGGGCGCTCAATGCAGACCCCTTGCTTCTGCTGCTTGATGAGCCTTTTTCCGCCCTTGATCCTCTGCTGCGCGAACGCCTGCGCGAAGAACTGCTTGAACTGATGGATGACCTGACCATCCCTGCCGTGATTATCAGTCACGACCCTGACGATGTGGATACCTTTGCGGGCGGGCTTGTGCTCTATGACCGGGGCGGCGCGCGCACGGTGCCGGACTATGCAGATCTGCGCAAGGATTTTGCCACAGCGGGCAAGTGTCTGCGGCATTTGCAGGAGCAGGCCTGGGCCTGTCAATCGGCCTGACGGCGTATCGCTCTTTTAAGCCGAGTGCAAAAAAAATAGCCGGTGGTGACAGTCTGCGAGGGAAAGGTGGGCTAATGCTGGCGGCGTTCTGCTACAGCATTTCCTGCGAGGATTTTGACATCCGTTTGACCATGTAAAGTTCGCTGTCGGCCCGTTTGAGCGCATCTTCAACAGACTCGTTCGCGCAGTGCCATGTGGCGTGCCCTATGCTGATGCCGATGCGCAGCATGAGGCCGTCGATGGAAATGGGCGCTCCCACATCCTCGCGGATGCGGTTAATTGTGCGCAGGATGTCTGGCGTGCCCCTGGTATGGCCGAGCAGGGCCAGAAATTCATCGCCTCCCAGCCGCACCAGCACATCATCCTTGCGCAGGCACCGCGTAAGGCGCTGCCCCAGAATGGTCAGCACGGCATCGCCCACATGGTGCCCGTGCGCGTCGTTGATTGGTTTGAAGCCGTCCAGATCCATATACAACAGCTCGACCAACCCCTGGTTTTGCGTCAGGCTGGGCATGGCCTCGTCAATGCGCGCAGCCAGACCGTGCCTGTTCAGCAGGCCTGTGAGGGCATCGCGTTCTGCGGCATGCTGGATGCGGTTCCGGTCTTTTTCTGTGCGGGTGAGGTTTTCAACCAGGGTGGACAAAGAGGCTGAAAGCACTTCAATTTCGCGTATGCCCCGGTTGCGCGGAATGGTGACGCGCTCGCCCCGGCTGAGCCTGTCTGCTGCTGCGGTAAGCGCCTTGAGGGGGGCAATGGTGCGCTGGGCAATGTATCCGGCAACCAGTGCGAACAGCACAGCAAGCAAGAGGCCAGCCACAAGAATGCGCGCCACAAGACGACGCACGGGTTCGTATGCGGCATCCAGCGATTGCCGCGCAACCACGCTCCACTGCAAGCCATCGTAGTCTTTAAATCCCGTGCAGCTTACTGCCGCGGTGAGGTAGGCAATGCCATCGGGCCATGTTTCCACGGCCCAGGCTGAAGTGGAGTGTTCAAGTTCTTGCAGCAGGGGCAAGGCCAGCGGTTTTTCATTGTTGTCGCCGCCCAGGATGACACTGCCGTCTGCACCGAGAACCATGATCTTGGTGTTGGTATCCGAGCCTTCGCCCGAAAGGATGTATTCCTCCACCTCTCTGGCCCATGCCCAGCTCAGATGGGCTACCAGCACCCAATCTTTCAGTTCGCCCTCGCCAATGGGCATGCTGATGTCCACAAATTTCAGCGGGCCGTTTTCCGGGTGGGGCAGCAGTTGGGCAAGCAGGGAGGCCTTGCGTACATCGCCCACAAAGAGGCCGTTTTTGCCCTGGCGGAAAATGGCGCAGATGGAAAGGTCTGTTCCTTCCAGCACGCCATCGGTGGCGACCAGAACCTTGCCCTGGGGATTCATGAGTCCGATCCAGGCAAAGGCGGGCATGGTGTCCTGTAATCGGTTCACGGCGATGGATAGTTTTTTCATATCGCCGCCGAGCAGCCCGACCGTGTGGCGCAGGGTGCCCACCTCCTTGATCCAGAACCACATGGACTGATCAAGGGCCTTGGCAAGGGATTGCACGCGGTTGGTCAACAGCAGGCCGCGTTCGTAGCGGGCCTCGCTGCTGGCTTCGCGCCCGGTTATGGCCGCAAGAAAGCATGATGACAGCAGGATAAGCAGCGTGAATGCCTCAATAAACTGCGTCTTGAGGCTGCGCGTGAATATGCGCATGGCTCCTCCTGCGAAGGGATGGCAGAAAAGCTGACAAGGTATGATGGTAATTTTGAAACCATACAGAAAATCAGGAAATAGGCAATGGGTCTAACTGTCCGCGCACTGCCTTTGACAGAAAAATAAAAGGGGGGTGCAGACGCAATGCACCCCCCTTTTGCTATAGGGTTTGAGGAGAAGATGTTATTGGGGTTTGTTTATGAGAGATGCTTCAGACCGCGCTGCCCAGCGCCGCTTCCTTGCGGTTGCGTTTTTGCCCGCGCCACATGCCGCCAAGGATCATGCCCGCGCCAACGAGCAATCCGGCGCACATGGTTATGAAGCTCACGACCTTGAGCAGATAGAGAATCCCCGGGCCCATCTGGATAAGCCCCAGCGCGCTGAGGTAGCCCGGCAGGGCGACAATGCGGCTTGCGGCAACAATAAGCATGATGGCGGCCATGACGTACTTGATCATGATGGGTTTGACGTAGGTGGTGCCGATGGCCCCAAGCTGCACGCCAAGCAGGGAGCCCGCCAGGATGATAAAGACGAGGCGGATGTCTATCATGCCGTGCATGGCCCAGTTGACCGAGCCGCACAGGCCCATGACAAAGGCTGTGACAAGTTCCGTGCCGGATGCAATGAGTCCGGGTACGCCGATCACATAGATAAGCCCCGGCACGCCCACGAATCCGCCCACGGCAATGGTGGCAGCCAGCATACCTGTGGCTATGCCCACGGGCAGGGTAAACCACAGCGAAATACGCAAGCCGGATTTGGGAAAGGACATCATGGGGGGCAGGTTGATAGCCTGCAACTTTTGGGCAAGGGGCGGCGTGCTTTCGTCATCCTCCTTGCCGGAATGGCTTGAGTGCAGGGCATCCTTGAGAATGTAGCTGCCCACCACAACGAGAACCACCACAAAGGAAACGCTGACGTAAAGATCAGACCCGGCCTGGCCCCATTTTTCCAGAATAAAACGCTGAATGCGGATGCCAACCTGTACGCCTATGCCAGCGGTTGCAGCGATAACCAGACCCAGTTTTACATCCACCTGACCGAAGCGGTAGCGCTTGATGGCGCCCACCATGGCCTTGGGGAACTTGTGGCACATGTTGCTGGCAACAGCCACGGCACCGGGCACACCCAGGCCCATCATGCCCGGCGTGAGAATAAAGGCCCCGCCGGAACCGATAAAACCGCTTACAAGCCCGCCCACAAATCCCACGGCCAGCAGAAAGGCCACGGAAACGGGCGTGAGTGTGATAAACTGGGACGGGTCAAGACTGAGCAGATCCATGTTACCTCCGGCTGGCAGGCTGCCTGGCGTACTGTTATGCGCTGGCGCAAGGCCAGACATGCCGCTGCTGAACAAAAAATTTGAGCCGGGCGGCGTAGCCCGGACTTGTGAAGAAAACTCGGTTAGCCGTGAACCACGGCAGTGTTGCCCAGCCGGGGGGCAGGTGCGGCGCTCTGACGGGTCGCAGCCCTTGCAGTGGTTTGCGCGCTCTTCTTTTGCACGCCGGTAATGCCGCACAGTTCCCAGAGTGCTCCGGCAAAGTGACCGTGCACGTAAGAGAGCAGCAGCACCGAGGCGATGGGCAGGGCAGTCCACAGGCCACCCTTGGCGCACAGGGCGGCAAAGGCATCGGCATTGGCAAAAGCCAGCGCGTAAATGACAATGCTGCCCGCGCCGTACAGCAGGGTCTGCTTCAACGCCGCGCTTTCGCGCTTGCCGTTCAGAGTCCACAAATCGTCTGTCCAGCCGGATTGCCCGGCATCGGCATATGCCACAGCGGTAAACCAGTTTTCCATCGTTTTTTGCAGGGTGTTCATGTCGGCCTCCTGCGCTTGTGACTACAACTATTGTGCCAAAAAGTTCAATCTGTAACATGCTGAATTTATATTAATTTATTTGTTACGCACTGTGTGGCATGCTGCCCCGTTACTGTTTCATTCTGACATGCTCAGGCGGGCAAAGGCCGCAACTTGTTGCAGGCCAAGGCTTGTCAGCTTTGTTTTATTTTTATACGCTGTTGCAAATTGAAACAGCGTCGGGCGCAGGTGTAACTCTTGCGCCTGCGGGGGTGAGGCATGCTTCCGCATTTTTCTGTCTGGCATACCATTCGCGGCAAGATTGCCGTGGGCACGGGCCTTTTTCTGGTCATGCTGCTGCTTTTGGGCGGCATTGCCTGTTATGATCTGGGGCGCATCGACAGGGCGGCCCGCCTGATCGACATGGTGGACGACCTGCGCAGCGATGTGCTCGAGATGCGCAGGTACGAAAAAAACCTGCAACTTTTTCCCGGCAGAAAGGGCGACCTGCTTGCCCTGCGCAGTTTTGTGGAACTGGCGCGGGAGCGGGCCACATCCGTGGGGCAGGATTATAACGCCGCCATGGGCCGCCGGGTGGGCGACGGCGCGCACCATAATCTCGACCTGCTGCTGGAAGGCATCGGCACCTATGAGGCCCTGCTGGAGGATCAGCCCACAGACGGCGCCGCGCTCACCGATCAGGGGCAGCGCCTGAGCGAGCTGGCTGATTCGGCGGTGCGCCGCATGCGTCAGGGCATTTTTACCGCCGTGGGGGATCTGCGCACCCAGATGCTGGGGGCCATTGCGGCCCTGCTGGCCTGCGGGATGGCTTTTGCATGGCTTATCGGCAGGCACATCATGCGCGCCCTTGGGGCCATTGAAAGCGCCGCGCGCAGCGTTGGCGCGGGCATGCCCCTGCCATCGCCCCCGCCGCAGCTTGAAGAAGAAGCGCGCCATGTCCTCCAGACGCTTGACGGCATGGCGGCGGAGCTGGAAAAGCGCCACGCCCTTCTGTTGCAGGAAAAGAAGCTGGCTTCTCTTGGTGTGCTGACCTCCGGCGTGGCCCACCAGCTGAATAATCCCCTCAATAATATTTCCGTTGGCTGTCAGCTGCTCGGCGAGGATGTCAACGATGCCCGGCAGGGGCTGCGCCCCATGCCCACGGCGGAAGACGTGACGGCGCAGCTGGATGAAATCCAGGCCGAGGTTGTTCGCGCCCGCGATATTGTGCGCGGGCTGCTGGATTTTGCGCGTGACCGGCCCTTTACTGTTGCCCTGCATGATCTGTCCGGCCTTGTGCGCAGGGCAGTTGCACTGGTGCGGCACGACATGGGCGCTGCGGTGCGCATAACGGTGGACGTGCCAGAAGGGCTGCAACTGCCCGTGGACGCCCAGCGCATGCAGGAGGTGCTGATCAACCTGCTGCTCAACGCGGCTCAGGCCATGAACGGCAGGGGCGAAGTGAATATCACCGCCTCTGTGGACGAACCGGCGGGTATGGCGGAGCTGCGAGTGCGCGACTCCGGCAAGGGTATTGAACCCGAGAACCTTGGCCGGGTGTTTGATCCCTTTTTCAGCCTCAAGCCCGTGGGCGAGGGGACGGGGCTTGGGCTGTCCATAGCCTTTGGCATTGTGGGCAAGCATGATGGAACGCTTGAAGTACAGAGCCAACCGGGGCAAGGGGCCTGTTTTACCGTGCGGCTGCCCCTTACGGAACGGCATGAAGCAAACGGTTCAGGAGCAGCGGCATGACTACGGAACGGTTCCGGCTTTCGGAACAATCACCTGCACCGGCTACCCCCGGCGAGCCTCGGCACAGCGGGCACGGGCTTGACGCCGCGCAACGGGCTGGCGGCGGTGGCCGTTTGCTGATCATTGACGATGAGCGGATGGCCCGGGCCAACCTCGCGCGCGCCCTGGAGCGCGGCGGGCACGAATCGGCTCAGGCGGGCAGTGGCGAAGAAGGCCTGAAACTGCTGGCCGAGCAGGATTTTGACGTGGTCATTACCGATATCGCCATGGCGGGCATGAACGGCATGGAAGTGCTCAAGGCGGTACGCTCCAGCAAACCGGATGTGGAAGTCATCATGGTCACGGGCTACCCCATGATTGAAAGCGCCGTGGAGGCCATGCGGCTGGGGGCTTTTCATTATCTGGCAAAGCCCTATTCGCTGGAAGAAGCGCGCATGCTGGTGGCGCGGGCGCTGGAAAAACGTCGTCTGCGGCAACAGGTCGCCCAGATGCGGGCTCAGCTTGAGGCAAGCGGCTCCGTGCCGGAAATGGTTGGCATGTCGCCGGCCATGTGTGGCCTGCGGCAGGCGCTCATGCGTCTGGCCCCCACGGATGTGGCCGTGCTGCTGCAAGGTGAAACAGGTACCGGCAAGGAGTTGGCTGCCCGCACCATGCATGCCCAGAGCCAGCGGGCGCGTCGGCGCTTTCTGGCGATCAACTGCGGCGCGCTCTCGCCGGAATTGCTAGAAAGCGAGCTTTTCGGACATGAGCAGGGGGCGTTTTCAGGCGCGGTACGGCGCAAGGAAGGTCTGTTTGAAGCTGCCAGTGGCGGCACGCTGTTTCTGGACGAGATGGGTGAAATGCCACCGGGCATGCAGGTCAAGCTGCTGCGCGTCCTGCAGGAGCAGAATCTGCGCCGTGTGGGGGGCACTGTAGACATACCCGTGGACGTGCGCATTATCGCCGCCACCAACCGCAACCTCAAGGAAGAGGTGGAGGCCGGGCGCTTCCGGCGCGATCTGTATTACCGCGTGGCCGTGGTAACGCAGGAACTGCCGCCCCTGCGCAGCAGAGCTGAGGACATTCCCCTGCTGGCGCGGTTTTTTCTCGCACGGCTGGCGGAGCAGGGCGGGGCCGTGCCGCTGGATATTGAAGATGACGCCCTTGATGCGCTGCGGCAGTATCCCTTCCCCGGCAATGTGCGCGAACTTGCCAATATTCTTGAGCGGGCGGCGGTGTTTTGCCCGCCGGGCGGCAGCATCGGGCTGGCGCATTTGCCTCCGGAAGTCTCCGAGGTTGCCGCTCACCTGTCCGTCCGCAATCCCGATTCTTCTTCTGCCGCCGTCCGGCAGGAGGATGCCGCCGCTGCACCCTCTGCTTGCCCGCAGGCAGCAACGCCGCTTGTTCCGCTTGCCGAAATGGAAAAGCAGCACATCCTGCACGCACTTGAACTGGCGGGCGACAACCGTACTCTGGCCGCCGACATGCTGGGCATCAGCCGATCATCCCTGTGGCGGAAGCTGCGGGAATACGGCGTGTAGCTCTGAGGCAGCGCGACAGCCCGATGCGTATTATGCAAGCCGCGCACCTTCATGATTTTGCCTGTGATAATCCTGTACGTGAATAAATATACTTGCCCGGTGCGCAGTATTTCACTTTGAAAGGCAACAGAACTGAAATATAGTGATTCATTGGAGAGAGTGAGTGAGCGAAAAGTTTTTTGATTCTGCACCGAGCAAGTGCATATTTCCAGCACTCGCAGCACGATGCAGGCAAGGTCTCTCACACTGCGCTTTCTGTATCTGTTTACCTTGGAGGAACCATGCAGGCACGTATGAAAGAACACCCCTTGACCACTGAACAGATAGATTCCCTGTTGGGCTCTGTTCAGGTTGGGCATCTGGGCACTCTGGGCGAAAATGGTTTCCCTTACGTAACACCAGTACATTTTGTGTTTATGAACGGGCATATCTACTTTCACGGGTTGGCAGCGGGGCAAAAGCTGAAAAATCTACGCGCCGACTCCAGGGTCTGCTTTGAAGTTGAAGGGCAGCATTCATTTATTCAGGCAGATGTCCCCTGCGACACCAATACCGCCTATCAGAGCGTGATCATTACAGGTAACGCCGCTGTAGTGAATGACCGGGCCGTAAAAATCGCCGCCCTTGACGCCATTGTGGGCAAGCACACGCCCCAGCACGCAGGTGCGGCTTACCCTGAAAATATGCTTAAAATGACGGCAGTGGTTGAGATTAAGATTCAGGAAATCACTGGCAAGTATTATTCCTGACGCGGCTATTGGCTATGCGGAAATAAAAACAGCCCAATGCATCAGCATTGGGCTGTTTTTATACTAGATGTGGGCTTGTTGCAGATGTTGCCTTGCCAGAGTGCTCGTGGCAGTCCGGCAACGCAGTTTCGCGCCGAAGGCCAGGCAGCTTCCTCAAGGCTCTTGCGGGAGGTGCCGCGCGTATTCCGTTACAGCTTGCGTCTACAGTTTTTTGGCAATGATGTAGCGGGGCCTCTGGCGCACTTCGGTAAAGACTTTGGCAAGGTATTCACCCACCAGCGCCATGCAGAAAAGCTGCACAGAGCCCAGCAGCAAGACTACAATAATCAGTGATGTCCAGCCCTGAATGGTTTCACCCATCGCGTATTTGAGCAGGGAAACGCCGCTGAAGGCCAGCGCCGCCAGCATGCAGAGCATGCTCATAAGGCCCGCAATGCGCAGGGGCGCAACGCTGCATGCCGTAATGCCCTTCCAGGCAAAAGACACCATCTTCCAGAAAGGATATTTGCTTTCTCCGGCCATGCGGCATTGGCGCATGTAGAAGACCTGCGCGCTTTTAAAGCCGAGAGCCGGAAAAATTCCGCGCAGAAAAAGTGAATGCTCGTGAATTTCGTCCAGCGCTTCCAGCACTGGGCGGGCCACAAGGCGGTAGTCGGCATGATCGGGGATCAGCGGCACCTTGAGCCAGCGCATGAATCCGTAAAACATGTGTGCAGTGCGCCGCTTGAAAGGCGTATCCGTGCTGCGGTCGTTGCGCACGCCGTAGACAATGTCGTTGCCTTCCATGTACTTGGCGATCATGTCGGGGATGGCGGCAATGTCGTCCTGCAAATCCGCATCAAGGCTGATGATGCAGTCCACGCCCATGTCGCGCGCCGTGACCATGCCCGCCCATACGGCGTTCTGGTGGCCTGCATTGGCGGCAAAGCTTGCACCCCGGCAAAAGGGGTCGATCGCGTGTCGTTCTTCAAGCAGTTCCCAAGTGCGGTCACGGCTGCCATCGTTCACATAGAGGGCAAAGCTCTCCGCATGCACACGGCCCTGTTTTTTGAGGTCGGTCAACAGACCGGCCAGAGCATCAAGGGTGCGGGGCAGGGTTTCCTCTTCATTATAGCAGGGTACAACCAGTGCCAACAATGGGGCGGTGCGGGACAAGGCTTATTCCTCCATGCGGAGAGTACGTTGGGTGCGATCAGTTTTGCGAATGAGACGCACTTGCTCTGCGCCACACAAGGGGCGCGTTAAGCTGTTCTACAGCGATATAGGCAATGTCGTCCACAGATTTGATGCCGGGAATAAACACCGCTGCCTTGCCATCGTCCGTAACAGTGGCGGATGCGGGAAAATACCGCAGAGCAACTGTTTGGGCTGAAATGATCCCTTCATCAGGGCTTTCAAACAAGGCCCTTGCTGCCTGTTGCAACAGGCTTGCAGTGGTGGCTGTACGTATCCTGGCTGCCACATGGACTTTGCCCTGGGGCAGGTTGTCGAAAAACGCAATATTGCATGCCACCAGCGCGAGGGCATCGGGCGCTTCAAAGACGCGTAACGTGTGCGACTCGTTCCACGGCACAAGACCACGCCAATCCGTTGAAAAAAGGTTTACCTCGCGGATGTCGTAGCCGGGGAAGAAATATTTGTCTGTTTCCGGGTAGTCTATGCTGCGCAGGGTGCTTTGGTGGTGCGTGGCAATGACCGGCTGCGCCATAAGGAAAACGCGCGCCTCAATCAGCACGCTTGAGAGCAGCAGGGTGCAGAATATGATAAAAAGAGCCTTGGCCTTGATGCTTGAGGGGTTCAGGACTGCAAGCAGAGAAAAAGGGCAGAGCGCGGTGAAAAAGAATGTGGCGCTCATGGCCCGATAGGGTGTTGAGGGGCTGGCAATAAATGCTGCAAGGCTGGCCTGGGCCATGAGAAAGAAAATCACCGGAGGGATCCACGCGGCAGGCTTTAAAAGCCCCCGGCGGCGCAACAGCCATGCAAGCGCCATAGCTGCAAGAAAATAAGGCAGCATTTCAAGTTGTTGCGTGCCCCAGAATTCCAAAAAACGCAGAAAAGCTGGCAGGGACAGCAGCGGAATTTTTTCCGCGCCGCCCACGGCTGCGAGGCGCACGGCATTGCCCGGCGCGGCCATCATCATGCCCCAGCCAAAGGCTGCCCCCGCAATGCCCGAGAGTGCCCATGCAGGTACGCTGCGAGATGTGCGCCAGCGAAACAGCGTCACGCCCAGAGCTGCAAGCAGAACCAGCATGCCGACATTTTCGTTGCTCCAGCCTGCAAGAACACCCACAAGCGCATAAAGCAGGCCGCCCGGCATGCGGAAGTCTGCTTTGTCGGCCCAGATGCGGTACGGCACCAGAAAAAGAACGCCCCACACGAGGCTGTAGCCGTAATCACCCGTGCCGGTGCGCCAGAAAAAAACTGTCCCAAATGCGGGCAGTGCAATCCATACAAGCCCGGCCATGACAGCGAGGTGCCAGGCGCTCAGGCGCTCACGCCACTGTGCGCCCAAGGCCAGCAGCGAGCCGCTGACAACGAGCAGCAGAAACATGGCTGGAGTGAGCAGGGGGTGCAGCCAGGCTGGCCCGCGCAGCAGCACGCGAGACATGAAATGCCCGATAAATTTTCCACTCCATTCGTGGTATTCGAGCACCTGCATGTCCCACAGGCCGGTGCAGCCAGGATAAATGCTCGAAAAGGCATGATCATCGCTGACCCACGGCGTCATGGCGCAGAACCATGACATGATGGTTATAATGAGCAGGCCTGTGAAAATAAGGCGATTGCGACGTAAGTGTGTGGATTTTTGAGCCGCCTGCGCGGCGGAATTTAATTCTGTGTGTTGCATTTCGTAAAAGTCCTGGCCCATGCTGTCAGGGAAAAGGGCTGAAAGCCCGAGATGCGTTTCTGTAGCTGGTATCTATTAGTAAATATATTTCGGTGTCAATGTGTTTATCTGCAGCACCAGGGGGGCGTTCTGCTGATGCCGGGAGCAGGGTGTTGTTCTAATGTTTTAGCAGGTATTGTCGTTAAGAAGCAATACTGATAGAAATTAACGTGAAAATGTCTGTCAGCGTACAGCCCCGAACCCCCTGTAGGGAACCACGGCCACCTCTGCTTTCCGGAGTTTACCATGCGCCAGATCAGCATCAATACTATCTGCACATTGTCCGTAACGGCAGCGGTTGTTGCCGTGATTACCGTGCTTGTCATCTACGTGTCCACCTCGTCCTACCGCATGGTTGCCGGTGTGCAGACCGAGGCCCTCAACGAAGCCAGCAAAACTGTGGCGCGTTCGGCTGAAATATACATCCAGCAGTCTGTGGATGTGGCCACCATTCTTTCCCGGCAGGAGCCAGTGCTGAAAGCATTTGCCGGTCAGCCCCAGGAAGCGCAGGAATTGTTGACAAGCTATGTCAAATCCTTGCCGGGGTATTGGTCATTTCTGCTTTTTGACCTCAAGGGGCGTATAGTTGCCGGGGTCAATTCTGACATGGGCGACCTGACCGGGGGCAACAGGGCTGATCGGGATTATGCCCGCCAGATATTCAGCGGCAAGGATGTGGCCCTGAGCGAAAGCGTCATGAAAGCCGCATCGGGCGATGTGTTGATCTACGTGGCGGCCAAAGCTGTGCGCGGCAAGGACGGCACTGTGCTCGGCGCTGTGGCCGTGTGCCCCCGCTGGACGGACTTTACGGAAAAGACCATTGACCCCATCCGGCTGGGGCGGCGCGGATACGGCTTTACCATCGACCAGAGCGGCCGTTTCATTTCCCACAGCATGGACAAAAAGCTGCTGCTTCAGGATTATTCGAAGGAAAAATTCATTCAGGACGCGCTCGCAAAGGGCAGCGGAACCTTCAGCTATGAATGGAAAGGCGAGGACAAGTTCATGTCAGTAGCCAAAGTTCCGGCTACAGGGTGGCTTGTGTGCATGAGCGCCTATGATTCCGAGCTTACAGCACCAGCGGCGGATCAGCGGTCAGTGCTGTACATGGTGGGCTTGGGCGCGGTTATTCTGCTGACGCTGGTGATACGCGTTGTGAACCGCAAGCTTGTGTTCGCTCCCCTGCAGCAACTCACAGATTTTACAGAAGCCGTGGCGCGGGGCGATTTCAAGGCTGTGCTCACAGGCAAATACCGTGCAGAGATGAAACGTTTTGCCGGGCACCTCTGCACCATGGTGGACGAGCTGAAAAAACGTCTTGGTTTTGCCCAGGGCGTGCTCAACGGCATTCCCACGCCATGCTACATCGTGGGCAGCGATTTCAAGGTGACCTGGCTGAATGAGCAGGTGTGCAGTTTGCTGGGCAAGCCGGATCCCAAGGATACGTATCTGGGCCAGCGCTCCGGGCTTTTCTCGAGGGGGGATGCCAACCATGAGACGCTGTCTGACCGGGCCATCAAGGAACGCAAGGCTCTGAACCGTGAGTTTGACTATACGACGCAGTCTGGAAAGCAATTGCGCGTTTCCGTGCAGACAACGCCATTTTTTGATCTGGACGGCGGCATGCTGGGTTCGATTACATTCTGGACGGATCTGACGGAAATTTACGGTCAGAAAACGCGCATTGAAGCGCAGAATGCGGCCATTGCCCAGACTGCCGTTGAGGTTTCGCAAGTGGCGGAAAATATCGCCACTGCCTCGCAACAGCTTTCGCAGCAGATCGCGCATTCGAGCGAGGGCGCTCGCGAGCAGAGTGGCCGCGTGAGCGACACCGCCAATGCCGTGGAAGAGATGAACGCCACAATCCTTGAGGTAGCCAGAAGCGCCTCTGCCACATCGGAAAGCGCCGAAAAGGCCAAGCTGAAGGCGCAGGATGGCGCCCGGCTGGTGGAGGAAGTCAGCGCCGCAGTGCAGAGCATCCGCAATGAAGCAGGGCATATGACCGACAGCATGCGCAGCCTGGGCGAGCAGGCGCAAGGCATCGGAGCCATCATGGGCGTTATTTCAGATATCGCCGATCAGACCAATCTTCTGGCGCTCAATGCAGCCATTGAGGCGGCGCGCGCTGGCGAGGCCGGGCGTGGTTTTGCCGTGGTGGCGGACGAAGTGCGCAAGCTGGCGGAAAAAACCGCCCACGCCACCACCGAGGTGCGCACGGCCATTGGCGGCATACAAAGCGGCACCAATACCGCTGCCGCGCAGATGGATGCCGCCGTGGAGCGCGTAACCCAGGCCACTGGCTTGGCCCAACGCTCTGGCGAGGCCCTGGCTGAAATTGTGGAAATGGTTGAATCTGCGGGGGATCAGGTGCGTTCCATTGCCACCGCCGCCGAGCAGCAGTCCGCCACATCTGAAGAGATTAACCGTGCCGTTAGTTCCATCAGCGTTATCGCAACTGAAACGGATGATGCCATGGCTCAGTCAACCGAGGCGGTCGAAGCCCTTGTGGCTCAGACCCAAAAGCTTGAACAGCTTATAGCGGCATTGCGCTCCAGTTAGCGCCGGGTATCGTGTTTTGCAAAAGCCCCTGTTGCCCGAAATTATCGGGCAACAGGGGCTTTTGTCTGTCTGGGCGAGCAGTGGAAAAGCTGACTATTAATTTGTCTGCATCTTGCGCCAGCTTTGCAGTTCAATGATGTTGCCCTCTGGGTCGCGCGCGTACACAAAAACAGCTTCCATGCCGTTTGGGTAAGCTGCAGTGACTACCTCGCCAACCTGCCCGCCGCCAGCGGCAACGATCTCTGCCAGGGTTGTTTCCACCTCATCCACTTCAAAAGCAATGTGCGCAAAGCCGGGGCGGTTGACCTCCGGCGGCAGCGCGTCGCGCAGGCTGTCGTAAGAAAAGACTTCAAGCGTTGGATGGCTGCCGTCATAGCCGGGCAGCAGCAGATGCTCGCCAGTAATGTGGGCCTTGGGCAAACCGGTGAGCCGGTCAAGCCACGGCCCTTGCAGATCACGCGTTTGCCCCATGCTCTTGCAATGCAGCGCCTGCTTGTAAAAGGCAATGAGTCTGACGGCATCTTTTGCAATGATATTTGTGTGCACATAGCGGAACATGGCGTCTCCTGGTGCGGTATATGGGGAATGGAAAGGCCAAAACGGCATGCAGGCACCATCTGCGGCAAGGCAGCGGCTCGTGAACTCTTGGGGGGGGATCCGATATGTATGCCATGCGTTCGGCACTATCAATGCCATCCTGCTGACAATTCAGATTTTTCAGACTTGAGGCTTCAGAAACCGGGGGATGTAAAAGACATGCTGTTGCGGTCTGGTACATGCTATTGATTGTCAGTATCTATAAATTCTGTATTATTGATAGTATGAGGCATATGTTTTTTGTGTGCTGCCAAGGGAGTTTCCTGTTTGTGACAGCATGAATATTCTATAAACATTATTGGCGGATACGTTATAATGACTGAATTGTTTTTGCATTTACTGTCAAAGCTCTTGCTATAGCCTGCATGGTTTAGTAAAAAAAGCTATCTTTGCTTTACTCTAACGCAAGAGTGTCAGTCATGGAAGCTATCTCTCTGAAAGAATTGGCTGTCCCTATCATAAAATCCATCGATAGCTGCAATTACCTTTTAAAGTCGCACCATAGGCGTACAGCCATCATTGCCTACCATATTGGCAAAAAAATGAATCTTGACTGTGATCAGCTCTTCAGGCTGATCATTGCAGCTGCTGTCCATGATGTTGGAGCCTTGTCTGTTCAGGAGCGCGATGCGCTCATTCAGGCTGATGTGCATAATCCAAGGCCGCACTGTGAAATGGGATACAGAATGCTGTCGTCATTCGGCCCGTTCAAGGACGTTGCCAGGATCATCAGGCATCATCATATCCACTATGATGCATCGCTGGATATGGAAGAAGGCGAGGTGCTGCTGGACAGTCACATACTTCACCTTGCGGACCGGGTTGACGTGCTGATCAATCCAGATGTTTTTGTGCTCAAGCAAAAAGCCTCGGTTATAGAAAAAATCAGGGCCAACGTTTCCACCACGTTTCATCCGGATGTTTTCGCTGCCTTTGTGCAGGCATCAGCGCCGGATATCTTCTGGATTGAAATCAATAATCTCGAGCTTGATCAGCTTTTCAGGTTGGTCGATTCGTCGATGAATTTTGATCTTACACTTGAAAATGTTATCGATTTTGCCTTGACCATTTCGCGCATCATTGACTTCCGTAGTCATTTTACAGCCTCACATTCCTACACGGTAGCCAATCTTGCCTGCGAACTAGGCAAAATATTTGGATTTTCCCGCGAGCGCTGCCTGAAGCTGAAGATCAGCGGCTATCTGCACGATATAGGTAAAATCGGAATCGACCCCGGCCTTATTGAAAAAGGAGGCCCCCTCACTGATGATGAATTCGATCAGGTCAAACTGCATACGTATTATACGGGGCAGATACTGAGCAGCCTCAGCATTTCTGAGTGGTTTTATGAAATTGTGCTCTGGGCCAAGAACCATCACGAAAAGGTCGATGGGTCCGGGTATCCGTATTCCCTGCAAGATGAGAATCTTGATGTGGGTTCAAAAATACTGGCGTTTTCAGATGTGATTGCAGCTTTGATGGAAGATCGCCCATATCGCAAGAGCCTGCCTATTGATACGGCCTTTGAGATAATCAGAAAAAGTATTTCTGCAAAAATTTCTGATCAAATGTTTGATGCCATAGAAGAGCACAAGGACGAAATAAATATCATCGTGTTGCAGTGTCAGCAGAACATCAGAAAACAATACAGGCCAGAGACGGTCAGTTAGCTGGCATTGCCAGTGCACTGCGCCGGGCCGCTCGGCTCTGCATTGCTTTCAGGCTATTCAGCGTATTTTTTTACGATGTCGTGAGCCAGTTCCGCATATGCCTGAGCTTTGAGGACAGCCACTTGTTGCTGGTCTGAAGATGCGCGTGTGTAGCGCGCACTGGCAGATGTATCCTGAATCGGCTTGGGTGAAAAAGCTTCCCACTGACCAGTCGCAACATCGATGAGAGCGATTTTCAGGCGGATTCGCATTTCCTGCGATTCATCTGGAATAATGCCGCCAACTATGGGAACCCAGGAAACCGCTTTCGTGCTCATATCTTTTTGCGCTGTTTCCAAAATTCCCCAATAGACCAGTATTTTTGCGCAATTGCCCTTTGCCGCAGCCAACCGTAAAGCTGCTGCATGACTGGTGTCGCCCTGGCCCGCAGGAATGCCGGAAAAGGCCGCAACCCGGTAATGCGCTTCCAATGCCTGGATCATGCTGTCATCCGGCATGATGGCCCCTGACTGGATAAGCATGACAGAGGAGCCTTTCGGCAGAGAAAACTGTTGCCTGTTTTCCAGCGCGCGCAGGATTTCTTCCTGCGAAACTGAAGCTGTAGGATTGATCCCCAAGACCTCGAATTCAGTCAACTCGCCTTTATAAAGGGAATGGTTTGCGTGCCGCAATCTGCCAGCTTCCGCCTGATACCCGGAATCAGAAATGGACCTGACGCCGCATCCTTGTAACGCGAGAACAGCAAGTAAAACTGAAATAGTCGCGGCATAACGTAGCGGCGCGTGCGTATTCATGATGTGTCCAATATATAAAGGATTGTCAGGCGTCTCGACGGGCATTACCTTGCCCAGCGCACAAATATTTGTAAAGTATGGTTCTGATAAAAGATGGTTCCGTGTCGGCTCGCAGGTGGGGGCTTTATCAGAAAGCAAGACGATCTATGCACCATTTGGTGTATTCATTGCACAGGGATGAACCAAGGGGCGAAAGTGAGGCTTGTGTTGCAATAGAAAGGGCGGCGTCGCGGCAATCCGCCCTTTGGGCTGTCCAATAGCCCCCTTGCTGTCGTAAAACGCCTCCCCAATGGGGAAGGCAGCCTAGGTGCTGAATCCGTTCATGACGTTGCGCACCGCGTACAGATACGCAAAGCCGTCTTTTTGATCCGGCTCCAGATGACAGCCCTCGCCCCATTCATTCCAGGCGTTGATAAAAACATATTGCAAGTTCTCTGGCAGATACGCGCGGGTGTGCTGCGCCATGGCACGCAGGGCGGCGGTGAACACATCCACTGAAGTGCGCTCAAAAGATAATCCGTGTCTGCCGCGCCGGGGTGTGTTGTCCCAACCGGGGAAGACGCAGCGCAGCCGTGTGTAGGCGGGGGTTTCTTTCAGCAGCATGTCTTGCACGGTGGCAACATAATCAAAACGGCGGGGTTCTTCCCCTGCAATGGAGAGCATGTTCATGGGGTTCAGGTTCGGGGCAAACTCCACCATCACGTCAAACCCCAGATTGGCGGGATGCTGCCCCACGTGACATTCCACGCCAGCCAGACAAAGTTCTGTGTGCCCCATGGCCCACGCCTCTTCGCGCCATATCTGGCTATACACAGACATCAGGGGATTGCGCTCCGGTGCAAAGACCAGCAGCAATGGTTTGCCGTCTATTCTGATATGGCGTGGATTGTCAAAATACTGCGCGAGATCGCGGATAATCTTTCTGGCGTTTCCCGGTGAATATTCCTGCGCGATGAACGGTTTTATCCTTTGGGGCTGGGTATTGTCGTACCAGCATTCGTGCGCCCAGCAGAGGCAAAATTCGTTCCGTATCAGGCGGCTTTTGTTGATGATGTGCAGCGGCGCATCCAAAAGCGTACGGCCAGCCATATTGTAGTAATAATAGCAGAACGCCGTAACGTTGTTATCCCAGGCGATGTGATGCTGCTTTGTCAGGATCTTTTCGTCAGTAAGATCATAGTAGCCCAGAATGCCGTGAGGAATATGCGGCTGGGCATGCCCATCATACAGAGGAACGGCCCTCCGGACGTTGCACCATTCCGTAAAATTTTTGCCGTAGATGTCATTTTCTGGAATGACATGAAACTGCGGCAGATAGAACGCGACAGCTTTTATCATATGTTGCCATTGCTGTTCATTGAGTATCATCAAAACCCGCCCATACTGTCTGAAAAACAAACGGTACAGGGGGCGGCCATCTGCTGATTGTAACGGTGCTTCTCTCTTCACAGAAACACGAAGAAGCCTGAAAGTCACTATGCGAAAGTGTGTTGTGGCGCACAAGAGGCTGGCAGTCGTGAAGATTACTCCACGGCAAACCCTTGCCCCAATACCGCCAGCCGCACTCGGTTAGTGAAGCTCCATGCCGTTGGTGTTACACCCGCGTGTCGCATAATGCTGTTTACAATCAGCCAGCCCTGTGTTGATGTAAGCACGCCGAAATGAGTGATTCCTCAACTGCGAGTGTCAGCAAGATGACTGATTTTATTGATATAAAAACATTAGTTGTTTGCTATGGTTTGTGCTGCTGTACCCAGCTTGTTGCCTTTATGCTCCAGTATCGGATCAACAAGGGCGGGCAGGGGATTCAGTGGTGGATAGTGGGCAGCGTGTTGATGGTTTTTGGATTTTTCATGAACTCGTTCAGAGATGTCGAGTCGCTAGCCAGTATTGCAATATTTATTTATACGGCTTCGTTTTTGCTTTGTTTTTTGTGCATATACATTGGGCTTGCGGAATTTGTGGAAAATAAAAAACTGTTGCGACCTGTGCTGATTATAGTAGGCGTGTCGCTGATTGTGTTGAGCTATCTGGCGTTTATTGAAGGCAGTATATTTTTACGGCGAACACTCCTTTCTTTCTCCTGTTCCATACTTTCGCTGTTTTCAGCCATAACAGTTGCAGGTGGCAACTGTAAGCATGCGCTGCCTGCCAGATTTTTAAAATACGTATTTATTTTTAATACGCTGTGGCTTTTTGTTTTCGCGGCTCTTCCATGGTGGGGTGGGCCGGGGATGGCCCTGTTTGCAAGCCCTTCTCCACTGGCGGCAACGTATTTTCTCCTTATGACCACCAGCACCTTCTGGACCATCGGGCTCATTATGCTGGTGAGCCAGAAGTTGTCCGACCAGCTGCGTTCTTCCAAGCAGTTTCTGGAGTCCACGCTCAACGGTCTTTCCGCCAATATCGCCCTCATCAACGCCGAAAGTGAGATTGTGCTGGTCAATCGGGCATGGCGCGACTTTGCTGTTGCGAATGGCATGTCGCAGGATTTTGTTTCCGAAGGGGTAAATTACCTGCGTGTCTGCGAAGGCGTGTGTGTTGATAATACGATGGAAGCCAATTCATTCGCTCAGGGCATACGGGATGTTCTTGACGGCAAGCTTGAGACGTTCTCCATGGAATATGGCTGCCATTCGCCAGAACAAAAGCGCTGGTTTCTGGGCAGGGTCAACCCTTTCTGCGGAGATGGCCCACGCATGGTTGTGGTGGCGCACGAAGACATTACGGAGCGAAAGCTTGCAGAGATCGCCCTCGCGGAATCCAATCACAAACTCGAGCTGATGACCAACGAGGACGGCCTGACAAAAATTTCCAACAGGCGGCATTTTGACGCCATGCTCGCCTATGAGCGCAATCGCCACATCCGCTCCGGGGCAACGCTTTCGCTCATCATGTTGGACATAGACTTTTTCAAAAATTACAATGACACGTATGGCCATGTGAAGGGTGATGAATGCCTTCAGGCTGTAGCTCGGGCTGTGGCGCAATGCCTTAACCGCCCCACAGATATGGCAGCGCGATATGGAGGAGAGGAATTTGTCTGCCTGCTGCCCGATACCGATATCCTTGGCGCAGTGAGCCTGGCCGAGCGCATACGCAAGGCTGTCATGCAGTGCGGGATTCCCCATGCGGCATCACAGGTAGCCAGCGTGGTGACGGTCAGTGTTGGGGTAGTGTCGTGCATCTGCAAGGAATACACTACACCAGAGCTGATTGTGCAGAGCGCGGATGAACAGCTCTATCTGGCAAAGCATGAAGGCCGTAACTGCGTTAAATTCCGGTCTGATGATGACGGGATGTATGCCCAGATGCACAACGGGAACAGCTTGGGACTGGAGGTGCTATGGAACAGCGAGTATGCTTCCGGCAATGCTGAGCTGGACGGGCAGCACATGGAGCTGGTTTCGATTGTGAACAGCCTGCTTGAACGTGTGCTCGCAGAGGGAGATGCTCTTGATCTCAATTCCCGTTTTAACGATGTGTATCATACTGTAGAAAAGCATTTTAATGACGAGGAAGCCGTGCTGCGCAGCAGTGGATACCCGGAGGTTGACGAACATGCGGCCCGGCACAGAGAATTGCTGCAAAAGTGCGCGGGTCTGCTCAAACAGAATGCGGAAACTCCAGCGCCCCCAGTGCAAATGCTGCAATGCATAATACACGACCTCGTGCTGAACCACATGGTCAAGGAAGACGGCAAATACTTCGCTTTTTTAAACGGGATTGAGACTACAACCAAGTAACGTGCGCAGCTTCGATAGCTCTGGGAAGCAGTCATGCTTGCTACACAGCGCCTCCGTGGCGGTCTTTCCAAGGGGGCAGGCTGTTGCGGGGGAATCAGTTGTCTGATTTTTGTTCAGGGCGATATTATAATGGTATATATGCGCGCGCCGCGCCACATTCGATCCTTTTCAGACGCAAAAACGGCGAGTTACCTATAACGGTGACTCGCCGTTTTATTAGCTCGTGTGGCGGTGAGAGAGGCTGATCCGTTGTCAAAGGCTATTGTTTAAATTGGCTAGCCGTTTGATTTGCAATAATGTTCATCAATAATGGAGTGCAACTAAGCAATTATCAAAGCAAGAAGAAGAAAGAGATTGGCAATTAAAGCAATCAGGACAGCCATGGAACCTTTGTCTTTTGCGGCTTTTACAAGTTTTGATTCCTGCGGATGAATTATATCGCAAATGTTTTCGATAGCTGAATTTAGTAACTCAGCTAAAAGCACAAGTGTAAAGCCTGTTGGTAGTAATATTTTTTTCCATAATGGCCATGGAACAAAAAAAAGAACAATTATTAAAACAAGTAAAACAAGGAGTTCTAGTCGAAAGGCTTCCTCATGGCGAAAGGTATCAGTAAATCCGTCGATGGAATATTTTGTAGCGGAGATAAGTCGCCGGCGTACTAATTCAATAAAATTTTTCATAATATTAAAGCCTGTATTTGATACGTCTTCTTGTTGGCTAGAGAAGAGGTCGAATGATTTTTTCAAGGTAGAAATGCATTTTGCTGCGAGTCAGGCCCTGAAGGTGAGAGCCATCAAAGGGGTGTTCTTCACCTTTGACGAAGGCAATGAACGGAATTTTCCCTGCGCCATCTCTGGAATACGAACGATGATCCCCCCATATTACCACTAACGTGCCAGCAGGGGCCTGTGTGATGTAGTTTCGTATGGCATCATCTGTCGATCTGCTGCATGAGTAAAAACCGTTATCATCTCCGGTAGTAAAATGCATTTGTGGGCACACGTCGCGCGGATTTTCAAAGGTGTGCATATTCATTGTAATTATGAATTGAAAAAAGTTTCCACTTTGAGGAATTTTGCTTAAAGCGAGCGGAAACATGTCTTGATCGGCAATTACTCCGTCTCCCCACATATGGCGCGGCGTAATTCCCTCGTGCTGCATTTCTTCGAGGCATAAGACGTGCTCAACGCCCTGGGCTGTATATGCAGGCCCCTGGTTCATATAAAAATAGGGCATTCCATGAAAAGCAAATGAGGGTGAAATTTTCTTTGATATCTCTGACAAAAGGGAGTTTTGAAATGTTTTGGTGAATGTATAGTGTATATAATTCGATGATGCAATATTTCCTGTGAAAATTTCAAAGTCAGAATTTGCAGATCCAAGCTTTTTTGCCCCGTCAATGGGAATGACAATCGCTGCCTTTTGCAGGTCGTGCAAAAAAGGCATCACATATTCATCCCCTACGGTAGCGTTGAGCAGGTCGTAGTCAAGACTTTCAACTTGGATAAAGATAATTTTCCCTGTTGCTTTTAAAACGGGTATCTCTTCAATGCCGTTGGGTGTATCCATAATTGGCTGAAGTTGCATGACCCTTGAGGTATATCCTGTGAAGAGTTCTATAAGATATGTGGCTAGATAGCCACGTTTGTGTAAAGATCGTCTTTCCGGTGGGTTCCAGTTTACAACTTCGCCAGGCTGAATTTTTTCATTTGGCCAGAATGCAGACAATGGCAGGGAAATAAAACTTATGGCATAAACTGAAAACAGTGCAATCAGGGAAATGATACCAATTTTCGTTCTTTTAACGTTCCAGTTAATCTTATGAACACAAATTAATTGGGTAATTAGGCATATTGAAAAAAATAAGGCCATATATACTTGAACGTATATGTAAATAGACAGTCCAAAATCAAGGGCATAATCCATGCCATTAAGAATAGCCGTTAGGGTAAGCGGCTCTTTTAGGGCTGAAGCTGCAGAAGTTAGTATGATGCTAGATATGCACTGCAATAAAAAAATAATTACACAAGTTTTT
The DNA here is from genome assembly GCF_000420465.1 of Desulfovibrio desulfuricans DSM 642. Taxonomy (NCBI): domain Bacteria; kingdom Pseudomonadati; phylum Thermodesulfobacteriota; class Desulfovibrionia; order Desulfovibrionales; family Desulfovibrionaceae; genus Desulfovibrio; species Desulfovibrio desulfuricans. The sequence continues at coordinate 13,548 of NZ_ATUZ01000018.1, read as the reverse complement.
TTATTTGCAAAAGAAAGGACAGCAAGGCTTGCCAGAAAGTTGATGCCTATGATCGGGGCAGATGGGTGGATGCTCCAGATTTGGCAAAAAGTACTTATGCCTGCTGTGAGGGATACCAAGAAAAAGAATGGAATCCATTCTTTGATTGCGCGAATGTTCAAGCTTGCCTCCTGGTATATTGGCGAAATTCACTATATGCCAAGAACCAAGATGTCAACGGAGCCGTATGGCGTTGCCTTTATTTCGACCGGATGTCCCCCTAGCTTGGTTTTGGTGAGGCAGAACTATGTCTGAAGCTGCGCTACAGCAAGTTCAACGGTTGAGATTGTAGTATGGGTTTTCGTCCGATTAGTTTTACCGATTGCGCGTGTCCAGTGCGGTTGCTGCGCGGCAGCTCAAATATCTGTCGGTAAGGGCCGCCGTTGACTTGATCAAAATTCCCTACAAGTCTTCCAAAAGTATATACGGCGGTATGTACGTCAGTCCGCACCGACACCCTAAAAACTGACAGCAGGTGCAGCGCCGGCTGATTGGCTTCTCAGTAGCTTTAGGCCGTCAGGGGTCCGCCCGGCGATGTTTACTTGCGGATTGTGGCCCCCAACCTTGACCATCTGGCTGGGTTTATTGAAGTATTAGTTCAGTAGGTAGCAGCCCATAGGGATGGGCTGCGGTCGAAGGTCGGGTTTTACTGCGCCAGTAGAAATGGGCCATTGGCGGATGCCATTTGGCGATTGTCCATTGCTTAAGAGGCTCACCCCTAGGGGTGAGCCTCTTCGCATTTCATTCAAATAGAACGTTCAACGTGCATGTTTTTCAATTTTTTTTGTACATCATACTTCCTTTGATCCGGAAAGGCGGTGGAGCCTTCAACGTTTGAGGGGCATGCTTTTTTGTGCATTCATAGTCGTGCTTTGCGCTGGCTGTCAGGTTGGCAGCTCTCTTCGTCAAGTTGTTTTTTTGCAAAATAATCTTTCCGGGTGATAGCGGCACAAGAATAATCAGAGCAAAAGGTTGCTGAAATTTTGTGCCCCGCATCGATGTGAGATTTATTGTGAAACAAGGTTGTGGTGGGTTCCCTCGTCCGAAGCGAGTATGCGGTCATAGCGGCATGTTTGGTGTTGCCTTGAGCGTAAGGCAGGCACAGTCCAATGCGAGGCATGGTAAATGTGGCGTGTATTCTATTTATTTAAAAATATGTTTTCGGAGAATTATAATATACATGATTTAATATTAAAATTAATTTTAGCTTTTGATTTTTGTGATATTTTGGACAACTTTGAGCACTTGGAGAAGAGATGAGAGTTTCATTATTGCATGGTGACTTTTCACGCATACAAAATATGTATTGCATGTCACGGTTTGTTATGCTTTTTGTATCAGCAATTTTATTCACTATGAGCATATTACATAATAAAGCATATGCAGCATCTGTAACTTACAATAATAATTGGAATAGTTACTATTTGCTTGGAAATAGCGCGGCAGGCGGAAGCATTAGTTTTGGTGGAGTAAACACTCTTATTGATAAAGATGACAGTAACTATTCATCTGGAAATACGGTAACCGCCGTTAACGGAAATGTCGATTATGCCATATATGGCGGGTATTTTTATGGGACTATAAATAGTGACGCCGCATCCAACAGTAACAACGTTACAATTAATACATCATTTGCTGGCAAGAGTGGTCTAAATATTTATGGTGGGTACGCTGTCGCTACAGGTCTTGGTTCCATGACCGCCAATGAAAATACTGTAACACTCAATGGGGGAACGGCGGATCAAGTGTATGGAGGTTTTGCAGAAAGCACCACCGCCACTGCAAACAACAATATAGTAACTATGTCAGGTGGATCAGTAACAACAATATACGGTGGGTATGCCGATGTCGGGAGTTTGAGCGGCGTATACACCACAACGGCTTCCGGAAATGCCGTCAATATCAGCGGCGGAACTGTGGGGACAGTTTACGGTGGATTTGTCGATGCCCCCTCTGGAACAAAACAAGCTACAAATAATATTGTAACCATAAGCAGTTCGCATGGCCTGAGCAGTGCAAGCCTCTATGGGGGGTATCTTTCTGGAGGCGCCACTGGCGATGCTTTTACCGGCAACACCCTGAATATAAAGACCTCAGCCTTAACATTAGCCAATGTTTATAATTTCCAGCATCTTAACTTCTATTTGCCGTCCACGGTGTCAGCGGGTGATACTATGCTGACTGTGACGGGCACAGCAGATTTGACTGGCAACGCTGGTCGGTCTTCCTCCGTCAATGTTGGTATCAATGGCAGTACTTCTCCACTATTACCGGGGGACACGATTACGCTTATTAATGCAGGCACGCTGGTTACCAACAGCGGCCTTAATACGAAGGCTAGCGGCAAGGGCATGCAAGGGGTAACCCTGCTGTATAATTTTGACATTGCCACCAACGGTAACAAACTGCTTGCAACGGTAGCCACTAACAACGGGGTAACTGTGAATCAGCAGACCAAGGCCCTTTCAGAAGGCTTTGTCTCTGGCATGGGCATGGTAACGCAAGGTGCGGACGTAGCAGCCGGGCAGGGCATGAGCTCCGCCGTTTCTGCCGCCAAAGGCGGTTCCTCCGCTAAGGGCGGGTCAGCTGGTGGCGGGGCCACCCCTGCCGGGTTTGGCGCTGCATCCGGCGGTTCCGTTCGGTATAACACGGGTTCGCATGTGGACATGCGCAGCTATTCGCTGACGGCAGGTCTTGCCTGGGGTGCGGATATGGCGCCCGGTCGCCTGACATTCGGGCCTTTTTTTGAATACGGCAACGGTTCGTATAATACCTACAATTCATTCAGCAACGCAACCTCTGTCGAGGGCGACGGCAGCAACAGTTATCTTGGCGGCGGCATCCTTGGCCGCATGGATTTTATCAATACCGGCCCCGGCCATATATATGCTGAAGCCTCGGCCCGTGTGGGCAGCCTGCGCAACAAGTATGAAAGTTCCGACCTGCGCGATTCCACCGGGCGTAGCGCGGAATATGACTCTACATCCACGTATTATGGTTTGCACTTTGGAACCGGTTACGTATGGGACATCACGGAAAACGCCTCGCTCGACATGTACGGCAAATATTTCTGGACGCGGCAAAAAGGTGATTCCGTTACCCTTTCCACCGGCGACCCCATCGACTTCAAGGATGTGGATTCCAACCGTCTGCGCCTTGGTTCCCGCTTCAGCTACACGGTGAACGACTACATCAGCCCCTATGTGGGCGCGGCTTACGAACGCGAGTTTGACGGCAAGGCCCGCGCCAGCACCAACGGCTATGACATGAAGGCCCCTTCCATGCGCGGCGATACGGGGATAGGCGAGATTGGGTTTGTGTACACGCCATCCGCATCGTTGCCCTTGTCTTTTGATTTTGGGCTGCAGGGCTACATAGGCAAGCGCGAGGGCCTGACCGGCAGCTTGCAGGCCAAGTATGAATTTTAACTGCGGGCATGCTTAGCGCAACAGGCAAGCCTTGTTGGGCAGCCATAGAAACTGGTGAATATCGTACAGCCAATTGGATATTTCCCCACAGGCCACACAAAAGTATGTACGCCACCCGCGCTGCCCCCAATTTTTCCCCTTTATAGACGCAAAAACGGCGAGTTACCTTTAACAGTAACTCGCCGTTTTACTTGCGTATGTGGCGGAGAGGGAGAGATTTGAACTCTCGATACAGGTTTAAGCCCGTATACTCGCTTAGCAGGCGAGCTCCTTCGGCCGGCTCGGACACCTCTCCGCATGCATCAGGCCAGCAATTAAGCGAACCAGAATGCAGAAAAGCAAGCTAGCCTAGACGGCGGCACCTGTCAAGAATGTTCTGCCATCTATGAATAAAAGCGCATAACATGAGGGCGCGCGTCCTGCACAGCCACGCATTGACCGGGGGCGCAGCTTGGCGTAATTTTATGGACTTCCCATTAAATGGAACTATTGGAGCGCATTATGGCCCCCGAAAATGATACGACACCCGCCACTGTTGCTGAAAGCACCGCCGCTGGCGATACCGCAAAAGTCGGCCTGGATTTCATCCGCACCCGCATAACTGAAGACAACGCTTCGGGCCGTTTCGGCAATCGTGTGCACACGCGGTTTCCTCCCGAGCCGAACGGGTATCTGCATCTGGGGCATGCCAAGTCCATCTGCCTTAACTTTGGCGTTGCCAGGGAGTTTGGCGGGCTGTGCAACCTGCGCTTTGACGACACCAACCCCACCAAGGAAGAAACGGAATACGTTGATTCCATCCGTGAGGATGTGCGCTGGCTTGGCGGCGTGTGGGACGACCGCGAATTTTACGCTTCCGACTACTTCGAGAAGCTCTATGACTACGCCGAACAGCTCATCAAGATGGGCAAGGCCTATGTGGACGACCTCTCGGCAGAAGAAATCCGCGAATATCGCGGCACGCTGACCGAGCCCGGGCGCGAAAGCCCCTGGCGCAACCGGGGCGTGGACGAAAATCTTGATCTGTTCCGCCGCATGCGCGCGGGCGAATTTGGCGATGGTCAAAAGGTGCTGCGCGCCAAGATCGACATGACCTCGCCCAACGTGGTCATGCGCGATCCCACGCTGTACCGCATCCGCCATGCGGAGCACCATCGCACGGGCAACAAGTGGTGCATCTACCCCATGTACGACTATACCCATTGCCTGTCCGACTCCATCGAGGGTATTACCCACTCGCTCTGCACGCTGGAATTCATCAATAACCGCGAACTGTACGACTGGGTGCTCAAAACCCTCGGTGCGTACCGTCCGCAGCAGATCGAATTTGCGCGGCTCAATGTCACCTATACGGTACTCTCCAAGCGCAAGCTCATTCAGCTTGTGAAGGAAGGCCACGTTACAGGCTGGGACGATCCCCGCATGCCCACCCTGAGCGGTATGCGCCGCCGGGGCATTCCGCCCGAGGCCCTGCGCGAATTTTGCTCCCGTATTGGTCTGGCCCGCGCCGACTCCACCGTGGAATATTCCATGCTCGAATTCTGCGTGCGTGAATATCTCAACGAGCATACCCCGCGCGTTATGGCTGTGCTCGATCCGGTGAAGGTGGTTATTGAGAACTATCCCGTAGGCCAGGTGGAAGAGTTTGACATGCCCTACCACCCGGAAGATGCCTCTTATGGCAGCCGCAAGGTGCCGTTTTCGCGCGAGCTGTATATTGAGCGGGACGACTTCCGCCTTGAGCCGCCCAAGAAGTTCCACCGGCTGGCCCCGGGTGCGGAAGTACGCCTGCGCTACGCCTATTTTATCACCTGCCGCGAGGCCGTGCTGGACGATGCGGGCAACGTGGTTGAACTGCGCTGCGTGTACGACCCCGAAAGCAAGGGGGGGCAAAGCCCCGATGGCCGCAAGGTAAAGGGAACCATCCATTGGGTGTCGGCGGCACACGCCATCCCCGCAGAAGTGCGCCTGTACGACCAGCTTTTTGCGGTGGAAAACCCCAATGCCGCGCCCGAGGGCAAGACGTTTCTGGATAACCTTAATCCCGAATCGCTTACAAAGGTGGAGGCGCTGCTGGAACCGGCCCTGGCTACTTTCAAGGCTGGGGACAAGATGCAGTTCGAGCGCCTTGGCTACTACTGCAAGGACAAGGACAGCACCGATGCCAAGCCCGTGTTCAACCGCACAACCACGCTGCGAGACACTTGGGCCAAGCTGGAAAAGAAGGGCGCATAGCGGTTTTTTGAGCAAATATGGGCTTGATCGGCATTTTGTCGCAAGACGCGCTTGACAGTTGCTAAGGCTGTCGCTATATTCCGCGTCTCTACGGGTCGTTAACTCAGTAGGTAGAGTATCTGCCTTTTAAGCAGAGAGTCGCAGGTTCGATCCCCGCACGACCCACCATATATTTCAAGGGCTTATGGCTAACCGCCGTAAGCCCTTTTTGTTTTTCCCCACACCATTCCCCACACGGCTTATGAAAAATGGTGGGAATGGATAGTAAACAATGTATATGTACTACCACGCCATTAGAGGTTTACACGCACTGCAAACTACGCCTATCTTCCACACATGAGCAACAAGGAATACCTCCCTCCCATGCGGCCATGTACCAAGTGTGGCAAAATGCCTCAGCGTGAAACTTCAAGGCCGGATGGAAGAACCAACGATATTTACCGATATGCCTGTGAATGTGGCAATTGCCCCCTCCAGTGGTCTGTCAGTGACTCTGCTGCAATCCGGCTATGGAACGCATACGTTGCGACCTGACTCTCGCTTCGGTCAAAAATAAAAGCATATCAAGGGCAGGAAGCGGATATAGCCCGCTTTCCCGCCCAAGAATCAACTTTTTTACATGCCTTTCCTTTCAGGCAAGGCCAGCCTTTCCGGCTCCCCCACGGTATCGCGGCTGCCGTTTCTTCGGCCTTCCAGTTCCACAGAAATTGCCGCCGCAGTGAATACTCCTGCGATGCCAGCCAGTATGCCGCCTATGAACGTCCATTTACCTCTCATGTTTTACTCCTTTTATTCATATGAAATGACAGAAGGCGGGGAAAGCCCGCCCTCTGTATGCCAGCTTTAGTGGACTAGTCGTCCCAGTTGTCTTTGATCACCTGCAATACAGCGATGGCTACTGGTATCCATGCCAGTGGGTTCATACGCCCTCCTTCATTTTTAGCAGCGCGGGATGCGCCGTTTTTTGTTAGACGTAAAGAAACGGAATAACCCCGTTCGATACCAAGGCCTGAAATCAAGGGGAACCATCATACCGCACCGCCTTTGAGCAAGGCGACCTGCAGCATGGTAAACATGGCAGGCACCAGGTCGGGCAGATCGTTGACCACCCTGCTGGTGTGCGGCAGCAGATGCGTGATGTGTTCATCCCGAATGCCAAGGCCATAGACTTCAAAGCCAAGTTGTTGGGCCACCCCTATGGCATTGTTTGCAGCCAATGGGTTGTCCGGCATGCCGTCAGTGATAACCAGAATCATCTTGCGTTGCTCTTTGAGGGGCAGCATGGTTTGCAAAACCCACCACAAGGCCCCAGCCAAGGGGGTTCCGCCAGAAGCCCGAATGTCGAACCTATCTGGCAACGGCTGCCCATGCCGCATGATTGGGAATACAGAATTGGTCACCGAGACTGCGGGAAAGACCGTCACTGCCGAATTCACGCCACGAATATGGCTCAGCGATGTTGCCACGGCATAGCAGGCCCGATTGGCAAGATTAATCGGTGCGCCAGCCATGCTGCCGCTTACATCCAGCAGGATATGAACAGCGGTGTTAACGCCTTGATGCCCTGACTCTTTTTGGAAAACACGAGCATTGCCAACCTGCAGACGGTGTAGCGAATTGGCATGCAGATTCCCTCTACGCCCGATGCTGCAACGCCTTTGCGTTTGTGCCTGCAGAAAGCCCTGTAGGCGAGTACGCAGCGCAATGCTGGCCTGAAGGGCTTGCAGCTTCTGTTCTGCTGGCAAGGGGGTTGCATGTCGGGTGCCTTCCACGGCCACGGTCAGTGCGTCACCAGCGGATTCTGCGCTGCTATTGGCAAGCTCAATCGCCATGATTTCGCCGAGTTGCTTGGGGAGATCCTGCGCCTCTGCATGAAACAAGGCCTTGAGCGGTAAAGCACTCGACAGTTGGACCGGTTCAGATTGCTGGTTGATTTGTGTGGCAGAATCGTTGTCCTCCCCTGTCGCCCTAGGTGTAGCTCCCTGGTCGTTCGTACTCGCGCGTTTGCTAGTTGAATCCTGTCGAGGTGGTTCCCACTGCCTGACGCATATGGCAATTTGTCGAGCATATTCGACTGCTGCCGCAGTATCCGGGCAATGGATGTAAACCTTGACCAAGATGGCATCCAGAGCCCCTAGCAAGCCGGGGAAGTGCTGCTCCACGATGCTTGCCGCGTGTTGCCGTGCCGGGGTCACCTCATCCACATCCCAGGCTCGCACTGTCAACAGCACATAGTCCAAAACAGCAAGGGCCGGGGAATCATCCCCGGCCCTTGGCTGCGCTTGCTCTACAAAAAATCGTCGTATCAGCCAGTTCAGATTTCTCCTGCAGCCAGGGAAAATGCCTGACAGCATTTTTTCAACACGCCAATCTTCAAGACAGTTGAACAAATTGAAGGTTACTGGATCAAGGTTTGCAGCTTTCAGCACGCTAAAATCTGTGTGCCGTATATGAGCCGCCTCATGGTCTGTAAACCCCTTGGCGAGTGCCAGCAATTCCGGCTCACAATCCATGGGCAACGATGGCAGATGGATAACTTTACCGTTGGTGCAGGCTTCCTTGCCGCCAATACGTACCTGCACGCCATAGCGGTCGCCAAGGATGGACGCCAGCAGGGGCAGACAGTTGAGAACGTCTTTTGTGCGTACCATGGCGTCACCACAGACCAAGGCTGGGGATGGCAGGATGCGGCAAAGCGCTGTCAGCCACGGGAATCTTAGGCAGGATGGGTTCATCGTCCATATTCCCATCCATGGAGCCATCCATCTGTCCAGCAAGGCCGTCCGGCTCGTGGATAACGTCCGGACCAGCCAACAGGGCATCCAGCACAAATGCCGGGCTGTAGCCCTCAATTACTTTCTGAGCGTGGCCCACAAGAGTCGTACTGTCCTTGAGCAGGCAGACCAGCCCTTGCAAAAGCAGCAGGTCTGTACCCGTGATGTTGCCCTTCTTGGGCATGCGCAACAGTGCAGCCTGCACGATGTCAGCTACCGGGGCCACATGTGGCTCTACAAATGACAAGCCCGTGAGCTTGGCATGCAGGGTGCGCAGCGGCGAGAGCGCCTTGTGGGTTACCTCCGTTTTGCCATGATAAACCCTGCGCCATATATCGTCAGCCGACTTGGCCACCTCATCAAACAGGGTGCCGCCGAGGCCCTGCACCTCTTCCGCCAGACCAGCTTCCAGCACAGCGGTGTTGTCTGTGTGCTGTTCAAGCGGGGCCACCTTGTACAGCTGCCAGCGAAAATCCATGCGGGCGCGTACATAGTCAGGCCCCACAAGGGAGTTACGAATGATTTCGCCCCACTGATGGTGCTTCTCAATCCATGCCTGCACATTTTGGTCATAGTCAGCCAGAAATGCTTCCTTTTCTTTCTGGAATTCAATGCGGATGTTAAGCAGCTCCTGCACGATTTCGCCGGCTTTTTCTTCGGGGATAGCCCAGCCAGACATGAACCGTACCCCGTGCCGGTCAAGGTAGTTGAAAGCGCGAGCCTTGAGTGTGCCGAATACTTTGAGGTTCTCCGGGTCGGCAATGCGCTTTGAGCCCAGAGAAGCCAGATCTTCGGGGGGCAGTTCCGCACCCCCCAGGTCTTCCTGGCTCATTTTGCGCCGGGCTGACCATAAGCTGACGTTGAGGTTGAGGGCCAACAAATTGTCCAAAATGCGGATGTCAGAAACAAGTTGTGTCATAGTAGCCTCCTAGAACAAGCTTTTTGTTGTATTGAGGGAGTAGCCTTCATTGAGTTTCTTTGCTGCGCGGGCTTCAAGTTCCATCACGGAATTTTTGCCCTCACAGTTTTCGGCGGGAATAAAATGCTGCTGGCCAACGGTGTCCGGCTTGCCCCACTTCAGCGTGAGCCCAGCAGGGCTAGCCTCGCCGATCCAGAACTTGCCGTCCTGCTTTTTGCCGGAAAGATTGTGGATTACCTGAAGATGAACGAGGGTCTTGGTCACTGTCGGTGTGTGGTGCAGATGGCCACGCATGAAGCGTAGGGCTTGCTCGCCTTGCAGGGTTTCTGCTTCAGGCCTTTCTTTTTTGGGGGCCTCACCTTCCATCTGCTGCGGGAACATACGCTGAGCCAGCTCGTGCAGCATGGCGCGTGTTTCACGGCTTGCACGGTAGGCCAGAGCCCGGTCGAGGGCGTAGGTTACAGGCTGCACGCCTTGATGGGCCAGAGGCTGAAAGCGAACGGTCAGATCACCCCATCGCAGCAAACTGCGAGTGGAGAATGTAACTTCAATGGCGTTGGTCAGATTGCTGGTCGTAGCCTCCCCCATGAAGAGTTTTCGAACCTCATTGGCATAGTCCACCATGGTGGCGCACAGCGATTCGGGCAGCGATGGGAAGCGCCGGGCAAGCAGGCTTTTTTCCACATCGGCAGATGGGTAGCCAACTTCGCAGATTGTGAAGCGGTCCAGCCATGCAAGGTTCTGCCGTTGGGTGCCCTGATAAAGGCCGGTGTCATCGCCACCGCCATTGGTATTGGCCGTGGCAACCAGACGGAACATGGAGTGCGGCGCAATCAGTTCGCCGCCGTTTTCCGCTATGCACAGGGGGGAGCCGTCCAATACGCTATTCAGGCCTGCTGCTATTTCTGGCGAGGTTAGGTCGATTTCGTTCAGCAAAATTATCGCCCCGTAACGCATGGCAAGCGCAAGCGGGCCGTACTCGAAGGTCATGTTGTTATTTTTGACTGTCAGGTGACCAACCAGGTCGGCAAATTCCAGCCGCCCGTGTCCGGTAACCTCAAAGATGGGATAGTTAAGTCTGGCAGCCAGCTGCTTGATGCAGCTGGTTTTGCCGCAACCAGTGGGGCCGAAGACGTACAACGGTTCCTGTGGGTTGAGAAACCAGACCACAACGTCACGGCTGGACTCATGGAAAAGATAGTCGTGGTCAATGGACGGGGTGTAGGCCGAAGGAACGGCGTAGCCCCTGACCGTGGTGCCGGATGGTTTGCCGCTGAAGACCTGACCGGCATCAAGATCCGTGGGCTGCAGCTTACAAAGGTCGTTGATATTATTCATGCATGGCTCCTTAAAACGAAAACTGCCCCAGGGTGGGGCGGTTTTGGCGAACGGGATAAAAGTGAGGGGATGGTCATGAGCGCCCTATTTTTCAGTTTATGGGCGAAATGCTCAATTTTTCGAAAGGTGAGCCGGTGCGCTCGCAACGGGCCAGCAAGGTATCCACGTCGATGCCGCCCATGTGCTCAGCATTAAGAATCTCGGTCAACTCCTCCCGCAGAGCATCCTTGTCCAACGTGGTACGCCCTGCTGCCACTGACATACGGAAGCGGTAGTTTCCCGTGTCTACCCAATCCCGTGAGCCAGCCTGGCGGTGGACCAGCTTAAGCACAGTCTCCATTTCTCTGATTTCATTATCTAAAAACGTGCGTTGATCCTTAAGGTCCGCCAGTTTTTCAAGCGTCGGTTCCCATTGCGGCATTTGCATGCCCTGTGGGAATTTGGGGCAGGCGCTGTTGTGCTCGCAGTACGAGCACAACGGGTAAAAGCCCTGAGCGCAATCCACCTGTGCCAGGGTTATGTGTCCGGCGCGGAAATCTGTAAGTTCTCCCCAAAGCTGCGCCGCATGGTCAAGGGCAGTATCCAGCATGGCCTGATTGAAGCCATAGGGGCCGAACGCTTTAACCTCTTTCATGGAAAGGCACAGCAACCATGCTTCTATGCTTGTCTTGGCAGCAGTTGAAGGCATCTCAAGACCAAGCTGGGCACGGCAAAGTTGAGGGAAGGTCATCTTCTCATGCAGAAGCGTGCCGTCCTCAGCACGGAGGCTGAAGGTGGGCTTGTTCCATGCTTTTGTTAGAAGACCGATTTGGCCATGCAGTTGCAGAAGATGGGCATCGTGTGGAGTGTTGGGCAGTTTGTCTGTGCTTTTAACTTCCAGAATGCGTATGGCATTGACGGGTGCGCCCCATACCAGCACGAAATCAAGATGGGCTTTAATCGGCACGCCCTGATGCTGCCAGTTAATCTCAAGCTGCGGCAAAATATGCAGGCCCAACGATGTCAGTGCCTGCCCAACCCCAGATTCAAACCAGTGCCCGCGCTGTAGCGTGAGCAGACGCTCCAGGCTGTTTGTGGTGGGCAGCACTTTTCTGGCCAGTGCAGCCCGTGGGCATTCCCAGTGCTGGCCAATGTCACTCATTCCCACATAGCTGGAGCGGTCGCCTAGGTGCGCAAGTGTGTCTTTGTGGGCGACGGTTTGCAGGCCCTGTCTGATTAGCGCCTTCAATCCTTCCGTGCGGTCTATCTGTTCCATGGGTTAGTCTCCATAAAAGCGAGAGGGCCGCCATCAGGCAGCCCTCTCACTCGGTACTTTTATTTTTTCTATGCGGCGTCAACATACTTCCACCACAATTTTCTCTGCGGGTTCCAACGGAAGCCCGAACCGGTCAGCAATTCCTTTTTGGCCTGCGTGTTGCCGGTGGCAATGATGCAGGGACGCCCATCCTGAGCGGTAACTTGTTGGTAGGTGACGCCTTCCAGCGGTGGAAGATTTTCAAGGCTTGCTGAGGGGCGATTTGAGGAGTTTGAAATGTTGTTTGCTGTGGATGGGTCGCGATGACGCGCTTTTTGTGATTCAGGGGTAATTACGGGCAATTTGGGCCGTGTAGGCGATTTTTTGCCATTTTTAGCCCCTTCTCCATCGTCATCTTCAGTTACCATGCCCAACATGGCAGTTAGAGCGTAGCGGCGGGCATAGGTAATTGCCGATCCCATGCCCTGCGGATCGGCCTTAGGTAGAGGAACCACTGCAAGAGAGCTTTGCCACTGCCCTGACTCTGCATGCGTCAGTTTGGTGACCAGCCCTATGGTGTTGGGCTGTTCAACAGGCACAGGGTACTGGCACAACCAGATGCCGTTTTCGATGAGCGCATCGCGGCAGGCGTCCATGACACTGTTGAGGCTGGCGTACCAGCTTTTTGTGAAGGGGTTTTCAGCATCTTTTGTAACAGGTTGCACGGTTCGCTGTACGCAGAGCAGGGTCTTAGCCAAATCAGTAATACTTGCTGATTGGTATTGGTTCATATGAACATCCTCCTTCGATAGCAAATGATAAAGCCCCGCCCAGCATAGTGCTGGCAGGGCTATTAGTGGGTTCAGAATCACAAATCTAGTCTGTTCAAAAAATAATATATCGCTGATAATTATTGATACGCAGCATGCTGGATCTGCGCGGATAATGGCCGTTATAATGTCACAAGACATTTATTTGAAGGCCTCATGACTAATTTTGAGGGACATTTTTTCTGTTGAGCCCCCTGGGGCCTGCCTGCAAAGCCAGCTGCAATCTGCTCCTTGGCCTACTGCTTCCACTGGGAAATCTGATTTGGATGCACGCCATACTTACTGGCAAGCTTAGACAATGTTCGCACCCCGGGCAGGCCATCAAGGGCGACGCGAGTCTTGAGTTCTGCGGGGAAAGTCCTCCTCGACCTGGACATAAAAATCCTCCTTTGATTTTTTACGTCCACCTTAGCTCACAGTCCAGTTTTCCGAACCCACTTTGGGTCAGGGGGCCATGACCTGCCCCCAAAAAACTGGTCCGCCTAAAAAGTTAGTATAAGGTGGAGCCATGGAGGGCATCAAATGGGTCGCAAAGCATTTACTCCAGAGCAAATCATTTTCAAGCTTCGCGAGGTTGAAGTTCTTGTGGGACAAGGCGAAAGTATTGCCCTGGCTTGCCGCAAAATTGCTGTAACCGAGCAAACGTATTATCGATGGCGCAAGGAATATGGAGGCATGGGGACTGAGCAGCTCAAGCGATTGAAAGAACTAGAAAAGGAAAACGCTAGGCTGCGACGAGCCGTCGCTGATT
>NZ_ATUZ01000017.1 GCF_000420465.1 Desulfovibrio desulfuricans DSM 642 | reverse complement strand
TTTTCTTCAATCGCGAGGAGCGTTTATGCTCCCCTTCGCTTCAGGAGTCAACCGTTTTTTTCGTTTCCGCGAAAGTTCTTTTCGCTTGCGTTTCCGTGAACCGTTTCCCCTTGTCGCGAAGGGGGAAATTGCCTTAAAGGCCCCCGCAAGTCAAGCAACAAATGCAAATTCTTACAAAACAATTCATCCATATCTGCGCAAACGGGCCAGCAGCAAGGATTTCAGCTTATTGCTCCACGACCAGCCGCACTCCTGTGCGAAGGTTCTTTTCGTCCACGCTGTTCCAGCGCTTCAGATCATCCACGCTCACATTGTAGGTGCGGGCGATCTTCCACAAGGTATCATTGGCCTGCACAGTATAGGTGGTTTTGCTGGTTTTGGCTGCTTTGGCTGGCTTGTCCTTGTCTCGATCCTTGCCGAGACGCCCATCAGGCCCGGCAGCCACAGGCCGCCCAACCGCGGCCACAGCCTGACCACGACTCTGCCCCCCACTGCTTTGGCTTCCGCCCTGCGCAGGGATGCGCAGCACAGCGCCAGCATGCACCTTGTGCGGATCAGAAATACCGTTGCACTGCTGGATATCCTGCACGCTCACACCATATTTGCGGGCCACAGAACTGAGAGTTTCGTCCGCCCGCAGGGTGTGCTTTGGCCCATCATTGGCGGCAACCACCCGTGCAGAGGATTCCTGCGGTTCCCGGCTGGCAGCCGCGTTGCCGGGCTTGCCCGCCTTGACCTGTCCCTTGGCCGGTTTAGCATCCAGAGCCGCCACGGCCTGGGCAGACATGTTCACCGAGCGCGGAACCAGCACCGTTTCGCCAGCTTTCAAATAGGGATTGCCCGGATTTGCCGCCCGCAGCGAAGCCACGGGCACACCGCAACGCCGGCTGATTTTGTCCCATGAATCAGCGCTGGAGGCCACCGTGCTTGGGGCCCAGCCCGCATAGGGAGCGCACTGGGATGAAGACAGAAAGGCCTGCGCCGCACGTTCGCGGCTTGCCGGTACATATATATATGTAGTGCGGCTGGTGTCGGTCATGGGACGCTTGTGGTGCCTGTTGAATGCCGAAAATTCGTCCATATCCATGCGGCAGGCACGGGCCACGCCCGCCAGATCCGTACCGGGCTTTGCGGTAAGGCGCAGCACGCCTGGTGCGTTGTCGGGATGGATGGGATCAAAGCCAAGCTGGGGAAGATTGCGCATGATCTTGGTCACAGCCAGATAGCGCGGCACATACTGCTTGGTTTCATCGCGCAGCTGCGCCTTGTCATCCAGCATATGGTTGCGCGACTTGATTTCAAAAAAGTCACGCCCGCCCGTGCCCTGCTTGGCGCGGCCAATCTTGCCTTCTCCGGCGTTATAGGCCGCGATGGCCGTGGGCCAGTCGCCAAAGTCGCCATAGAGTTTTTGCAGATAGTCTGCCGCAGCCTCGGTGGATTTGAAAGGATCAAGCCTCTCGTCCGTCCACCAATCCTGATTCAGGCCATACTTTTGCCCGGTATAGGGCATAAACTGCCATGCTCCGGCGGCTCCGGCAGGCGAGCGCACCTCACAGCGGTAACCGCTTTCCACAATGGCAAGGTAGGCCAGGTCTTCCGGCATGCCCCGCGAGCGGAACACGCGCTTGGCATAGGCAAGGAACTGCTCCGCCCTTTTTGATGATGCACTCATGGTGGGGCGGCCCTTGCGCAAAAAGTATTTGTACTGGCGCGTTACGTCCGCCATAGCGCTTTCGGGGATGTTTTTGTCCACCTGCCCTGTAGTATTGAGGGCGGCGGTTTCACTGGCAGTCAGCGGCGGGGAAGTGTCTTCTTCCGGCACAGACATCGACAGTCCACCTCCGGAATCGCTACCTTGCCGTGAGGCGCAGCCCCCGGCAAGCAGCAGACAGCAGACAACAGCCAGAAAACACAGCCTTGCCATTGCCGATCCGTTCCTGTTCGATGCTGCAACCATTGTTCCCTCCCCTTTTGCCGCCCCGGCTTGCCATCTGCCGGGAAGATGCGTACACAGCCGCCAAGGGCTGTCTGTTCCTTCCCCGTGCGCGATGCCACGGCATGGACAGTCAAAAGCCCACGCACGTGCGCAACCGCGCAGCATACCGCATAAATATTTCTAGCGGGTTCTTGCCCGCGCAATCATCTCCAATCACTCAGGCCGCACGGCGGCCAATGCACCCAGCCCGGAGGCGCATATGCATAATGAAACTGAACAAGCCCCGCTGCTGCCGGGCCTCAAGCCAGTGCTGGAACTGCTTGCCAGCGAGCCCCAGCGCATCGACTGCGTCTTCTGCAAAAAAGGCCTGCGTGGGCCCGATGCGCAAGAAGTGCTGAACCTCTGCCGTCAGCACAACGTGCGCTTCAGCCTGGTAGACCAGGTGGCCCTTGACCGTCTGTGCCGTGGCGCTGGCGGTCAAACTGCCCAGGGGCGTCAAGGCCGTGACGGTGTTTCCCATCAGGGCGTTGTGGCCCGTCTGGCCGCCACCGGCTTTACCGAACTTGCCGACCTGCTGGCTGCTGCTGCCGATGCCCCCCTGCCCCTCATTGTTGCCCTTGACCAGGTGCAAGACCCCGGCAACGTGGGCACAATCTGCCGCACCCTGTATGCTCTGGGCGGCGCGGGCATCATTTTGCCCCAGCACAACAGCGCCTACCTTGGCCCCGCAGCCCGCAGGGCCGCTGCAGGCGCACTGGAAAAACTGCCCGTGACCCGCGTCACCAATCTGGGGCACGCCCTCGACAGCGCCGAAGAAGCGGGCCTGACCATTTACGGCGCAGGCGGTGATGGCCCATCAAGCCTCAATGCCTTTGATGAACCCATGCAGTTGCCTGCCGTGCTGGTTCTGGGCAATGAGGACAAAGGCCTGCGGCCCGGCGTTGCCAAACGATGCGCGCACATGCTGCGTATTCCGCTTGCCCGCACCTTTGACTCGCTCAATGTGGCGCAAGCCGGTGCCGTACTGCTGGGCCTTGCCGCAGCACACAGGGCGAAAGATTCTGCATCGTAGGGCAATTTCTGCTCAGCAAATCCCAAAGCAAAAAGCACGCCAACACAACTGGCTCTTTTTGCGCAGTTCAGACAAGCTCTTGACAGCAATAAAAAAGGAAGTGCGGCGGCACTTCCTTTTTTATTGCAAACAAAACAACCCTAAACTTTCTCTAGATTTTTATTAGATAGATTTTATACATCATAGCAAGTGCATTATATACGCGAAGTACAGTTATACTGCTACCCGCATCAGGCTCAGAACATCTGCAACAACATAATATCAGCCTTTGCTGCACTCGCACCTGTGCCAGACAGACAAGCAAAGCCCCGCTGAACGCAAAAAACCGCCCCTAACCAGCGGGCGCGCTGTTGCGCGGCTGGCGGAGCGGGTTGTACGCGCCGATAAGGGCGACCCGTGAGGCAGTTTTACCGGATATATGTGGGGATATTGATGAACACGTCACGAGTAAAGGTAATCATGCGCTCCATGAGCCAGGGCAGGGCCAGCAGCAGGGCCAGAAACATGCACACTATCTTGGGGATGAAAGTCAGGGTCATTTCCTGAATCTGGGTTGCCGCCTGAATAACGCTGACAACCACACCCACGCCAAGACCCACCCCAAGCATGGGCAAGGACATCATCAAGCAAAGTTCAATGGCCTGCCGACCGAAGCCGATGACGAAATCTGGGGACATGGGTGACTCCTGAAAATTGACGGTGTACGAATCTTTCCAACCCTTAGGCAAAAACCGGGCCAACGTTGTGCACAACGCACCGGTCAGAGCAGAAAGCTGTTCACCAACGAGCCGACCAGCAGATTCCAGCCGTCCACCATAACAAAGAGTAGCAGCTTGAAGGGCATGGACACCATCATGGGCGGCAGCATCATCATGCCCATGGCCAGCAGCACACTAGAGATGACCATATCCAGCACCAGAAAAGGAATGTAGATGAGAAAGCCGATGGTAAAGGCGGTTTTAAGCTCGCTGATGACATAGGCGGCGGCCAGCAGCATGGTGGGCACTTCCTCCTTGCTGCGCGGCGCTTCCATCTTGCTGATGGAGTAAAAGACAGAGAGATCTTTTTCGCGCGTATGCTTGAACATAAAGGTGCGCAAAGGGGCCTGCGCCCGGTCGAGCGCCACCTTGTAATCGATCTGCTCGGCCAGATAGGGCTGCAGGGCGTTGTCATTGATCTGCTTGCCCACGGGGTACATGATGACCACCGTCATAAAAATGGCAAGGCTGGCAAGAATCTGGGTGGGGGGCAACTGCTGCACGCCCATGGCCTGCCGCAGAAAGCTGAAAACAATGATAATGCGGGTAAAGCTGGTGACCGTGAGCATGATGGCCGGGGCAACGGAAAGCACGGTGAGCAGGAAGAGAATTTCCAGCAGCACCGAGACTTTTTCCGGCGATTGCGCCCCGCCCGCCAGGGTGAGTTGCATTGTGGGCATGGCCAGATCCTGAGCCGCAAGGGCCAGAACCGGCATAAGGAGGATGAAGAGGCTAGCTGCCGCCAGCGCCGCGACGGGCTTCTTCCATGATCTGTTTGAAATCGGCGTTCTCTGGCTCATGCTGTGCCTGCTCCTCGGTCAGAAGGGTAATCTGCTGGTCGGTAACGCCCAGCAGCAACCTTCTATTCAAGAAGCGTACCACCATCAAGCCTTTGCGCGGCCCAAGCGGAAGCTGGGCCTCCATGACCAGGGCATCGCGCGGAAGCGCCCCCGGACGCGGCAGAAAATTGAACTTGCCGAAACGCCGCGCCAGCCATACGGCCAGCCACAGCACGGCCACCAGCAAAAACAGAATGCCCACGGCCTGTATGTAGCTGCCCCACGAAAAGGACGACTGCCCAAGCGTTGAAGCCGGTTCCGCCAGCGAGGCAGCGGCCTGCTCCGTAGCAATGCCCACGCTTTGCGCGGCCTGCGCGGCCATGTCCAGCCCGTGCAGCATCTGCTCGGCTGCGGCAGCCACTGTCTGTTCCAGCCCCGGCGGCACCGCTGCCGCAGACCCTTGCGAGCCAGAAGTGACTACGCCGCGCACGGCGCTGCCCGAAAGGCCGCTATCTGCGGCAGCTAGCAGCACAGGCAGGCTAGCCAAGCTGCTTCACCCTTTCAATGGGGCTGATGATGTCGGTGAGACGCACGCCGAATTTTTCGTTGATGACAACGGCTTCGCCGCGCGCCACCAGCTTGCCGTTCACAAATACTTCCAGCGGTTCGCCAGCCAGCTTGTTCAGTTCCACCACGGAACCCTGACCAAGCTGCAGCAGTTCGTTGATAAGCAGACGGGTGCGCCCAAGTTCGGCAGACACATCCAGCGGAATATCCAGAATAAAGTCCAGTTCCCGCTTGAGCTTGTTGTCCTTGGGCTGACGGGCCATTTCAGTCATGTCCTGAAAATGCGCGTCTACCGGATGACCGCCAAGCCCTGCCCCTGTGCCGCCAAACGAGGTCGGTCCCTTGTCTTCTTCATCCTGCGCCAGGGATTCTGCCCACTGGGCTGCCAGAGCTTCTTCATCCAAACCGCTGCCAGCCGCACCACCAGGCGCAGCATCAGCAGCAGCGGGTGCAGCAGGCGCAGCGGGTGCAGCAGGCGCAGCAGGCGCAGCGGGTGCAGCAGGCGCAGCAGGCGCAGCGGGTGCAGCAGGCGCAGCAGGTTCTGCCGCATTGGCTTCATCTTCCAGTTGCGCGGCCCACTGGGCCGCCAAGGCTTCCTGATCTTCCTGCGACATACGTCACCTCATTCTCTATTCCAACATGCTCACCCGAACATTCGGGCGGCATCGCGGCAACGGCTCGCCCCGCAACGGGCATGGCTGCCAAAAGCCTCTATCAGAAACCGCGTCCGCACAAAATCAGCTGCCAGGGGCCGCCAGAGGCTGAGTTCCCGCGCTATTCCACGACAAAATCGGTAAAATATACGCGTATGACCCTTTGCGCGCCCAGAATCTGGTTCAGCCGCGCGGCCACCTCCGCCTTCAAGAGAACCTTGCCGTCAGGCGTGGAGATATCGTTAAACGTCTTGCCCGCCAGCAACATGATGATGGCATCGCGGATACGCGGATTGTTGGCCTGCAATGCAGCGGCAACGTCCGCATTGACCTCGACCTCCATCCCCAGCTTGAGATACCGCCGCCCCGAGGGGTCGGAAATGTTCACGGTTATGGGCGGCAATGGCAAAACCTGACCACTGCTGCGCGGCAGATCGCCCTGCCGTTCAATACGTCCATCGCCCGCGCCGCCTGCGCCGCCAGAACCGCCTGCCCCGGCCTGACCGGATGCGCCGCCGCCTGCGCCGCCAGAACCGCCTGCGCCTGTCTGGCCCGCCGCGCCCTTGCCTGCGGCATCCGCAGATGCAGCTTCAGCAGGCGCAGAACCTGCCGAGGACGGCGTGCGGATGAAAAACCACCAATAGCCGCCAATGCCAGCACCACTCAGAGTGATAAGCAAGATCGCCAAAATAATGACGATGCGCTTGGCCTTGGAGCCCTTTTTGGGGTTTTCAGCCTGCCCTTCCGGCAGGGCCTTTGATTCTTTTTCTTTGGCCGCCATACGTACTCCACCGCTATTGTGGGGTCATGAATGCGAACCGCTCAAGTCATTCCGGTCTGTACGGCATGTAGCAGACTTTGTGCCAAAGCTGTTCACACCTTGGCAGGACGCGGCCCGAAAATATCCGTACCTATGCGCACCATGGTGGCCCCTTCGGCCACCGCGCCTTCAAAATCGCCGCTCATGCCCATGGAAAGCTCGGGTAGGGGCAGGCCAAGGCGGGTGCTCAAGGTGTCGCGCAATTCACGCAGCCTTGCAAAATAGGGCCGCGCTGCCTCGCCCGCGTCAAAAACCGGGGGCAGACACATGAGGCCCTGCACCTCAAGGTGCGGGCAATGCTCAAGAACATAATCGGCCAATTCCGGCAAATCTGCAGACATCACACCGGATTTTTGCGATTCGCCCCCAACATTCACCTCAAACAGCACGGGCTGACGCGCACCGCCCTCCGCCAGACGCCGTTCAAAGGCGTCCGCAAGCTTGCGGGAATCAAGCGTATGCACAAGATTGAAAGCCCCCGCCACCTGCGGAGCCTTGCGGCTTTGTACATGACCGATCATGTGCCAGCGTATCCCGGCGCACTGCGCTGCTGTGGCCGGGTCTGCGCTCAGGTCCTGCCTTTTTTGCAGGGCTTCCTGAACGTAATTTTCGCCAAAATCAATCTGCCCGGCGGCGGCCACCTGGGCCAGGGATTCCGCCGGATGCAGTTTTGAAACGGCAATAAGCCTCACGCTTTCGCGGGGACGGCCAGCCGATGCGCAGGCCGCGTCAATGCGGTCGAGCACCCGCGCATAGCGTTCGAGCAACAAGGTATCGCCCATGACTACTCCGCCATCAGGCCCATCTCGCGCAGGAAGGCGGCGTCTTCAGTCCAGTGTTCGCGCACCTTGACCCAAAGCTCCAGATGCACCTTGCCACCCACCAGATCCTGAATTTCCTTGCGGGCCTCAATGCCTATCTGCTTGATGGAAGCGCCCGCACGGCCAATAACCATGGCCTTGTGCATGGGCCGCCCCACGTAGATGACCGCGTGGATCACAGTCTGGCCGCGTTCTTCGTCTTCCTCCCAGCTTTCCACATCCACGGCCACGGAATAGGGCACTTCCTGACGCAGATGCAGGAACAGCTTTTCGCGCACGATTTCCGCAGTCATAAAGCGCATGGGGGCCGTGGAAATCTGGTCTTCGGGGAACTGGGCCGGAGCAACGGGCAGCTTGGAACGGATAAGTTTTGCCAGATCCGGCAGGCCGTCCCGGTTCAGGGCCGAGGTGGGGAAAATTTCCGCCTTGGGCCACATTTCGCTCAGACGGGTCAAAAGCGGCAACATACGGCTTTTGTCCGAGAACAGATCCACCTTGTTGACCACCACAACCATGGGCCGGTCATCGTTGGAAAGCGCCCTGGACAGCGGCTCAAGGTCGCGTTCCAGAAATTCCGGATGGCGGATGTACAGGTGGGCGTCAAGCACGGGCATGATGACTTCGGCCTGGGCAAGGCTCTGCCACACGGCCTGGAGCATGGTCTTGCTCAGCCGACCGCGCACCTGGGCAAGGCCCGGCGTATCCATAAAAATAACCTGGGCTTTCTCGTCCGTAAGGATGCCCACAATCTGATTGCGCGTGGTCTGCGGCTTGGGGGTGACGATGGTCACCTTCTGGCCGAGCAAGGCGTTCAGCAGGGTGGATTTGCCCGCGTTGGGCGGCCCCATAAGCGCGACCCAGCCGCAACGATAGTTCTGATCCGACATTCTTTCTCCCGGCTGGAAACATCCAGCCTCTACCGCCGTAAACTTCGACGGAAATTTTCTGGCAATTTTGCAGGGCGCGGGCGCACTGGCACGACAAAGGCCGCCCTATACGGGCTAACATCTCAAAGAAATTGCGCTTCCGCGTTCGGGCGGGCATGGATTTGCGCACCTGCCCGGCACACTCAGAGTAAACTTTACTCTAGAAACATACTATAACTGGCTTTCTGTCCCACATCCGCGCTTCGGGGTCAAGACGCAGGGCATTGCCCCACCCCCGGTACTGGCCCCAAACCGGACAGAGACGGGCACAGGAGTTGGTGCAAAAACCGGACGAAAAAAATCGATCAAATGACAGCACCTGTGCATTGTCCCTGACGCCGAACAGCCCATCATTATTAAATTTCTGTCGCTTGGCAGCCAGCGGGGCATTCCACAGCCCGCCGCTTGACTACAGGCGCGCCAATGCCTACTCTCCCGCCCATGTTCAGCCTATTTACCTATATTGCACTTATTGTGGGCGTTAACTTCGCCTTTTCAGTCACACCGCTCATCCAGTTGCCCAATGGCGATATGTGGGCTCCCCTTTCGCTCATCGTCGGCTTTATTTTTGTGGTGCGCGATTACGCGCAGCGCCGCGTTGGGCATCATGTGCTCTGGGGCATGCTGGTGGGTTGCGTGGTCAGCTGGTTCATGGCCAGCCCGCAGCTTGCTCTGGCCAGCGCCGCGGCCTTTGCCGTGGGCGAACTGGGCGACTGGGTGGTATACACCTTTACCCGCCGCCCCTTTTCGCAGCGCATTCTCATTTCAAGCCTTGTGGGCGCGCCGCTGGACAGCATCGTGTTTCTGGGCATGATCGGCATTGCCACGCCCTGGTCTGTCATTACCATGAGCCTGAGCAAGCTGGCAGGATCGCTGCTTGTTTTCTGGCTGGTACGCCGCCGCGAACAGCGCGAATGCGGGCTGGAGCACATTCAGGCATAGAGGCTGCCGCTCAACGCATAGTTTAAACCCGTGATCGCTGGATCACGGGTTTTTGTTATTTGGAGGCTTACCGTATAAACTCTGCCTCAAGCGGCACTCCGCGCAAGGGGGATCAATGGACAACAGACCTGAAGCCAGACAGACCGATGCCGAACTCCTGCTGCAACGCCTCGACAACGCAGGCCTGACGGAATACGTCCGGCTGTCGCAAAAAACCGGCAAAATACTCTGGCTCAACTTTCTGTCAGGTATTGCCAGAGGGCTGGGGTTCAGCATTGGCGCATCGTTGGTGCTGGCCGTTCTCTACAAAATAGTGGCCCGCATCATCAGCATGAATATCCCTTACCTTACAGAACTGCTGCAACAGATCATGAACATGGCCAAGGGGGGCTGACTGGCTCTCACGCCTTCTTGCCACAAAAAAAGGGAAGGAACCGTAACGCCCCTCCCCTTTGTATGACTGGCAGTCGCCCGGCCTACGAACCTGCGGCGGCGCGGGCGGCTTCATCGGGATACAGGGCGGTGATTTTCGCCAGAAAATCCATATAGCGCCCTTCCACGATGGCCTGACGCGCGTTGCGCGCCAGATCGAGAAAATAGGTGAGGTTGTGCAGGGAATTGAGCCGGAATGACAGCAATTCCTGACTGGCATACAGATGTCGCAGATAGGCCCGCGAAAAATTGCGGCAGGCGTAGCAACGGCAGTTGGGATCAAGGGGGCCGTCATCCTCGGCAAATTCACGCCGCTTGATGTTGATCTTGCCAAGCGACGTGTAGAGCGTGCCGTTACGCGCATTGCGGGTGGGCAGCACGCAGTCGAACATGTCCACCCCGGCATGAATGCCCGTGGCAATGTCCAGCGGCGTCCCCACGCCCATAAGGTAGCGCGGCTTTTCACCGGGTAGCAGGGGCGCAGTGTGGTAGAGCAGATCGTACATCTTGTCTTTCGGCTCGCCCACCGAAAGCCCGCCAATGGCAAAGCCGTCAAAATCCATGGCGCACAGTTCGTTTACCGAGCGTTCGCGCAGGTCTTTGTAAAAACCGCCCTGCGTGATGCCAAACATCAGATTATGCGCCGAACCGGGCGGATAGGCGTCCATGGCGCGCTTGGCCCAGCGCGTGGTCAGGGCCAGGGATTTTTCCGTATAGGCGTAATCCGCGCCAAAGGGCACGCATTCATCAAGCACCATCATGATGTCTGAATTCAGGTTACGCTGGATTTCCAGCACCTTTTCAGGCGTAAACAGATGCTTTGAGCCATCAAGATGCGAGCGGAACTCCACGCCTTCCTCGCGGATCTTGCGCAGCGAACTCAGGCTGAATACCTGAAAACCGCCGCTGTCCGTCAGGATGGAGCCAGGCCAGGAGGCGAACTTGTGCAGCCCCCCGCGCCTGTGCACAAGCTCGTCGCCGGGGCGCAGATAAAGGTGATAGGTATTGCCCAGAATGATAGGCGCGCCAATGGCGGCCAGATCATCCGGGGCAAGAGCCTTGACGGATCCCACGGTTCCCACGGGCATAAAGATAGGCGTGGGGATGGTGCCGTGAGCCGTGCGCAGCACCCCGGCGCGGGCCGCGCCGTCGGTGTGTTCGATGGTAAATACGGATTGGGACATGCCGCGCAGAGTAGCCGCAAGCGCCGCCCTGCGCAAGAGGGGAGCACGCCGCACCGAGAGCAGATATTCGCGGATTCCGGCTCAAAAAGCTATGGTTTGCTGCAAAAGCCGCGCGGATGCAGCACGGCTAATTGTTGTGCCTTGGGGGCAATATTGTTAAGGTTGTTGCCTTTCATTAAAGGGTGTTGCGCGCAAGGGCCGGGGCCGTTGCGCCGGGGGGCCGCAAAGGACGGCGACCCTTCGCTGCCGCCATGCGCGGTGCGCGGACAAACCGCGCAGAATGTCCTTCAGCAAAGTTCAAATGAGGGAATTCCCTGTGAGCGATTGCACGTTTTCACCATCGCTGTGCCACATTGATCTGGCCGCCATCCGCCGCAATTTTTGTCGCATGGGCAAGGCTGAAAAGCTTATGCCGGTCATCAAGTCTGACGCTTACGGCCACGGGCTTGTGCCTGTGGCGCGGGTTTTGTCTGATGCAGGCGCGCGGCGCTTTGCCGTGGGAACCGTATCAGAAGGCATGGCCCTGCGCGAGGCTGGCCTGCGGCAAACCATTGTGCCGCTTCTGGGCGCGCTCACCGATGTGGAATGGCAGGGAGCGGCCATGCAGGGCCTGACCCCGGTGGTGGGCAACTTTGACCAGCTTGAACGCGCCGCCGCCCATTGCCACGCCGGGCGCATTCTGCGCGTTGCCATAAAGTGCGAAACCGGCATGGGCCGCCTTGGCTTTTCGCAGGAAGAACTGCCCCAGGCTATCGACCGGCTGCGCAACATCCCGGGCATCTCTCCGGCTATGGTCATATCGCATTTTTCCTGCGCCGATGTGCCGGAGCAGGAAGCCTATTCACAGGACCAGATCAAGCGCTTCACCGCCATGTCTGACGCGCTGCGTACGGCATTCCCCGACATTGAGCGCTCGCTCTGCAATACGGCTGGCACCATAGGCCGGCCCGAAGCGCATTTCGAGGTATGCCGGCCCGGCATTTCGCTCTACGGCGGCAATCCCTTTACGGGGACCTCGTGGGAAGGCAAGGGCGCCGCGCTCGGCCTGGAATGGGCCATGAGCGTCAGCGCGCCCGTTATCGAGGTACGGCAGGTGGCCGACGGCCGCAGCGTATCGTATGGCCGGCTGTTCACGGCGCAGAAGCCCGCCACGGTGGCGGTTGTTGCCATTGGCTACGCCACGGCTTTCAACCGCTCGCTTTCCACGCGTGCCGCCATGCTCATCAACGGACGGCGCGCCCCCCAGGTGGGCCGGGTGTGCATGGGCATGATCATGGCCGATGTCAGCGATCTGCCGCCCGTGCGCGTGGGCGACACAGCATGGCTTGTGGGCGGCCCCGCCGAGGCGGGACAAAAAGCGGTCACACCGCAGGACATAGCGGATGTGCTGGGCACTATTTCTTACGAAGTGCTGTGCCTTTTTGGCGGCATGAACCCGCGCGTCTACGCATAGCCCGTTGCATCCCTCTGACAGCGCAGGCTTTCAGCCTTCTGAAAATTTCGGCTTGACAGGCCCATTTGCCGGAAGTATAAGACTCGTTCCTTGCTCGCGCCCCGTGTGGCGTGGGCTGCCAATCCAAAAGGAGAATACCAATGCGGAAATTTGAAACCCTGCTGCTCCTTTCCCCGGAGCTTTCCGCCGACAATCGCGAGGGCATCATCAACGCCCTTACCGCGATCATCGAGCGTGAGAAGGGCGTCATGGTGGAAGTGGACAATTGGGGCATGCGCGACCTCGCCTACCCGGTTCGCAAACTGATGCGCGGCTTTTATGTGCGTCTGGTGTACCAGGCTCCTGCTGAGCTTATCGCTGAGCTGGAACGCAACATTCGCATCACCGACGGCATCTTCAAGTTTGTGACCGTCAAGCTGGCCGATGAAGTGGCCGGGGAGGTTGCCTAACATGGCTTTTAAAAAGAAATTTGCCCCGCGCCGCAAATTCTGCCGCTTCTGCGCAGATAAAGATCTGCCCCTGGATTACAAGCGCGCCGACATCCTGCGCGACTTTATCACAGAGCGCGGCAAGATCATTGCCCGCCGCATCACCGGCACCTGCGCACATCACCAGCGCCTGCTGACCCGCGAAATCAAGCGCGCCCGCCAGATGGCCCTGCTCATCTACACCGCGACGCACGATTCCGGCGTCAAGAAAAAGAGCACCATTTAAGGAGGCGCACATGAAACTGATACTTCGCGCCGACGTTGAAAATCTCGGCAGCCTTGGCGATGTGGTTGAAGTGAAAGCTGGTTATGGCCGTAATTTCCTGCTCCCGCAGGGTCTGGCCATGGTCGCTTCACCTTCCAACCTCAAAAGCTTTGAACAGGAACGCAAAAAGCTTCAGGCCCGCATGGATGCCGTGCGCGCTGACGCCCAGTCCCTCCAGGCCCGCCTGGAAGCCCTGGAAGTCGTTATCCCCATGCACGTGGGCGACAACGACAAGCTTTACGGCTCCGTCACCACCACCATCATCGGCGATGCTCTTACCGCCCTTGGTGTGGAAGTTGACCGCCGCCGCATTCTTATGGATGCC
The DNA here is from genome assembly GCF_000420465.1 of Desulfovibrio desulfuricans DSM 642. Classification (NCBI taxonomy): domain Bacteria; kingdom Pseudomonadati; phylum Thermodesulfobacteriota; class Desulfovibrionia; order Desulfovibrionales; family Desulfovibrionaceae; genus Desulfovibrio; species Desulfovibrio desulfuricans. The sequence goes on along the minus strand of NZ_ATUZ01000017.1, from coordinate 207,353 downwards.
CCCATCCGTACCCTTGGTGAACATCCCGTTCGCGTGCGCCTGCACGCCAGCGTGATCGCCCTGGTGCCGGTGAAGGTCATTTCCGACCATCAGCCCATCGAAGAAGAACCCGCACCTGCTGCGCCCGCTGAAGAAGCCGAGGCAGCCCAGTAGGGGTTTGCGTGGTTTCCCGCAACGATAGCAATTCCGCCCCCGGCCACGCGGCCGGGGGCTCGCCTTTTGGGCAGGGCCGCAACAAGGATGGCCAGTCTCGCTCTTCAGCGCACAGCGCGGAAAAAGCCGAGGCCGACATTCTGCGGCGTGTGCCCCCCCACAGTGTTGAAGCCGAACAGGCTGTGCTCGGCGGCGTTTTCATGCGCCCCCAGCTCATGCACTCCATCGCAGACCAGCTCACTGACGAAGATTTTTACCTGCCCGCACACGCCACCATCTACAAGGCGTTTCTAGAACTTTACCGCAAATCGGCCCCCCTCGACCTTATTGCCACTGCCGAGCAGCTCAAGAGCATGAACGCCCTTGAAGAAGCCGGCGGTGCGGTCTATCTGGGCGAGCTGGCGCAGGCCGTTGTTTCCGGCGCCAATGCGGAATACTACGCCACCATAGTTCGCGACAAATCCTTGCAGCGCAGCCTGATCAACGCCTGCTCTGGCATCATAGTCAACTGCTACGATGCCACGCGCGAAGTCGGCGAACTGCTGGATGAATCCGAACAGGCGGTTTTTTCCATTTCACAACGCACCTCGGGCAAGGACTTTACCCCCACGCGCGAACTGCTGGAACGGGTATTCGACAAGCTTTCCAAGCTGGCCGATGCCAAGGACGTCATTACAGGCGTCACCACCGGCTATACCCGCCTGGACAAACTGACCGCCGGTCTGCAGCCCTCTGACCTCATTATTGTGGCGGCCCGCCCCAGTATGGGCAAGACGGCTTTTTCCATGTGCATGGCCATCAACGCTGCCGTGCGCCAGAACGTGCCCGTGGCTGTTTTTTCGCTCGAAATGAGCAAGGAGCAGCTCATGCAGCGCATGCTGGCCGTGTGGGGCAAGGTGGATCTTTCCAAGCTGCGCCGTCCCTCGCTGCTGACAGACGAAGACTGGCAGCGCCTCTATGACGCGGCGGACGTTGTGGCCCGTGCGCCCATATTTATTGACGACACCCCTGCCCTCACCACGCTGGAACTGCGCGCCCGCGCCCGCCGCCTCAAGGCGGACAAAGGCCTTGGCATGGTGGTGGTGGACTACCTGCAGCTCATGCGCACCAGCCGCCGCACAGATTCGCGCGAACTGGAAATTTCGGATATTTCGCGCTCGCTCAAAGGCCTTGCCAAGGAAATGAACGTGCCCGTGGTTGCGCTTTCACAGCTTAACCGCAAGGTGGAAGAACGCAGCGACAAGCGCCCCATGCTTTCTGACCTTCGTGAATCTGGCGCTATCGAGCAGGACGCGGACGTTATCATGTTTGTGTACCGCGATGACGTGTACAAATTCCAGAAACCTGCCGACCGACCGCCCCAGGGCATTGCCGAAATCATCATCGGCAAGCAGCGCAACGGCCCCGTGGGCGTTGCCGAGCTTATGTACATGTCGCCCTACACTTCGTTTGAGGATATTGCGCCAGACTGGATGCCCCCGCCATCCGAGGGCGGATCCTAGCCAATTTCAGAGCCGTACAACTGACGCAAGAGCTGTCGTTGTACGGCTTTTTAGCATGCTAATTAGTGCAACACTAATAATTACAGCCTGAACGTATTTTACACGCAATAGCTTTCTATTTTAATGTTGGTTGAACAACCAATCCGATTGTTAGCAATGCATCTTGCCACTCTTTATCTTTTCAACGCCCGTTGTGTCCCTGCCATGTATTGAACATACGATGCCCACCGTGTTTTGAGATTCTTTGCACAATCTCCAGAAACTCATTCGTTTATTTCCACTTCCTCCTGTCCCACTGCGGGTTTGCGCCTTTTTTACTCGCGGGGATACGCAATACCAACTTTTTTTTGGCGATTCGTTGACAAGGCCGACAAAGCGTGTTTCCATGTTTTTCATGGGCCGCGTACCGGTAATACGTTTTACTGGGCGTAAGCGCGGGAAGATTGTTTTTTTTGAGAGGGTGTTTCATGTCTAAGTCCATCTATGTCGGGAACCTTCCTTGGTCTGCCACTGAAGAACAGGTCCAGGACCTTTTTGCCGAATACGGCAGCGTTCTGTCTGTGAAACTTGTTAGCGACAGGGATACCGGCCGTGCCCGCGGCTTTGGCTTTGTGGAAATGGAAGACGGCGAAGCCGACTCCGCCATTGAAGCTTTGGACAACTTCAGCTTTGGCGGTCGCACGCTGCGCGTGAACGAAGCCAAACCCAGAGCCCCGCGCCAGCCCCGCTACTAGGGCGCTGTAACGGACAAATATACGCCCCAACCGGGGCGTTTTTTGTTGCGCGCACCTCTTAGGGGTCGCCCAAGGGCGCTCCTGCACATTCTACGCGGCGGGGCTTTTCCGGTAGTCTCTGGCTGCCGAAAGCCCCGCCGCAGCATTTTTGCCTCCGACCGAAGCATCCGACAGATGTGCCTGCCCCATACCCCACAGGGGAGATGCTGGCCCTCCCTCGCGCCGCTGAACTCCCAGCCGCACTATCCGCTTGCCCCGCTCCTGATGCCGTAAAGCTCATTGTTTGAAGCAACACGCTCCGACACAGCCTGCTGTCCACTTTCCACGCATGCGCCCCCCCCGCTCCTGCACATCACCCCTGCGCCCTGCTTCCTCATGCGGCCAAGAGTTCGCACTACGCAACGCTGAGAAACGACTGCACGCTCCCGCACCAGTCCTTGATTGCCTTCTCATAAAAAAACAGACTGCATTGCTATGCAATAAGACAAGGGCATTGCAGCCCTGTCTGAATCTCTTGCCTGCAAAACTGCTGCTCAACACGCCCTCCAATTGCTTGCCGAGACGGAAGAAAGCCCACAGGGCTCAAAAGCCGCTACTATTGCATACCTCTTTTTTCCTACTGAACCTGCATGCTCCAGCTACATATATTGCACACAATCCTGATTACTGGATTGTTTATGTGTATAAAAATGATCATTTCAACAAAAAATTTTATTTATAATTTATTTTTATGAATATTAACGACTATAAAAAATAATTATTGCATGACTTAGGCTATTAATTGTAGTGTATTGATAATTTTAATAGCCAGTTTTATGTTAAATTTTGCTTTTTTAAATTGTATAAACAATCAATGAAATATTTCACATACATTGTTTACACATAATAATTTTGCTTTATTCATAAAGCACAATACGCTCATTGATTGAACAGTTTCTATCAATTGCAAACATAATTCGCACAACAGGTAAACGACGCAGGCACGGCACGGTCGGTAAAAATACAATCATACCGCAGAGACGCATTCGGGACTGACTATGCCAAACACCCGCTTTGACCTCACGCATCCCCCTTTTGATCTGCTGACTCTGGCAGAGGCATCTGCCCTGTCGGCCTCCGCCGATATCCTGTTTTTCAGCAATGATCAGGAGATTCTTGCCTCGGGAAGTGAAGTTGATGTGCTCTATCTGGTCATGAAGGGGCTTGTTCGTGAAATGTCGGGCGAGGAAATTGTGGGGGCATACCGAGAGCACGAGGCCTTTGACTGCCGCGCCCTGGCCACAGGCAGAACGCGGCACAGGTTTGTGGCGCATGAAGAAGTGCTGCTTTGCGTGTTCCCTGGGCGGGAGGTGCTGGCCCTGACGGAAAAGAACTCGCTTTTCGGCGCTTACTTTTTTGCAACCGTGTCCGACAAGCTGGGTCAGCTTGCCCAAAGCCGCGACCGCCGCGAATGGCAGAGCCTTTTTGCGGTCAAGATCAGCGATGCCGGATTTCGCCCCCCCATATTTGCCGAGGCAACGGATACCATTGCCCACGCCGCGCAGCGCATGAAGGAAAGCCGGAGGCGATCCATCTTTGTGCGCGATGGTTCCAGCACCGGAATTTTCACCACGGGCGATTTTTGCGACATCGTGGCCAACGCGGTTTCCAACCAGACTCCGCTCAAGGTCTGCGCCCAGTTTTCCCTGCTGAGCTGCGAAAAGGACGACTACCTTTTCAATGCCCTGCTCCTCATGACCCGCCACAACATCCACAGAATTGTGGTGACGGACAAGGGGCGGCCTGTGGGCGTTCTGGCCATGATCGACCTGCTTTCCTATTTCTCCAACCATTCCCTGTCGATCGCGCGGCAGCTCGAGGCGGCCACCACACTGGCCGACCTGCACAGCGCCATGCGGGACATGGAAGCCCTGATAACAACCCTCGTTACCCAGGGCATAAAAACGCCCCAGCTTGCGCGCCTTGTGCAGGTGCTCAACGCGCAGCTCATGGCCCGCCTCTGGCAGTTGACGGCCACGCCAGCCGTATTTTCCGGAAGCGCCCTGCTTACCCTTGGCTCCGAAGGCCGGGGCGAGCAGATACTGAAAACCGACCAGGACAACGCTCTGATCCTTGCGGAAGGCCTGGACGAAAAGGAGGTGGAACTCTCTGCAAACAGCTTCACGGAGCGCATGCTCAGCCTTGGCTATCCGCCCTGCCCCGGCGACATGATGGTGAACCAGCCGCTCTGGCGACACACGGTGCGAGGATGGGAACAGACCTTGCGCCAGTGGGCGGATTCCGCGCAGGGTGAGGGGCTTATGCATCTGGCAATTTTTCTGGATGCGGAAACAGTCTCCGGCCCGGCCTCATGGCTTGAGGCCTGCCGCAAGGCCTTGCGCTCGGCCCTGCACGATGATGCGGCATGGTTTGCGCGCATGGCCCTGCCCATTGAACAGTTCCCCACCCGAACAGGCGAAAGCGGCTTTTGGAGGCAGCTGCTGAACCGCGAAAAAAACGCACTGCTCGACATCAAGAAAGCGGGGATTTTCCCCATTGTGCACGGTGCCCGTATTATGGCGCTGGAGGCGGACATTGATGCCACCAACACCTTTGACCGACTGGAGGCCCTGACATCCCGGAGTATTATTGAAAAATCACAGACAGATGATCTGGCCGAATCTCTGGCCTTTCTGATGCGCCTGCGGCTGGACGCGGGCCTTGAAATGCTGCGCAAGGGGCACCCCCTGAGCAACGAGATTGATACGGCCTCCCTGTCCACCCTGGACAAAGACCTGTTGCAGGACGCCCTCCAGGTGGTCAAGCGCTTCAAGCGCATGATCAACCAGCGCTACGGGCTGGACAGGTTCTGAAATGCAAAACTCATGGATACAGGCCGTGGCGCGAAGCTGGCGCATGCGCGGCCTGCGGGAACCCCACCGTTCCCTGCTTGATCAGGATGACGGACTGCTTGTGAGCATTGATTGCGAAACAACCTCGCTCAAAGTTAAGGATGCTGAGCTGTTATCCCTTGCCGCTGTCTGCATAGACGGCCAGCGTCTTTGCACCAGAGACGCCTTTTACGCGCTGATAACGCCGCAGCATGCCCCTGACGGGCAGAATGTGCGCGTGCACGGGCTGCGCCCGTGTGATTTCAGCACGGGGCTGCCGCTTCAGGATGTGTTGTCGGCTTTTCTTCAGTTTGTCAGAGGCAGAACACTGGTGGGTTATTATCTGCAATACGACCTTGCAGTGTTGAACAAAAACTTGAGGCCACTGATGGGGGCAGCATTGCCAAACAGTCGCATAGAGGTTTCAGGCCGCTATTACGACTGGCGATTTGCGCAATATCCTGGCGCCTACATTGATCTGCGATGGGAAACGATGGTCAGAAACCTTCGCCTACCCACGCTGCCAAGGCACGATGCCATGAACGACGCCATAACAGCCGCCATGATGTATCTGGCGCTGCAATCGCGCGGATACGGCGCACACAGGCTCCCATAACGTCCAATGTCTGCGCAAAAGACATTGCGGACAAAAGTATGCGAGGAGGGAACAATGGCCTCAGAACTGACGCAACGAATCGAAAATAATGCGCAATACCAGCACCTGATCAAGACGCGCAACGCCCTTGGCTGGCGACTCACGCTTGTGGTTTTTGCCGCGTATTACGGTTTTATTCTGGTTGTCGCCTTTGACAAACAGCTCTTTGCCACGCCTCTTGCAGCCGGAATGACAACGACCTGGGGCATTCCCCTTGGCATCGGCATCATCCTGCTGACCGTTGTGCTTACGGCGGTCTACGTTCGCAAGGCCAACAGCGAATTTGACCCTGCGCTCAAGCAGATTCTTGAAAAAGAGGTGCAGTCATGAGGGGAATAAGCACTTGCACATCCTCCCATAGGCTCAGGCAACAAAAATCTGCCCCAACCATCAGCGCTGCAACATTCTGCACGGCGCTTTTTATCGCTTTGCTGCCCGGTCAGCCTCTGGCGGCGGGCGTCATAGAAGAAACGCAAAAGCAGAACACCGACTGGACAGCCATCATCATGTTCACCATTTTTGTCGGTGCATCGCTGTGGATAACCAAGTGGGCCGCCAAGCGCACCCGCTCCGCTGCGGATTTTTACACGGCAGGCGGCGGCATCACGGGCTTTCAGAACGGTCTTGCCATCGCGGGCGACTTTATGTCGGCGGCCTCCTTTCTGGGCATTTCAGCCGCCGTCATGGCAACGGGTTTTGACGGCCTGATCTACGCCATCGGCTTTCAGGTGGGCTGGCCGCTCATAACCTTCATGCTGGCGGAGCGCCTGCGCAATCTTGGGCGCTTCACCTTTGCCGATGTGGTGGCCTACAGGCTCCAGCAGGTGCCTGTGCGCATATTTGCCGCATCGGGCACCCTGGTTGTGGTACTGTTCTATCTTATTGCGCAGATGGTGGGCGCGGGGCAGCTCATCAAGCTGCTCTTCGGGCTTGATTACCACTATGCGGTGGTTATCGTGGGTCTGCTCATGATGGCCTATGTGCTTTTTGGCGGAATGACGGCAACCACTTGGGTGCAGATCATCAAGGCCTGCCTGCTGCTCGGCGGGGCCTCGTTCATGGCCTTTATGGTTATGGCCCAGTATGGTTTCAGCCCCGAAAAGCTTTTCACCGCCGCTGTGGACATCAAAAAAAACACGGCCATCATGGGGCCGGGCGGCTTTGTGAAAGACCCTGTTTCGGCCATTTCGCTCGGCATTGCCCTCATGTTCGGCACTGCCGGGCTGCCGCATATCCTGATGCGCTTTTTTACTGTGCCGGACGCCAGGGAAGCCAGAAAAAGCGTGTTCTGGGCAACCACATGGATCGGCTATTTCTACATTCTGACCTTCATCATCGGCTTCGGGGCCATAGTGTTTGTGAGCACCAATCCCGAATTCCTTGATGCAAACGGAGTGTTGCGCGGGGGCAGCAACATGGCTGCCGTGCATCTGGCCAACGCCATTGGCGGCAATATCTTTCTTGGCTTTATGTCGGCAGTGGCCTTTGCCACCATTCTGGCAGTGGTGGCGGGGCTGACGCTCTCGGGCGCGTCTGCCGTTGCGCACGACCTGTACGCCTCTGCCCTCAAAAAGGGCACGGCCAGCTCCAGCGAGGAGCTTAAAATTTCCAAGCTGACAACCGTGGCCCTCGGCATCATCGCCATGTTTCTTGGCATCGTGTTTGAAAAGCAGAACGTGGCCTTCATGGTGTCTCTGGCCTTTGCCATTGCGGCCTCGGCCAACTTTCCGGCCCTGATCCTCTCGGTGCTGTGGAAGGGCTGCACCACCAAAGGGGCTGTAGCCGGGGGGTTTACGGGCCTGCTGGCCGCGCTGGTCATGACCATGCTCTCGGATGCAGTGTGGGTGGCGACCTTGGGCAATCCGCCAGGCTCCGCGCCCTTTCCGTATTCCTCCCCGGCCATTTTTTCCATGCCCCTGGCCTTTTTGTGCATCTGGGTAGTGTCCATATGCGATCAGTCCCCGCAGGCGCAGAAGGAACGGGAGGCTTTTGCCGACCAGAAAATCCGGTCTGAAACCGGCCTTGGAGCTTTCAAGCCCACGGCGCATTAATCATCGGAACGCACCCAGCCCTTGCGCAAGGTCTGGCATGGGACAGCGTTGACTTGCAGCGGCCATCAAACAACCTGCCCGCCCGGAAACAGATATTTTTCGGGCGGGCAGGCTCAACGAATTTGTAAACCATTCCCGCAAAAGCAACACGGCATTGCAGGGCATCTTATTTTGCGGTGCGCGACTGCGTATGCCAACGCATTCCGGTTGCGGCGCTTTTCCTTGCGGGCTTGCCTTGCCGACTGCTGCAAATTTTGCCATGATGTTCATGACGCTTCTGCCGGTTTTTTTGGCCCTTATACCCTTGTCCGGCGCAACAATCCTTTGAGGAGGGCATCCATGCTTACCCCCAACCAGTGTGTGCTTTACAGCGGCGGCGCCGCAGGAACAGAGCAGTTCTTCGGCGCTTTGGCCGAAAGCTGGGGTATGGAAGAAGTAAACTACAGCTTTGAAGGTCACCAGATCGAACGGACGCGCGGCGTGCGGGTGCTCACCTCTGAAGAACTGGCCCTCAAGGATGTCAGCCTGACCTACGTTTCGCGCCTCATGAGCCGCGAATACACGCGCGCACCCCTTTTCCGCAAAGTCTTGCAGTCCATCTGCTGGCAGGTCAGCAGCGGCGAGCAGATCATCGTTATCGGCGCAGTCCAGCCTGACGGTACCGTCAAGGGCGGCACCGGGTGGGGGGCAGAATTTGCCAAGATATGCAACAAGCCCCTGTTTGTTTTTGATCAGCCCAAGAATGCCTGGTTTTTCTGGAACAAAGACAACTGGACCCAGACAGACGAACCCATGATCACCCATGCCCATTTTGCCGCCACAGGCACACGTTTTCTTGAAGACAATGGCCGCATCGCCATTCAGAACCTGTTTGCGCGCTCTTTTTCGCGCTAAAGCAGAATACTATTGTCAATGCGCTAGAAAGATAATCCGCTTCTGCTGCAACGGCCCCTGGTCCGCGAACGGCCCGGGGGCCGTGCTTGCGGCATGTACCCCACCTGCCGCAGGCTGCGCAGGCAGCGCCTCAGCCCATAGTACCGGAGAATTCATGAGCCGTCAGTTTACCCCCGCAGAACAGGCCGTGCTGCGCATCGTGCAGGACAACCTGCCAGATTCGCTCACGCCCTACGCAGATATTGCCGAAAAGGCAGGAATGACAGAATCCCAGGTGCTTGAGCTGCTTGGTTCGCTCAAGGAATCCGGGGCAATCCGCCGTTTTGGAGCCAGCATCAAACACCAGAAAACCGGCTGGACGCACAACGCCATGGTGGCCTGGAAGATCGCCCCCGATCAGGTGGAACAGTGCGGCACGCAGGCCTCCCTGCACGACCATATCTCCCATGTCTACTACCGCCCGAGTTCCGCGCCCGACTGGCCGTATGAACTCTACACCATGATTCATGGCCGCAGCGAGGCCGAGTGCCTTGGCGTGGTGGAAGACCTCAAGCGCGATACCCTGCTGCGCGAGCATGCCGTGCTGCGCAGCCTCAAGGAACTGAAAAAAATTTCCATGACCTATTTTGCCTGATACAAGGAGCCATTGATGGATACCACTTCTCGGCAGCTTTTTGAAAAGGCCTGCGCGGTTATTCCCGGCGGCGTCAACAGCCCTGTGCGCGCCTGCCACAATGTGGACAGCCAGCCCCTGTTCATAGCCGAAGCTCACGGCTGCCGGATTACCGATGTGGACGGCCACGAGTATATCGACTTTGTACTCTCCTGGGGTCCCATGATCCTTGGGCATGACGAGCCTTCCGTCACCCAGGCCGTGTGCGAGGCCGCCAAACGCGGCACCAGCTACGGCGCTCCCTGCCCGGCGGAAGTAATCCTGGCCGAAGAAGTGGTCGCCGCCATGCCCAGCCTTGAAATGGTGCGCATGGTCAACTCCGGCACAGAGGCCACCATGAGCGCCCTGCGCCTGGCCCGCGCTGCCACCAAGAGGGACAAGGTCCTCAAGTTTGTGGGCTGCTACCACGGCCACGCCGATCCATTCCTCGCCGCCGCAGGTTCCGGCCTCGCCACGTTCTCCATTCCCGGCACTCCCGGCGTGCCCGCAGCCGTTGTGGCAGACACCCTGCTTGCGCCCTACAACGACCTTGATGCCGTCAAGGCCATCTTTGAGCAGCACGGCGCGAGTATTGCCGCCATCATTGTGGAGCCTGTGGCCGCCAACATGGGCCTTGTGCTGCCCAAGCCCGGCTTTCTTGAAGGCCTGCGCGCCGTCTGCGACCAGTACGGCAGCCTGCTCATTTTTGACGAAGTCATCACCGGCTTTCGCGCAGCCTTTGGCGGCGCGCAGGCCCGCTTCAGCATAGACCCCGACCTCACCACCTTTGGCAAGATTATTGGCGGCGGTCTGCCCGTGGGTGCCTTTGGCGGCAAGCGCCGCTACATGGAACTCATCGCGCCCAGAGGCGGCGTGTATCAGGCGGGCACGCTTTCGGGCAATCCGCTGGCAATGGCTGCCGGCATAGCCACCCTGCGCTACCTCAAAACCGCCGATTACGCGGCGCTTGAAAAACGTACCCACGCCTTTGCCATGGAACTGCGCGACATTCTGGCATCCAAGGGCGTGCCGATTCAGATGCCCACCCTTGCTTCCATGTTCTGCCCCTATTTCAGCGAGCAGGAAGTCACGGATTTTGCCGCCGCCACGCTGTGTGATCAGGCGCTTTTCACCACGTTCTACAAGCAGATGCGCGCTCACGGCATCTACCTTGCGCCTTCCGGCTACGAGACGGGCATGGTTTCCTTTGTCCACAGGGACGAGGATTTCAACAAGGCTCTGGACGCTGCCCGCAAGGTCATTTTTTAAGTCGAAACAGCAAGAAGGGGACCTCGCATGCGGGGTTCCCTTCTTGCTATTTTCTCCACGCAGCGGCATCCGCCCGTATCCCTGTCGCCGCGCGTCACCAGACAGGCAGCCGAGGGAGGCCCCTTGCACAGTCCCCGCCGAATCACAGCGCTTGCCTGCTATGCGCTCAGCCAGTCTGCCCTGCCTCTGGCGCAGCGTCTGGCGGACTGCCTTGCGGTCAAACCGTGGGGCCTGCCCGGTCAACTCCAGCATCCCGCACGTCCGGCCCAGCCATCAGAGCACCCAGCCCACGGCAAGCCCTCCGGTCTGGCCCGTGTGGAAATTTTCGCCCCATCGCGGTTTTGCCCTGCGGGGGTTACGCCCTTTGAAAAAATCGGCACCCTACTGGCGGCAACCTATAAAAATTTTGCGGCGCATGCCTTCATCGGCGCAACGGGCATAGCCGTGCGCGCGCTTGCGCCCCTGCTGGCGCACAAGAGCACCGATGCCCCTGTGATCGTACTTGATCCTGCGGGGCAGCACGTCATAAGCCTGCTCTCCGGCCACTGGGGCGGAGCCAACGAACTGGCCAGCCATGTGGCCCATCTGCTCGGGGCAACGGCAGTTATCACCACTGCATCGGACACAGCCTCCAATGCGCCCGGAGCAGGGACAAATCAGCCCCGCAAGGCCGCTCCTGCGCTTGATATGCTCCTGCGCAACGCGGGGCTGCTACCCGTGGACTGGAACCGCCTGCCTGCAGCGCAGGCCGCCATGATTGAAGGGGAAAGCCTGAATCTTTGGGATCCCTGCCATGCCGTGCCGGATCATCCCCAGTTGCAGCGCCTGCCCGCAGGCGAGGCCGATGCCACGCCGCCAGAACACCGCGGCCCGCTGGTTGCGGCGCACTGGCGCGAGCTTGCACCGAGCCCCGCAATCTTGCGTGTGGCCGTTCCCCGGCTGGTGATAGGCCTGGGCTGCCGCAAAAACGCGCCCGGCGATATGGTGGAAACCGCCACGCGCAAGCTGCTGGCGGCCCAAAAGTTTGAACCTCTGGCTGTGGCTGCGTTGGCGACCGTGAAAGAAAAATTACAGGAACCCGCCCTGCTGGCTCTTGCCGAGCGGATGGGCGTTCCTTTGCATGGCTTTGAAGCCGCCGACCTCGCGCGCTGCCCTACACCCAATCCGTCTGCAGCGGCGGGCCGGCGCTTTAGCCAGCCGCCTTTCAGCGTGTGTGAAGCAGCGGCCCTGCTGGCGGCAGCGCAGATTTTTCCGACGGGCGTGCCCCGTCTGCTCCTCCCTAAAACTATCGAGCAAGGCCAGTTGACTCTGGCCTTAGCCATCTCGGACAGGATTGAACGATGAACCCAGCCAGTCTGCATGTTGTCGGCCTCGGCCCCGGTGATGCCGCATGCCTTACCCCTCAGGCCCGCACGGCCATAGCGAATGCATCCTGCGTGGCTGGTTACAGCCTCTACATGGAACTGGTGCCGCCGGAACTGCTGGCAGGCAAACAGTGCATCAGCACCGGCATGCGGCACGAGGAAGAACGCTGCGCTGCGGCGGTGGATGCTGCCCTGTCAGGCCAGCCCACGGCCCTTGTCTGCTCTGGCGACCCCGGCATCTATGCGCTGGCGGGTCTGGCCCTCGAGATTCTGGAAAACCGGAATCTTGTGGGCAGCGTGCCCTTCAGCGTTGTGCCGGGCGTTCCAGCGGTGTGCGCGGCGGCAGCCCTGCTGGGCGCTCCCCTGATGCACGATTTTGCCTGCATCAGCCTGAGCGACCTGCTCACGCCGTGGGAAACCATTGAACGCAGGCTCCACGCGGCCCTGGAGGCCGATTTTGTCTGCGCCATCTATAATCCCCGCTCCAAGGGGCGGCCCCACCATCTGGAGCAGACACTTGAAATTGCGCGGCAATCCCGCGCGCCGCATTGCCCTGTAGGGCTTGTGCGCAAGGCCTTTCGCCCCGGCGAGGAAGCCCGAGTGTTCCGCCTTGACCAGTTTGACCCGGAACAGGTCGACATGCTCTCCATACTCATCATCGGCAATGCAGAAAGCCGGGCGTTGGGGAACTTCATGCTCACCCCCAGAGGTTACGCGCGCAAAAAGACTTCCAATCTCGGCAACTTATCAAAATAGTTGGAATGTCATTTTTCCATAGTCATTGACTTACCGTAATGAGGGCCGTAAAATCACACCAATTTGTTCTCATCTGCCGCACAAAAGGAGGCCTGTCGTGAAGAAAGTTCTGGTTCTTACCTGTATCATGGTGTTTGCCCTGGCCCTGCCCGCGCTTGCAGCGCCCGCCGCCCCGGACAAACCGCTGGAATTCAAGGGTTCCCAAAAGACCGTCATGTTCCCGCACGCAGTGCATGCCAAGGTTGAATGCGTTACCTGTCACCATCAGGTTGACGGCAAGGAAAGCTTTGCCAAGTGCGGCAGCTCCGGTTGCCACGATGACCTCGCAGGCAAGCAGGGCGAAAAGAGCCTGTACTATGTTGTGCACACCAAGAAAGAACTCAAGCACACCAACTGCATCGGCTGCCACTCCAAGGTTGTGGAAGGAAAGCCCGAACTCAAGAAAGACCTGACCGCCTGCGCCAAGTCCAAGTGCCATCCGTAGGTCTGCTTGGCTGCCTTGTTCCAAAAGCCGCCTCTGCGCGGCTTTTTTATTTTGGCATAACAGCCTTGTAGCCTTTGCATCGCGGCTGGCATGATCAGTAAATCACGCGTTCCCTGCGCATTGACTTTTTGCTTATGCGCGGCAGAAGGCAATTCTGGCGCAAAGAGTTTTGTCCTATTTGCGTCTTTTGCCATAAACTGATACGAAAAACTGTCGTTTTTGCAGTATGAAACGATGTATTTTGCATGACTCCGGCCGTTGGCCGCTGCACATAACCCCATGAGGTGGCGCATGGTTGCCAAGAACACCGCTGAAACCGATGACCAGATCATCGATCTCACAGAACTGATCGAAAAAGGCGAAGTTCCGGCAAACGATCCGTCCGAGCAGCCCCAGGCCGCTGCCGCCCCCGAGGTGGAAGCGGATCAGGAGGCGCTGAACGAGCACCTGCGCGGCCTCAACGATGGTTCAAGTGCTGCGGATGCAGAAATTGACGATCTGCTCGCACAGATGGATATCAAGGACGAAGGCCAGAGCGACCCCAATGACGTGGCGCTGGACTTCTCCGCTCCGTCAACGCAGACCGATCATCCCATCGACCCCAATGAACAGTTGCTCATGCCTGGCATGGGCGATGTGGACAACCTGCTGAACGCCCTTGATATCCCCCCGCAGCCAGCGGAAAGGGAACCGGAAGTGGCCGCACCTGCCAGCGCAAAACAGGCCGCAAGTCAGGCTACGAATCAGGCTGCTGACGATGCCGTGGACGCCCTGCTGAACGATTTTCACGCCGCAGCGCCTGCGCCGCAAGCGCCTGCTGAGCCGCAGAATAACATTCCTGATCTGGACGAACTGCTGGCATCTGTGAATACCGCCCCAGCCACCGGAAACTCCAGCGATATTGATGACCTGCTCAACGCTGCCAACCTCGCACCGGCACAGCCGGAACCTGCGGCGGCACCTTCCGCTGCGCAAAACCCGGCCTTTTCCAACGATGATCTTGACAGCCTGCTGGCTGCAGTGGCAGGCGGTGGGGCCCCGAGCTCTTCGCAGGCCGCCTCCCCGACGCCCCAGGCTGCCGCTCCGGCTCCTGCTCCGGCAGCAGCACCCGCTGCCAGCCCAGACATGGGGGTGGATATCGACAGCCTGCTGGCTGCCGCCGCGGATGATTTGCAGAGCAAGCTTGACGCGGCCCAGCCAGAAGCGGCTCCCGCGCCACAATCGGCTCCTGCACCGCAGCCTGCTCCCATTCCTGCTCCAGCCCCTGCGGCAAGCCCAGATATGCCTGCCGACCTCGGCGTGGATATCGACAGCCTGCTGGCTGCCGCCGCAGACGATTTGCAGAGCAAGCTTGACGCGGCCCAGCCAGAAGCGGCTCCCGTACAAGCGCCCGCGCCCATTCCTGCGCCAGCCCCTGCGGCAAGCCCTGATATGCCTGCCGACCTCGGCGTGGATATCGACAGCCTGCTGGCTGCCGCCGCTGACGATTTGCAGGGCAAGCTTGACGCAGCCCAGCCCGAAGCGGCTCCCGTACAAGCGCCCGCGCCAGCCCCGGAACCCCAGCCCGATCTGAATGCAGACCTCGACAGTCTGCTGGCTGCCGTAACCGGCGGTGCGGCCCCTGCCGCTGAACCGCAGGAAGATGTTTCCGGTGTTCTGCTCCACCCCGAGCTGGAACTCATGACCGATATCCAGCCAGAGCCTGTTGCTGAAGCATTGCACGGCTCTTTGCCCGAACTGGAACCAGTGTTGGAGCCTGTTCAGGCCACCCAGCCGGAACAGGCTGTGGAACTGCCTACAGATTTTGACGCGCTTCTGGCCGCCGCTGCGGACCAAGCCGCCACCGACCATGCGGATGTGGCCCCGGCAGACGTGCAGGACATTATTGCAGACGCCTCCGCTCAGGCAGAATCCGATGTATTTGAGGCTGTTGCCGCAGCTGAACCAGCGCAGGCCGATGACCTTCGCCTGCTTGAACCCGATGGAATCCTGCCGCCGGATGCCAACTTGCTGACAGGGCCTTCTGTGGATGAACCTGCCGGAGCCGACCTTTTCACGCCCGAGCCTGCCGCAGTGGAAGCTGTCGAAGTGGAGCCTGCTGCGGCAGATATGCCGGAAAGCGCCGGGCAGTTCGCTTATGAACCTGCATTCAGGCCTCAGGCGGCCCATGTTACGGATTCGACAGATATTGCAACTGACGTTGCCGCAGTAGCTGTGTCCGGCGCAGCCCTTGAGGCTGTCATGGAACAGGCCAAAGAGGCCTCATCCCACGCCATTGACGCCTTTGCCCAGGCATTTGACGCCTCCACGCGCGCGGCAGACGCAGCCGAAACAGCCAGCAAGCTCACGGCACGCGTTGAGCAGTGCGAGGCCGCGCTTCAGGAAGCCGGGGACCGCATCATCGCGCTGGAAACCGCGCTGGAAGAGCAGATTCACGCGTCGCAGGAACTGGCCGCCAACAGCCTGCCCCGTCAGGAACTGGAAGACATGTTTGTCGAGGGCCATCCCCTGTACCAGAACCTCATGGATTGCATCAGTAAGGCGGTTGCCACGGCCCTGGCGTCTGCCCCGGCCCCGCAAACCGAACATGACGACGCCCAATCGCTTGTGGAAGAGCACCTGCAACCTGTTGTCACTGCCGCCCGCAGCGCCACGGCGCGCATGGATGCCCTTGAAACCCGGCTGGATGCCCTTGAGCCGCGCTTTAACGACAGGGTGGAACGGGCCGCTGCTGCGGCTGCGGCGCGCATACTGCGCGAAGAAATAGGCAGACTGCTCGAAGATCAGTAGGGGGCTTTTTGCCCTGTGCAGCGGCCCGCATTCAGGCCGCAAGCAGCCGCCCGAACTATTCGGGGTGTTAACCGCTGGTTGGCAGCATAACTGCCCGTCTGAGCTGCGCGATTTTTGGAGAAATCCCCTTGGCAACGTGTCTGCAAGCCGAACCCGCTTCGCCCCTTGCCTAAGGCCCTGCTTCAATCACTGCTCCGCTGGCAACAGGTATTTCAAGGTAAAAAGGCACCAGGCGCACAGGCATGTCGACCTTGCCAATGGCAGGCGGAACGCATATGCTGTTGCGCGGTTTCGCGGGCGCTGCCCCGTGATTCTCAATCAATAAAACAAAGGGGCGGGGGCTGTTGCTTCCGTTTCTTAACCCGTCCAGGCAATACCCGCTGTGGGTCACGGCCGTTCCCCAAAGGGGCGGGTTTTTCATATTTGCCGCGCCCGTCAGGGCCGGAAGCTGAGGCCAGCATGGATAAGGATCGCAAGGAAGCCCTTCAGGTTGCCAAGGAACTGACCGCCAAATTCATAGAAACGCGCACGGTTTCCCCCAGCAATTTTGCTGAGGTATTTCCTTCGGTCTATCGTGTTGTCTGCGCCGCTATCGGTGTGGACACCGACCAGGACAAGGCCGGGAAATAACGTGGAATCTCCCCGCAACACCGCTACGGAAACTGTTGTCAAACCTGCGCACGATGCGGCGGTGGCAGGCATGTTTGGCCGTATTGTACCTTTTTATGACCTGCTGAACCGCGTGCTCAGCCTCGGGCTTGACCAGTACTGGCGCAAGGTGCTGGCGCAAAACGTGCGCATTGGCGATACCGGCAGGGTGCTGGATCTGGCGGCTGGTACGCTGGATGTTTCCCTTGCCATTCGCCGCCGCCACCCCTCGGCCATTGTCCCGGCCATGGATTTTTGCCCGCCCATGCTGGTGCGCGGCAGCCGCAAACTCAAGGACGCCAACGCCCGCAGCATCCTGCCTGTTGCCGCAGACGCCAAGCGCCTGCCCCTGCCCGATGCTTCAGTTGACTGTATCACCATTGCCTTTGGCATCCGCAACATTCTGCCCCGCGAAGCGGCCTTTGCCGAAATGCTGCGCGTTCTGCGCCCCGGCGGCAGGGCCTGCATCCTTGAATTCGGTTCCGGGCAGGAGCGTATCTGGGGCGGCCTGTACAACGTATATCTCAACCACCTGCTGCCCAGGGTTGGCAAAGTATTTTCAAAAGATCCGGGCGCGTACGAGTACCTTGCCGATACCATCCGCAAGTTTCCCTCGGCCCTCAGCCTTGAAAAAGAAATGCGCGCTGCGGGCTTTGAACGTGCCTGGCACGAAAAGCTCACTTCCGGCATTGTCTGCCTGCATGTGGGTGAAAAGGCGCGCTAGACCAGATTGGCGTGAAAAAAGCCTGCCGCCATGCCGCGCATGACACACTGCGGCATCTGAAGGCGCACCGGGCGGCAAGCCAGACACGATGGTGCGGGTAATCAGGCTTTAGTGCGAGGCCAGCGCCACCAGACCAAGTCCTACGGCCAGGGCGATCAGCCCAAGGACGCGGAGGCGGCTTTCCGGCTGGGGCAGCAATTGCAGCAGGGCGCGCCGCATGCCGCCGGGAAAGAGTGTCCAGCAAAGGCCCTCAATAACGATGGCCAGACCAAGAGCGCGGAGAAAAAGGGCGTAATCGAATTTCATGGTTTTCTGGTGACGGAAAACCCGCCTTTTGTAAAGGAACGAATCATGGCTGCTCACACGGCGCTGCAAAACGGCACAGACATGACCTGCGGGGAAAATCCCGCAGGCGCGTTATTCCCAGCCCTGCGCCCGACAAACAGCAGCCAAAGGCCGTGACCCTGTGAGCCTGCTGCTTTGCGCCGCCACCGGCCCGGAACTGGCGGGCCTTGTGCCCGGATTTTCGCCTGTGGAGCTTGCTGCGCCAACCGGGGGTGCAAGCGAAAGCCCGGCAAAATCCTGGCCTGAAATGCACCTCTGGCCAGTGCGCCTCAGATGTGGCGCCGCGCTGTGCTGCATCACCGGGGTTGGCCCCATTAACGCAGCGCTGGCCATGGGCCTGGCCCTTTGCAGGGCAAAAAACGAAGGCACGCCCATTACGGCCGTGCTCAACGCTGGCCTTGCCGGGGCCTTTGATCTGGCAGAGCGCCCACTTTTGGGGCTGTGCATGGTGAGCGAAGAAATCTGGCCGGAATACGGCCTGCACGATGGGCGCTCCGTCACCGCCGAGGCTTTTGGCTTTCCGCAGTGGCAGCCCGCGACCGGGCCTGCGGTGCGCAACCGCCTGCCCCTGGCAGGGGCGGAAGCGCTTGAGCGCTTTGGCGCGCGGCAACAACCGGATGTTTTTTTGCCTTGCGTATCGCTCACCGTTGCCGGGGTCAGCGCGAGTTTTGCCAGAGCGGCAGACCTGCGCGCCCGCTACCGGGCGGATCTGGAAAATATGGAAGGCTTTGCCGTGGCGTATGCATGCGCCCGCGAGGGCATCCCCTGTGTGGAGACGCGCAGCGTCTCCAACAAGGTCGGCCCCCGCGCCAATGACGAAAAGGATTTTCCCGGCGCGCTGCGCGCGCTCACGCGGGTTTTGCCCGCGCTTAACCTTATCTGAGTAGCATATGATCCAACTGAAAGCACGTCTGGCCCTTGAGCTGCCGGGCATCAACCGCGCTCTGAACAAGGCAGTGGACACCCTGCCGGAACCAGTGCGGCCTGTGGCCCGACACATTTTTGATGCGGGCGGCAAACGCCTGCGTCCCCTGCTCACCGTGCTCACGGCCCGCCTTCTGGGCCATGAGGCCAAGAGCATACAGGATCTGGCGATCACGCTGGAGATGCTCCACGCCGCGACCCTGCTGCACGACGATGTGCTGGACAATGCCGTAAGCCGCCGTGGCAAGCCCGCTGCGCATACGCTGTTTGATGTTTCGAGCGTCATTCTTGCGGGCGATGCCCTGCTGGCCGGGGCCAACGCCCTGGTGGCCAAATATGGCGACACGCGGCTGACACGCTGTTTCTCGGAGGCCACCAGCCGCACGGCGGCGGGAGAAATCCTTGAAATCGCGGCCCAGCGCCGTGTTGATTCGAGCAGCGCCGACTATGAAGACATGGTGCGCGGCAAAACGGCATGGCTTATCCGCGCTGCCTGTGAAATGGGCGCGCTTGCCGCCGGGGCCGATGATGCCGCCGTAACCGCTGCCGCCGCCTATGGCGAAAACCTTGGCATGGCCTTTCAGATGGTGGACGACGCCCTTGATTTCGCGCCAGAAAGCGTGACCGGCAAGCCCACTGGCGGCGATGTGCGCGAGGGCAAGCTCACGCCGCCCCTGCGCCTCTACCGCGACAGCCTGAGCACCGCAGAACGCAGCGCCTTTGACGCCGCCTTTTGCGCAGGGCTGATGACGGAAGCGGATGCCGCAAGCATTGCCGAGAGCATCCGGCAGGCCGGACATGACGATGCCGTGCGCCGTCAGGCCGATGAATTTCTTGACGCGGCCAGGCAGGCATTAGAAACTCTGCCTGACAGGCCCGAGCGCGAGCTTATGCGCCAGATGGCCGACTACGTGCGCGACAGAAAAAAGTAAGCAGCCAAACCAAGAGGAATGCAAATCATGCTCTATAGGGTGGAAACCGGCCCCCGCGCCGGACTTGACGATACCCAGGGCCGCAAGACGGCCCAGCACCTGCGCAAGGCGCTGAACATTTCTGTTTCTGGCGTTCGCCAGATCAAGGTCTTTACGGCTGACGGGCTTGATGCCGCTCAGGTGGCCCGTCTGCTGGGCGAAAGCATCTGGCACGACCCCATCCTTCAGGAAGCCTCCCTTGAGCCGCTGCCCCTGCTTGACCCTGCGGCAGACTGGTTTGTGGAAGTGGGCTTCCGCCCCGGCGTGACGGATAACGAGGCCCGCACCGCGCGCGACACTGCCGCCATGGTGCTGGACATTCCGCGCGACAGCCTGCGCGTGTATACCGCCGTGCAGTACCGCATCAGCAGCGACAAGGCCGTGCCCCTCACCCGCGAGCAGGTGGACATGCTGGCCCGCGACCTTTTGTGCAACACGCTCATCCAGCGCTACCGCATCAAGAGCCGTCAGGAATGGGACGCCCAGCCCGGCTTTGAAGCTCAGGCCGCCAGGGTTACGGGCGAAATCAACGAAACCGTTGACACCATTGCCCTTTCAGCCATGGATGACGAAGCCCTGACCAAGGCCAGCCGCGAAAATACATGGGCGCTCAACCTCAAGGAAATGCACAGCATCCGCGTGCAATTCACCGCGCAGGAAGAAGCCGACCGCCGCAAGGCCCTTGGCCTGCCCGCCGACCCCACCGATGTGGAAATGGAAGTGCTGGCCCAGACGTGGTCCGAGCACTGCAAGCACAAGATTTTTGCCTCGCGCATCAATTATACCGATGCCGCCACCGGACGTAGCGAAGTGGTGGACAACCTCTACAAGACCTGCATCCGCGACGCCACAGCCATGCTGCGCGAGCGCATGGGCGAAGACGACTACTGCAAGTCCGTTTTCAAGGACAACGCGGGCGTTATCGCCTTTATCAACGGCTACGATGCCTGCATCAAGGTTGAAACCCACAACAGCCCCTCGGCGCTCGACCCGTACGGCGGCGCGCTCACCGGCATTGTGGGCGTGAACCGCGACCCCATGGGCACAGGCATGGGCGCGGAACTGGTGTGCAATACGGACGTGTTCTGCTTTGCCTCGCCCTTTCACGATAAAAGCCTGCCCCCGCGCCTGCTGCACCCCCGCCGCGTGCTGGAAGGCGTGCGCGAAGGCGTGGAGCACGGCGGCAACAAGTCGGGCATTCCCACGGTCAACGGTTCGCTGGTTTTTGACGAGCGCTACCTTGGCAAGCCGCTGGTTTACTGCGGCACCGTGGGCATCATCCCCGCGGAGATTCATGGCCGCCCCGGCTGGTTCAAGCAGGCCGAGGAAGGCGACTACATTGTCATGACCGGCGGCCGCATCGGCAAGGACGGCATCCACGGCGCAACCTTCTCTTCTGAAGAGCTGCACGAAGGCTCGCCCGCCACTGCGGTGCAGATCGGCGACCCCATCACCCAGCGCAAGATGTACGACTTCATCATGCGCGCCCGCGATTTGGGCCTGTACCACGCCATCACCGACAACGGCGCTGGCGGCCTTTCCTCCTCAGTGGGTGAAATGGCCGAGGATACTGGCGGCTGCGTGCTGGATATCGCCAAGGCTCCGCTGAAATACGATGGCCTGCGCCCCTGGGAGATTCTGCTTTCTGAAGCGCAGGAGCGCATGACCCTGGCCGTTTCGCCGGAAAAGCTCGACGAATTCATGGCCCTTGCCGCACGCATGGATGTGGAAGCCACAGCCCTGGGCCGCTTCACCACCTCCGGCTTCTTTGAAGTGCGCTACCACGACCGCATCATTGCCTCCATGCCCATGGAATTCATGCACGACGGTGTGCCGCAGCTTGAACTTGAAGCCGAATGGAAGGCCCCCGAAGTCACCGATGTCACCGTGGACGTGGCCGAAGTTGAGCAGACCGCTTTTTTGCAGCGCATGCTCGGCACGCTCAATATCTGCTCCAAGGAATACATCATCCGCCAGTATGACCACGAAGTGCGCGGCGGCAGCGTGGTGAAGCCCCTCGTGGGCGTCAAGCGCGACGGCCCGGCAGACGCTGGCGTTATCCGCCCCCTGCTGGAATCGGACGCGGGCCTTGTGATCTCCCACGGCATCTGCCCCAAGTTCAGCGATTACGACACCTACTGGATGATGGCCAACGCCATGGACGAAGCCATCCGCAATGCCGTTGCCGTGGGTGCAGACCCTGACGCTCTGGCGGGTGTGGACAACTTCTGCTGGTGCGACCCGGTGGTCAGCCCCTCCAACCCCGATGGACGCTACAAGCTGGCTCAGCTTGTGCGCGCCTGCCGCGCCCTGCGCCAGTTCTCGCTGGCCTACGGCGTGCCGTGCATCTCGGGCAAGGACTCCATGAAGAACGACTACACCGGCGGCGGCGAACGCATTTCCATTCCGCCCACGGTGCTGTTCTCCATTCTTGGCGTCATCCGCAACGTCACTGCTGCCCAGACCTCTGACTTCAAGCAGGCTGGCCATGCCATCTACGTGCTCGGCGGCACCTGGCGCGAAATGGCAGGCAGTGAAGCCGCCACGGAACTGGGCCTCAAGGGTGGCCGCGTTCCCCATGTGGACGCCTCCAATGCCCTGCTGCGCTACCGCGCGGTCAACGCCCTCATGGGCCAGCGCGCCATTTCCGCCTGCCACGACTGCTCTGACGGCGGCCTTGCCGTAGCCATTGCAGAAATGTGCATCGGCGGCCGCCTGGGTGCAGAAATCAACCTTGATGCCGTGCCCGCCCTTGAAACCATGAACGTGACCGAACTGCTCTACAGCGAAAGCGCCAGCCGCCTGGTTGTGAGCGTCAAGCCCGATCTGGCCATGATTCTCGATGCACTGGGAATGTGGCAGCCCTGCACCCGTATTGGTACTGTCACCGGTAACGGTCAGCTGACCATGAAATCCGGCGACAGCGTCATCGTCAACGCTTCGGTGGAAGATCTGGCCCGCGCCTTCAAGCGTACACTGGACTGGTAACACCCCAGCGACTGACTCTCAGGGCAGGTAGCTTTGCGGCTGCCTGCCCTTTTTTGTTTTGCGAAATCCGGCTCGTTCTCTGCATTTTTGCACAAATATTTCTGCCGCGCGCAGGGCTTTTTCCCCGGCTTTATGCGAGTTCGCCACGCCGCTCAAGCATGCCGATTTCATACTCCCACACTGTATTTTTGACATTTTCTAGACTATCTTTTTCAATAACTAATTGAATTAAAAGATTTTATCAGTTTGACACGGAGCATTTTTTTACTGTATAGTGCCTCCACAAAGAACAGGCATTCCCCTGGGGAACCGATGGACGTTGAGCGCAAGGCGCGCTTGCTGCCATCATTGGAAGGTTCCTGGGGTCAGAACCGCGGGCGCGGTTCGTCCGGCAATTTCGCTGGCCAGCCTCGAACACTAACAAAGGAACGATCATGAAGTATTCACGCTGGCCTTTAGTGCTGGCGGCCATAGCCTTATGCATGCTTTTGGCCTCCCCCATGAACGCCGACGCGGCTTCACAAAGCGCTCCCTCCGATCAAAAGCATTCGAACGCTACCCCCCACGCCGCCAAAAAGTCCTCCGGCGACACTGAAACTCGCAAATCAAAACGCGAAAAGACCAGTGACAAAACCGCCTCTTCGCACAGCTCGCGCTCCAAGCGCGATAAAGCTGAATCGCGCTCCAAATCCAAGCAACGCAAATCCTCATCCACTGCGTCCTTATCCGAAAAAGAACGCCGGGATAGCACCGACAGCCGTGATATCTGGCTGAAACGCGCTCAGGAGAGCGAAATCATGTCCGGCAAGGCCTCCTGGTACGGACGGGATTTCCACGGCGGCTCTACCGCCAGCGGGCTTGATTACGACATGTATACCTTTACCGCCGCGCACCGCACCCTGCCCATGGGCACGGTCGTTCGCGTCACCGACCAGAATAACGGCAAGAGCGTTATGGTCTGTGTGACAGACAGAGGCCCCTTTGTGCGCGGGCGCATCATTGATCTTTCTTTTGCCGCTGCGCAACAGATTGATATTGACGACAAAGGTATCAGCAAGGTCAAGCTGGAAGTCATCAGCGATGAAAGCGGCACTCCCCTCAAACCCGATGAAGCATATTTTGTGCGCTACAACGCCGCTCAGGGTGATGAAAAAATCGGCCCCTTCCGCGCATTCGCGGATGCAGCCGCCATGCATGAAGCACTGCGCCAGGTTCACCCCGAGGCTGAAGTGGTCATGGATCAATCCAAGTAACAGCGCAATACCTTCCGCGCTGCACACGCGCGACAACGTCCCCGGTTTGTACCGGGGACGTTTTTTTATGCCGTGCACAAGCTTGCCACACTGCGGCTTCCCCGGTATGGAAACTGTTTGTTATTCCCCACCAAGAAGGATGCCATGGGCTTTTTTTACAGTATTATTTCTTCTGCGGCCTTTGGCCTTATCCCTCTGTTTACACTACCGCTGATGCATGGCGGCGTTTCAGGGCCTTCCGCCCTGTTCTACCGCTTTGCCATTGCCACAGTGGTACTGGGTATAGTGCTTGCCGTACGCGGCGAACGATTCAGCGCGCGCGGCATTGACCTGTGCAAGCTTGCTGGCATGAGCACCATGTACACAATGGCGGCCCTGCTCTTTTTTTGGGGATTCAAGCACATGCCGAGCGGGGTTGTGGCAACGCTGCAATTTACCTATCCCGTCATGGTCATGCTGATCATGATTGTGTTTTATCACGAGCGCTTCTCGTGGATCACGGCCCTGTCCATCCTGCTGGCAATCGCTGGCGTTTACCTGCTCTGCGGCGGCAATGATGGCGACATGGGGGGGGCAAGCCTGCTGGCTGTGGCCCTGCTTCTGCTTTCCGCACTGTGCAACGCCGTATACATCACAACCATTTATGCCGCGCGCATTCCCAACATGAGCGGGCTTGTAATGACTTTTTACGTGCTGGCCTTTGGGTCGGTTATTTCCGGGGCCAACGCCCTGCTATCCGACTCGTTCCACCCCCTGCATTCATGGTGGGAACTGCTGCTCGCAACTTTGCTGGCCGTGGTGACAGCCGTTATTTCAAACCTCACTCTCATTCTTGCCGTACAGCGCATCGGCTCCACGCTGACATCCATCCTTGGCGTTATGGAGCCTGTAACCGCTGTAGTGGTGGGGATTCTGGTGTTCAGCGAACCGTTCAGCATGTCGCTGGTTGCAGGGGTGGCCTTTATTGCCGCTTCGGTTGTGATGGTCATGCTGGGCAAACAGATAACGGCCTTTTTTCAGCGACACAAACACGCATAAAAAAGCGCGGCAAATTATGTTTGCCGCGCTTTTTTATTTTCTGCTGCCAGAACTCTACAGCTCTGTGGGTTCATACCCCAAGGCCCGAGCCAATAATTCGGTATAGCTCATAACCCTGAGCTTCCCCTGACCAGCACCGCGCAGGGCCACCGTGCAGCCGGAACAGGCGCATACAAGAGCGTCAATTCCGCCATCCAGCGCCGCCGCCACTATCCGGTCAGACTGATTTTTGCAGCACAGGCCGCCCGCAACATCCTGTACAGCAAGCCCTTCCACCCCTTCAAGAAACTGCCTGTAAGCGGGCCAGTCTAGCGATGTCTGCGGAAAGGGCCTGCGGTACGAGGTGTGGCATCCTTCAAAATAGGCCACTTTCAAGGGATTGACCCGCAAGCTCTGCCCTTTCAGGGCGTCCAGCAGCACGTCAAGAATATAGCTGTGGGAAACATCCCCCCCGGCATCAACCGACTTGGCCACGTGCGCACAGCCAGCACAGCAGTATGCGAGGCGGGATGCGCCCTTTTGCGCTGCCGCCGTGCTGTTGCCCCGCACAAAGCCCTGGGCGGCTTCTACCATCTGCGGCCTGTCCTCTGACGCGACCTGATGCAGCAGGGGCAAACCGCAGCAGTTTTCTTTCTCCAGCCAGGTGTGGGCCATGCCAAGGCGGCCCAAAATCCACGCCACCTCGCGCAGAATATTGGGCGTGCTGAATGGCCTGTAGCAGCCGAAAACCAACGCCAAATCCGCCTGTTGCGGCACCCCTGCAAAGCCGTTCGCCCCCAGAGCCATGGCCCGCAGAACCTGCGGCGCGCCATGCTGGCCAGTAGCTGCAACATCCTGAAGCTGCGTTTCAAAATCTCTGCCGCACGCGATTTTGACTACCCAATCGCTCAGCTTGTCTGTGGTAGCTTTCATTATTTCGCCTCTATACCCTTGTGCAGAAGTCTGCATGGTAAAAACCACAAAAGGCCGCCCGATGGTGCGGACGGCCTTTTTGAAATGGTTCGGAGCAGCGGTTACAGCCGCTCCACAACCTTGTCGCCCATTTCTTTGCAACCCAGCAGGGTTTTGCCGGGTTCCATAATGTCGCCAGTGCGGAAACCATCGGCCAGAGCCTTGCGCACTGCCGCCTCGATGGCATCGGCTTCCTTGCCCATATCAAAGCCAAGGCGCAGCATCATGGCCCCGGAAAGAATGGTGGCAAGAGGATTGGCCTTGTTCTGCCCCGCGATGTCGGGGGCGGAGCCGTGGATGGGTTCAAACAGGCCGGGGCCGGAAGCGCCCATGGAGGCCGAGGGCAGCATGCCCAGCGAGCCGGTGATGACCGAGGCTTCGTCAGACAGGATATCGCCAAAAATATTGCCCGTGAGGATCACGTCAAACTGCGAAGGATCACGCACAAGCTGCATGGCGGCATTGTCCACGTACATGTGGGTCAGCTCCACATCGGCATACTGGCGGTGCGTTTCAATGACCACTTCCTTCCACAGGCGCGAGGTTTCCAGCACGTTGCTCTTTTCCACAGAGCAGACCTTGTTGCGGCGTTTGCGCGCCGTTTCAAAAGCCACTGTGGCAATGCGGCGGATTTCTTCCTCGTTGTACACCATTGTGTTGTAGCCGGTGCGCAGGCCATCGCGCATTTCCTGCCCGCGCGGCTCGCCAAAATAGATGTCGCCGGTCAGTTCGCGCACAACCACGAGGTCAAGGCCCTTGGCGGCGATGTCGGCACGCAGCAGGCACGCGCCTGCCAGTTCGGGCAGCAGCATGGCCGGGCGCAGGTTGGCAAAAAGCTCAAGCTCCTTGCGGATGCGCAACAGGCCTTTTTCCGGGCGTTTTTCGGGCGCGAGGGCGTCCCACTTGGGGCCGCCCACAGCCGCCAGAAAAACGGCGTCGGCATTGCGGCACTTGTGCACGGTTTCTTCCGGCAGGGGGTCGCCAGCCGCATCAATGGCGGAACCGCCAATGTGGGCGGTGTCAAAAACAAATTCGTGGCCGAACTTTTCAGCGGCGGCCTTGAGAACCTTAACACCTTCGGCCAGAATCTCCGGGCCGATGCCGTCACCCGGCAAGAGGCAGATGGTCTTTTTCATAAAATATCCTTGAACTCAATGCTTTCTGTTGATGCCTATTTTCTCGTAAGGATCCGCTAACCAGCTTTTTTACTAAATTGGATTTTTGTTTTCTGGCAAGGCAGATAATCCTTTTTGCGCAGGGAGTGTACTCTCATGGTACTCGACCGGAGTAAAAAGGATTATCTAAAGCCGCCAGAGAGCAAAAGGGCAATTTAGGCCAAGCGCTCCTTGACATAGCCGACCAACCCACCCTTATCCAGAATGGCGGCCATGGACTTGGGCAGCGGGGGGCAGGTTATCTGCGCGCCGTTGGTCAGGTCGCGGATAATGCCGGTAGCGGCGTCGATTTCCAGCTCGTCGCCGTCATTGATCTTGTCCACGTCGTCGCCCACTTCCATGAGCAGCAGGCCCATATTGAAGGAGTTGCGGTAAAAAATACGCGCAAAGCTGTGGCCGATCACCACGTGCATGCCCGCACCAAGAATGGCGATGGGCGCGTGTTCACGGGAGGAACCGCAGCCAAAATTGCGGCCCGCGACCATGATGTCGCCGGGGGTCACGCGCTTGACCCAGTCTGGCTCAAGGCCGGACATGCAGTTTTCGCCCAGCTTTTTGGAATCGGTGGTGACCAGAAAACGCGCGGGAATAATGGCGTCCGTATCAATGTGCTCGCCCACTTTGTGGGCCTTACCTTTGTAATTCATGAGGCTGTCCTTCTTTCTCTGCGCCGGGCGCGGTGAGCCAGGGCACAGACAGGTACTGATGTGTGCTGCCTAGAGCTGATCAGGCCCGGCCACGCAACCCGCAATGGCCGAAGCGGCTGCCACGATGGGGCTTGCCAGATAAACCTCGGAACTCAGGCTGCCCATGCGGCCCTTGAAATTGCGGTTGGTGGTGGCCACAGCGCGTTCGCCATCGCCCAGGATGCCCATGTGACCGCCAAGGCAGGGGCCGCATGTGCAGGGGCCGACCACGCAGCCGGATTCCATGAAGGTTTCAATGAGGCCTTCCTTGAGGCACTGCTTCCACACCGTGGGCGTGGAGGGCAGCACAATGCAGCGCAGGTGCCTGGCAACCTTGCGGCCCCGCAGCACTTCGGCGGCATCGCGCATGTCGCTGATGCGGCCATTGGTGCAGGAACCGATAACCACCTGCTGGATGGGCGTATCACGCACCTCGGAAACAGGTTTGACGTTGGAGGGCAGGTGCGGGCAGGCCACTACTGGCTCCTTGCCGGTCACGTCAATATTGACCACGCGCTCGTAAACAGCGCCTGGGTCTGCGGCCAGATCCTGCGTCAGGCCAGGGCGCTTGTGCTCCGCGCAGTAGGCGCGCGTCTTGGCGTCCACCGCAAACAGGCCCACCTTGCCGCCCGCTTCAATGGCCATGTTTGCCATGCACAGGCGGCCTTCAACAGAAAGGTCGTCCACCACAGAGCCGCCGAATTCCAGGGCCTTGTAGAGAGCGCCGTCCACGCCGATAGCGCCGATGAGCATGAGCATCAGATCCTTGCCGCGCAGCCACTTGGGCATCTGACCGTCAATATTGACGCGGATGGTGGACGGCACCTTGAACCAGGTTTCGCCCAGCGCCATTGCGGCGGCAATATCGGTAGAGCCCATGCCCGTGGCAAAAGCGCCGATGCCGCCGTAGGTGCAGGTATGGCTGTCTGCGCCAATGACCACATCGCCGGGGCCCACAAGACCCTGCTCGGGCAGCAGGGTGTGTTCCACGCCGCAGTCGCCGCCTTCATAATAGTGGGTGATGTTCTGTTCTTCGGCGAATTTGCGCGTCACCATGACCTGATTGGCGGAATCAATATCTTTTTGCGGCGTAAAGTGATCCATGACCAGAGCGATCTTGTCTTTGTCAAAAACCTTTTCCGCGCCCATTCCCTTGAAAGATTTGATGGCCAGCGGCCCGGTGATGTCGTTGGCGAGCACCAGCGACACGCGGCACTGAACAATCTGGCCGTCCCGTTCCACAACTTCGTCTGTGTGGGCTTGCAAAATTTTTTGCGCAAGCGTCTGTGGCATGATCTACTCCTTTCATCCTGGCTCCACCGAGGGGGGGCGCGGCGAATACGGTGTTTCGTAAGGCGCGGCAAAAACCGAGCGCCTGTTTTTTTATTTCGCCCGCACAGGCTTTACCTGCGCGGCGCGGGTGCGTCTTGGCTCCACAGGCCAGCCGCCCCAGGGGAGGGGCGGTCAGACCCGTTCAGACCAGAGGAACAGCCCTTAATCGTGCTGGCAGTGCAGCCTCGGTCCTTCCTGTTCCTTCTTGAACAGGTGGTTAAGGGCGTTGACGTAAGCGCGTGCGCTGGCAACAAAAATATCCGGATGGGTACCGCGCCCCACGGCGCTCACTTCACCCTCGCGCAGACGCACGGTCACTTCACCCTGGGCATCGGTGCCGCCAGTGATGGCGTTGATGGCGTACTGCTCAAGTTCGGGCTGGCGGCCCACCATGTCGGCGATCACGTTGAACAGGGCGTCCACAGGGCCAACGCCAAAGCCAGCGCCGCTGCTTTCAATCCCCTTGATGTCCATAATGACGGCAGCCGTGGGCGGCACGCCGCCCGTATCGGAACTCTGCACGCTCACATGGCGCAGGCGGAAAAGATCGGGCATGCGGTAGACTTCTTCCTGCACAAGGGCCATGAGGTCATCGTCATGCAGGGTTTTCTTGCGGTCAGCCAGCTGCTTCACAGCTTCAAACACGAGGTTGAGCTGCTCGTCGTCCAGCTTGTAGCCCATGCTCTCAAACTTGTTGCGCACGGCGTTGCGGCCAGAGTGCTTGCCGATCACAAGATTGCTCTCGGTGCGGCCCACAGACTGCGGGGTCATGATCTCGTAAGTTTCGCGGTTCTTGAGCATGCCGTCCTGATGGATGCCCGACTCGTGCGCAAAGGCATTGGCGCCCACAATGGCCTTGTTGTTGGCAATGGGCTGACCAATGGTCATGGAAAGCAGGCGGCACGAGGGGTAAAGCTGCTCGGTGACGATGTTGTGCTCAAGCTGGTAATAATCGTGGCGCACACGCAGGTTCATGACCACTTCTTCAAGGGCGGCATTACCGGCGCGCTCGCCTATGCCGCACAGCGTAACCTCTGCCTGGCGCACGCCCACGCGGAAGGCGGCCAAGGTGTTGGCCACGGCAAGGCCGAGGTCGTTGTGGCAGTGTACGCTGAAGATGGCCTTGTCGCTGTTGGGCGTGTTCTTGATGACGTGGTCAAGCAGCGCGGCGTATTCCTGCGGTTCGGCATAGCCCACGGTATCGGGCAGATTGATGGTGCTGGCTCCGGCATTGATGGCGGCCTCGACCACACGGCAGGCAAAATCGCCCTCGGTGCGCGAAAAATCCTCAAGGGAAAATTCCACGTTGCTGGTATATGTGGCGCAGCGCTTGACGCCCTCGACGATCATCTTAAGTACGTCTTCGGGATCTTTGCGCAGCTTGTGCTTCATGTGCAGGGGAGATGTGGACAAAAAGACATGGATGCGGGGATTTTTAGCCACTTTCACGGCTTCCCAGCAGCGGTCGATATCATTGGGAACGCAACGGGCAAGGCCCGCCACCTGAATATCGCCAGCCTGTGAGGCAATGCGCTGCACAGACTCGAAATCGCCGGGGCTGGAGGCGGGAAAGCCCGCTTCCATAATGTCCACGCCGAGTACTTCAAGCTGATGGGCTACACGCAGCTTTTCCTGCAAGTTCATGGTGGCGCCGGGCGACTGCTCGCCATCGCGCAAGGTGGTGTCGAAAAAATAGACGCGGTTGTTCATGACAAACTCCTCTGGTTCTGACAAAGATGGCTATATCTTGCATAACGGCCACCGTAAAGGGCGGCTGTCCAGGGGAGCGTTTCCGCCCTAAGGGGGCGGCAACCGTTACGCAACCTCAATCGCTCTGGGGCGATAGGGCGCGTAGTAGCTGACGATTGCGGCGGGGAAGGATGACGAAGGTGTAGACAATGCCGCCAATGATGTAGACGGCGCAAAGCACAAAACCCATGACGCGCGGAAAGGAAATGACCGTTCCGAGCACAAGCAGGAAGAAAAGCATGGTGCGGATGGGATGGGCGCGCAGGAAATCATATTCCTTGAAGGAAAAATAGCGCACCTTGCTGACCATCAAAACCCCTACGCCAATGGCGAGAACAAGGGTCATGTAGGGCAGGGCCGAAGCCATAATAGCAGGGAAATGCGCGGCGCAAAAAACAAAGGTGACCACGGTGCAGCCGCCCGCAGGAATGGGCAGACCGATAAAAAAGCGCTTGCCCACAGCCGCAGTGCTCACGTTAAAACGCGCAAGGCGCAAAGCGCCGCAGGCAGCGTAAATGAAGGCGGCGGCAAGCCCCATGCGTCCAAGGGCCGAAAGCTCCCACTGCCACATAAGCATGGCCGGGGCAATGCCAAAAGCCACAAGATCGGAAAGCGAATCGTACTGAACGCCGAACTCGCTGGCCGTATTGGTGAGGCGGGCAACCTTGCCGTCCAGACCGTCCATGACGGCGGAGAGCAGGATGGCGAGGCAGGCCGATTCAAAACGCCCCTGCACGGCCCAGACCATGGACAAAAAGCCGAGAAACATGCTCAACGTCGTGATCATGTTCGGCAGGAGGTATACTCCCTTGCGCGGCTTTTTAACTTCCGGGGCCATCATTCACCATCTTTACTAAACTAAGTGCCGGTCTGTCGGCTTTGGGGCGCGTTTTTCGGCTGTGCTACTTCGCTCTAGCCACCACGCTCTGCCCGGCGAAGACCTGTTCGCCGATGCGCGTGGCCGCAACATATCCCTGAGGAAGGTAAAGGTCAACTCGCGAGCCAAAGCGGATCATGCCGTAGCGTTCCCCCCGGGCAAGGGCATCGCCTTCGTCAACGCGGCAGACAATGCGGCGGGCGATAAGCCCGGCAATCTGCACCATGGTCCAGGGGTTGCCGTCCGCATCGCGCATGCTGTAGGCGCAGCGCTCATTGTGCGTGGAGGCCTTGTCAAAAGCGGCATTGACAAACGCGCCGGGGAAATAGCGGATGTCTTCAACGGTTCCCGCCACGGGGGCGCGGTTCACGTGTACGCTGAACACGTTCATAAAAATGCTAATGCACAGCTTGGGCTCATCGGTGAATGGGTCGGGGCGTTCCTCAATGCGGACAACCTTGCCGTCCGCAGGGCTTACGGCAAGCCCCTCGCCCTGCGGCACAACCCGCTCGGGATCGCGGAAAAAGTGCATGCTGAACCAGCAGAGGGCCAGAAAAATCACGGCCAGAAGCCACCAGCCCATACAGGCAAAAACCAACGCGCTGAACGCGGTAAGGCCGATGCAAGGCCAACCTTCGGGGGTGATGCCGCAATTGGGTGCACGCATGGCGACTCCTGTATAAATTGTCGTAGCCGGACAAATCCGGACAACGCTTGAATAAAAAAGGGCAAGTGTTGAATATGCTACATACCCTGCGTTTTTCTGCAAGGCAAGCCCGCATGTGGATGCCGTGCCCCAAGGGTGCGGGCAGACGAAAGGGGCAACATTGTCACGATGCAGCGGAGAATATGCCTGCGGGGCCAGGTTCGCCCGCAGAATCCCGGATTTGCCCGCAGGAAGCGCGCCTCAGCCCCTGTTGCAGAGTTTTTGCGACACAGCTATACTGTGCCTATGAACAGAAAATCCGTTGCCTGCCTTTTTGTACTACTGCTGGCCGCCGTTGGCGGACTGGGTGGTTGCGGTCCCAAGGACATCGGCGCGGGTTCCTCCAGCGAGAGCGATTCGCAGCCTCAGGGCGTGAGCGTGGAAGATCAGTTGCGCTACCCTGTGTACGGATCAAACAACACCCAGCGCATGCTCTATTATCAAAACCGCCCCGATGTCATGGCCAACATGCAGCAATGGCGCATGCAGCAGTTTCGCCGCATGAACGGCCTTGATACGGACGTAAACCCCGAAGACCCGCAATACAGGTCTGTGCCCAAGCAGCGCAGCCCGTTCAGGCAGTAATACATGGATCCAATAACTCACGCCGCAAGCGGCGCGGTGGCCATGCTTGCTATGCCCAACCGCCCTGCGAGCCGCTGGGCTGTGCCCCTGGCCGCCCTGGCCGCCGCCTCTCCCGATGTTGATGTGCTGATGGCGAACACCCCCCTGCAATTTTTGCTATTGCACCGGGGCATTACGCATTCCCTGTTTTTTGCCCCGCTGCTGGGGCTGGTGCTGGCGCTCGTGGGCTGCTCGCTGTGGCGGGCGCAAACGCCCGGTCACTGGCGGTTTGCCAAAACATGGCTGTTCATGACGGCTATGGTCTTGCTGCATATCTGGCTGGACTGCATCACCACCTACGGCACCATGATCTTTGTGCCATTCTCGCACATGCGGGTGCGGCTGAACGCGGTGTTTATCATTGATCTGCTGGTCACCCTGCCCCTGCTATGGGCCATCTGGCGCTGGCGCGCACAGCGCGGCCTCCTGCTGATGGCGATGGCGTGGCTCTTTGTCTATCCCGGCATTTCCATAGGCCTCAACGCCTGGCATACGGCGCAGACCCGCGAACGCCTCACGGCGGAAGGCCGCGCACCTCAGGAAATTGTGGTGCTGCCGGATGCCTTTTCGCCCTTTTTCTGGCGCGCCCTGTATTCGGAAGCCACACCCAACGGGGACATGGTGTACACTCAAGGGATGAACGCCCTTGGCACCCCCCGAGGCCCGGAAACTGCCGCCACCGCCCTGCCCGACAGCCTGGCCCGTAACCTTGCGCGGCAGTCTGTTGTGGCCGATGCTTTTTTGAATTTCACCCTGCTGCCAGTGGTGGCCCCCCTGCCAGCCGACATGCTGCCCGCCGATACTCCGCAGGCAACGCAGCCAGCAAACGCCCCCGCCCTCACCTATGCGATGATCCACGACCAGCGGTTTGGCAGCAGCCTTGCCATTGTGCGCAAAATCATGAACATGCGCCCAAGCGCGGACATTCCTTTTAAATATATGGTGGAGCTGGCCCCTGCGCCGCTGCCTGCCGATTCGGACGCCCTTGCCGAAAATTCCGCTCAGGAAAATGCCGCAACCGCAGGGCCGCTCGTATCCACAAGCGCCGCTTTTCCGCAGAGACTGTTGCGGGAGCGGATACGCTTTTCTGACAGCGGACGCGATTCTTTCTGGCAAGCGCCCCGCCCGCCCACAACTCCCCCGCTGCTGCAATGGCTTGTGGGCTTGCGCTGAGCCTCTGTTGTCCGGCCCGTTGCTTACACGGCTCAATGCCCAGCCGGAATATTCTCCATCCGGAAAACTGCGGCGGGCAGCGCGATTACAAGCGCAATGACTCCCATTGTTTTTTGGGATAGCATCAACAGTTGCTCCCGAGTGTTGCGTTTTTCGAGCACGACATACGGAACGCATATTTGAAACAACATCCCGGCAGCCCGTGCTGCGGGAATTTTTTGAGGTATCAATGAACGACAACTTTACGCATCTCGACAGCCAGGGCAACGTAACCATGGTGGATGTGGGCGCAAAAACGCCTACAGAACGCGTAGCCATTGCTGAAGCTGTGGTGGAACTGGCCCCGGCCACCATGGAACTACTGATCAAAAACGCCCTGCCCAAGGGCGATGTGCTCACCTGCGCCAAGATTGGCGGCATCATGGCTGCCAAACGCACCGGCGAGCTTATCCCCATGTGCCATCCCCTCAACCTCACCTATGTGGACGTGCGCTTTACCGTAACAGAAATGCCGCCCACGGTGCGTATTGAAGCGGAAACCCGCACGGTCGGCCCCACTGGCGTGGAAATGGAAGCCATTGTTGCGGCCCAGACCGCAGCGGCCACCATTTACGACATGTGCAAGGCCGTGCAACGGGATATCGTCATCAGCCGTGTGCGCCTGCTGCACAAACGCGGCGGCAAAAGCGGCGAATTCAACGCCTCGGATATTGACGCATGAACCTCTCTCAAATCGACCCCGTAGCCCTTTCCATCGGCAGTCTGCAACTGCGCTGGTATGGGCTTATGTATCTGGCGGGCTTTGGTCTTGGCTGGGCTCTTGGCCGCTGGCGCGCCTCGCGCCCCGGCTCCGGCTGGACAGCCCCCGATGTGGACGACCTGCTGACCTGCGTGATGATCGGCATCATCCTGGGCGGCAGAATCGGTTACGTGCTGTTTTATGACCTGCCTGTCTACATAAGCGACCCCATGGAGATTCTGCGCATCTGGAACGGCGGCATGTCCTTTCATGGCGGGCTGCTGGGCGTGCTTGGCGCATTCTGGTATTTTGCCCGCTCGCGGGGAAGGTCGTTTCTGGAAGTTTCTGACTTCATCACCCCGCTGGTGCCGCAGGGTCTCTTTTTCGGACGGCTCGGCAACTTCATCAACGGCGAGTTGTGGGGCAAGGTCAGCGATGTGCCGTGGGCCATTGTGTTTCCCGGTGCCGGGCCTAATCCGCGCCATCCATCGCAGCTTTACGAGGCTGCGCTTGAAGGGCTTGTGCTCTTTTTCATGGTGTGGATTTTTTCTTCCAAACCAAGAAAGACGGGGGCGGTCTCAGGCCTGTTCGCCCTGGGCTACGGCGTGTTCCGCTTTGCCGTGGAATTTGTGCGCATGCCTGACGTGCAGCTTGGCTATCTGGCCTTTGGCTGGCTGACAATGGGCCAGCTGCTCTGCGTGCCGCTCATACTGGCGGGCCTGTGGCTGGTGTGCCGCAAGGCCCCGGTGCTTGCCCCCCACGTGCCCCCTGTGGAGAACAAATCCCGCCCCGGTGGCAAATCGCCCAAGGGACGCAAGAAATAACTTTCAACCCGTGCAGTGACAGCGGGCGCTGTTTGCGCGCCGATTATCCCCCGAGCAGGGGCACCGGCGTGTTGACAGCGCCCCGCTTTTTTGTGAAGCTGACCGGCGTTTATCCACATTATATTTTGGAGTACTCATGGCCAAGGAAGGATCAATCGAAGTAGACGGCGTGGTGCAGGAAGCTCTGCCCAACGCCATGTTCCGTGTGGAACTGGAGAACGGCCACGAAGTTCTGGCCCACATTTCCGGCAAGATGCGCAAGTTTTACATCCGCATTCTGCCCGGCGACCGCGTCAAGGTGGAGCTTTCCCCTTACGACCTCACCCGCGGGCGCATCACCTACCGCATGAAGTAGCTGCGGGCGCGGCGGCTTTTTCCGCCACCAGAGTGGCCTTTTGCGCCATTGGCCGCGCCCCCTTGCAGCTTTCCGCCTATCTGTGGCCCTGCCCTCGCGGCCTACACAAGGCCCAGTACACGCAGCAGAGCCACGCACAGCAAGGCCCACACGCCAGCCACAACATCATCAATCATGATGCCAAACCCTGCGGGCAGCCAGTTTTCAGAAGCCCGCACGGGCCACGGCTTGCAGATGTCGAACAGCCGGAAAAAGGCAAAAGCCGCCAGCACCAGCCAGAAACTGGGGCTTTCAAAAGGCAGCAGCACAAGCCACACCCCTACCAACTCGTCGATGACCACCTCGCCGGGGTCTTTGCGCTCAAGCAAATGCTCGGCGCGCGTGGAGGCCAGGCCGCCGACCACAAAAATCACGACCAGCAGCACGGCCCGCCACGGAAGGGACAGGGGCAGAAAAATATACGGCGCCAGCAGGCAGGCTATGGCGGTGCCCCATGTGCCCGGGGCCTTGGGGTCAAGCCCGGCAACGCCCATACGGCAAAACGACAGAATCAGCTTGTCAAAAAAACTCATGCGGCCTCCGCTATGTGCGTGTTTTTTGTGCACCTTACGCCCAAAGAGCCCGCAAGACCAGCACTGAAGACATCCACGCGCAATTATTGCCTAAAGGGCTTCTTTGCCGTATATGCAAGCCCATGGACAAAAACCGCAGCGAACTTTTTGCCCACTTCAGCTATGACGACAGCCTCACATACGAGGCCCTGCTTGAAGTGGAGGAAGAACTGACCCGCGAGGTTGAGCAGTTGCTCCAGCGGGCCGGGGCGGCCCATCTGGACTTTACGCCCCTGGGCGATGCGCTCATGTTCCAGTGCGTTTTTGAAGCGCACAGACTGTATGTGTACCGCAAAATTGCGCTCGAAATTGCGGCCCTGCTGCCGCAGGGTGTGCACGGCAGACTGCTGTGCCTGGACAAGAATTTTGAATCCATGCACGTTTTCTGGCTGCGGCCCGGCGAATGGCAGGAAGAGGAACGCCCTGTTCCCGAAGACCCGCCAAACGGCCTCAAAACATGGCGCATCGCAGGCTCCAGCCCGCAGGACATGGCCGGGGAAGAACCGGACGCAAACAGATCATAGCGGCTCTCGCCGCTTGCCACGCGCAATACATGCCCGGATGGTGGAATGGTAGACACAAGGGACTTAAAATCCCTCGGCCGCAAGGCTGTGCGGGTTCAAGTCCCGCTCCGGGTACCATGAATATCAAGGAAATTCCCGGATTCGTCAAAATGGCGAATCCGGGAATTTGACTTTTTGGTCCACATGCTAGCCGCATGGCCCTTCCAATCTGTGTTCCTTTGCTGCGACACGATAGGCGCGGAGAATGCCCAGCCTATCCTTCAGGAGTCAAAAAATAAATGGGAGTTAGCGGCAATCTCTGCCAAGCCTGATCGGTGAGGCGGGGAATATTGTCTGTCCAGAGTTGTACCAGCTTAGCACTATCAATAAGCATAATCCTTTTGCTCTCTTGGCTGCGCGCGTAATTTTCAGCATCGCGAGTGAATCCACCAGTACAAAAGAAAATGCCACTGTCATGCTGACCGATATTGGCCATAAAAGATTTTAAATCTGGCTCTGTAACAGCTTTTTGCTGTTGTTTAACCTGCACCTTGATCCTTGGACCTTGCGTCCCAAGAGGATCGGTATAAGCCAAAATATCTACGCCACCGTCCTTACCGGGGGGTGCAATCCAGGTCACATGGTAACCAATAGCTTTGAGCAGCTCTCCCACAAGCTTCTGAAATTCATATGGCTCCATGGAGTGGAGGAAGGAATCAATTTGCTCCTGAGCTTGCTCTCTAGCTTCCTCATAAGAAACACTTACACTTTTTTCGCTCTGATCTTCACCTTCCAAGCCGTCCACCGGCTCGTCTGCCACAACAGGGCTAGGCGATAGTGTTCCTTTGTGCTGCTTGTGCCAGAGCCTGTAGCGGCGCGAGGCTTCTTGATAAAACGCTGCTGGATCCTTAAATTTTCTCAAGGCATCTGCACCTGATGCCGTGAGCGTCCATATACCGCCATCTTTGATGAGCCAACCAGCACGCACGGTGTCTACTGTTGCGAAACGCACGATCTTTTCAAATCGTCGCCCACTTTCATAGCTCCCAGCTTCGTATTCAGTGAGAGGCACGGCGCCAGCCAAAGCTGCAAGGGCTTCCCTTGCCTTCATTCCATCCGGCTCTTTCTCAAGAATGCGGAAGAGCGCTTGAATTAGTTCTCCTATACGTTGAACGCTTATCAGAGCCACGCGTAACTCCCTTAATTTTTATACAATATAAGATAAAAAAACCATTAGACAACATATATCCAATAGCGTTGTTGCCCCCGCTGCTCATGTTGGGTAATCAGAGGCAATGGCCTATCAAAACGGGGACAGGGAGAAATCCGGGGGGGGGCATGTCCCACAAATTAATCACACCTTAAAGAAAAACCCTTCTTTATACCCGTTTACTCACGTCAATATTGTGGCGTGTTTTAACCAAACGTCAAGGGCTTATAAGTGCCAGACAAAGGACTGCCCCCTCTACCCGGCGATGGAGTGGTAGCAAAACCATTTGAAGAAATAATAGGGGGCGAACTTTTTATCTAGTCTCTACGTACCCTATACCCCATCCCCCGCCACTCCAGCGCCTTGCCGTAGCTCGCGCAGGTATTGACGCAGTCGCCGCAATTTGTACAGTCCCTGCGGTCTGGGCCGCCCTTGCGGCGCGGATTCAGCTCAAGCGAGCAGGCCTGCTGGCAGGGAGCCTTGCCCTTGCAGGTGCAGTTTGCCGCCTGCCAGCCGATGCACAGGCCCGGAACCTTGGCGGGCAGGCATTGGGCCGCAGCACCAAGCAGTACCGACTGCGGGCACACAAACCGGCACCACAGCCTTTTGCCAACCGCAAGCTCCAGTATCAGCGCTGCCAGCGGCACAGCCACCGCACCAAGTAAAAGCCAGAAGTCCCCACCCTGCCATACAAGCATGGGCAGGAGCGATAGCTCGCCCGGCAGCGAAACAATGCCCATTGCCGGAAAACCAGCCACCAGTGCCGCCGCAAGCCCTGCCCCCAGCAGCAGAGCCTTGCCCGCAAATGCGCGGTATTCCTTCATGTGCGCGCCGCCTTGCCGTCCACGCAGCCAGTGCGCCAGCTCGGAAAAAAATCCGTAGGGGCATATCCACGAGCAAAAAACTCTGCCCAGCACCAAGGCCAGCGCCAGCGAGATCAAGGCCCCGATCAGCAGACGCTCGCCGGGCAAAAAACCTGTAGCCACAACCTGGGCCGCGCCAACCGGATCAGCAAAGGGGATGCCGAAAAAATCCAGCGCAAAAAAACTGCCGCTGATCTGGCGCAGTTCTGCGGCATTGAGCCACGGCAGCGCGCACAGCCCCGCCACCACCAGCACCTGCACGCCGCGCCGCGCCCAAGCGAGAATCTTCATGCCTTGCCTCCGGGTGCCTTTTCCGTGGGGGCCGCCAGCGGCGGCACAAAACGGGATGAAGCGGGAACAATCTCCACAGCCTGCACCGGGCAGATATAGTCGCAGATGCCGCAACCCACGCAGGCCGTGGTCATGGCAGGCACCAGCCCGCCGCTCAGCACCACGGCTGTTCCGCGCAGGGGGCAGCGGTCATAGCAGGTCATGCACATGGTGCCGGTTTTGTAATTGTGGCAACGGTCTTTTAGAATATATGCCTGCCCCATTCCCGCCCGCGCAATTTCCTTTACGCCCGTGTCCAGCGCCCCAGTGGGGCAAACGGGCGGGCATTTCATGCAGAGGTAGCAGGGCTTTCTGCGGGGGCGCACCTGCGGCGTGCGCCGCGAGCGCCCCAGACCGCCAGCCAGTTCAATACTCTCGTGCGGGCAGGCGGTCACGCACTTGCCGCAACGCACGCACTTGCGCAAAAAGGTTTCTTCATCCACAGCACCCGGCGGGCGCAGAGGCGGCACAAAAAGGCTCATTTCGTCTCCCCTGCCTGTTCCCCGCTCTCGCCATCACCCGCGCCCGCGCCCGCATGGCGGCGCGATTCATGCTCAGGGCAGCCCATGTGCCCTTGCGCGTCCAGATCATCCTCATAATCGGCAAAGGCCAGATGCAGATCGTCCACCTCCGGCAGTTCCCTCAGGGCCATGAGTTCCTTCTGGATTTTGCCCGAAGGCTGCTCCACCACGACCACCAGCCCGCCAATGTCCGCACCGTCCGGCGTGCGCTTCACATCCAGAATGCCATCCCTGCCCCGCAACGCTTTCTCAAGCCCTGCGCAGGCTGCTGCTGAGGCACTCAGGATTATTCCCGCAATAGCCATATTTCCTCCCGCGTTACCCCGCCCGCATGCCAAGCACGCGGACGGGGATTTCATACATATGGGGCTGACCGCCGGATTTTAAACCTTGCGTACCCGCGCGGCGCATATCTTGTATTCCGGCTCGCGCGAACCGGGGTCTGTGGCGTCCAGAAACAGCTTGTTGACCAGTTTTTTGGGATCAAAAAACGGCACAGCCACAAGCCCCGGCCTGCACACATCGCTCACGCGCGCGGGCAGTTCCATTTTGTCGCGCCGGGTTTCCAGAATCACGTTGTCCCCGTGCTTCACGCCGAGGGAGGCGGCGTCCTGCTCGTTGATTTCCACAAAGGCCGCCGGGTTGGCCTTAAGCAGTTCCGGCACCTTGCCCGTCATGGTCGCAGTGTGCCAGTGGTCGATCACACGCATGGAGGTGAGGTACAGCGGGTATTCGGCATCCGGCTCTTCCGCAGCACCCTTGGCGGGCCGCATAAAGATGGTGGGTTTGCCGTCCGGCTTGCCGTAAAAGAAGAACTTGTCCGGATGATCGGCTGGCACCAGCGGATCATGCCCGCGCACAAAGCGCAGATTGGTGCCGGGGTGATCCTCCGAGGGGCAGGGCCAGATGATGCCCGATTCCTTACGCAGGCGTTCACGCGTCATGCCGTAGAAATCATAGGTGGTACCCTTGGCCACCATGCGCCATTCGTTCCACACGTCCTCGGCGTTTTTGAAGTTCACCAGCTTGGGGTCAACGCCTGCGCGCTTGGCGAATTCCACCAGGGTATTCACCGTGGGGCGGCACTGACCGGGCGAATCCACGGCCTTTTCTGTCAGCGAGTAACGCCGCTCGCCGCAGCCATACACACCATCGCGCTCGCACCAGAAGGAAGGCGCAAGCACAAGATCGGCGTATTGCAGGGTGACGGCATCGGGGAAGGCCTCAATGCACACGATGAACGATTCCGGGTGCGACATGGCCTTGTGCACCTTGTTCAGGTTGGGCAGTGTGTGCGCGGGATTTGTCTCGCAAATGACCATGCACTTCACATCACCCCGTCCCAAGGCCTCAAACATCGCCACGGTGTGGTAGCCGGGATTGGGCGAAATGCGCCCTTCCGGCAGGCCCCAGAGTTTTTCCATTTCCGCCCGGTGCTTGGGATTGGGAATGGCACGGCCCGCTGGCAGCAGGTGCGAGAGCGCGCCGGTATCGCGCACGCCGCCGCAGGCGTTGGGCTGGCCAGTGAGCGAAAACGGCGTTGCGCCGGGGCGGCATATCTGCCCGGTCAGCAAATGCAGGTTGTGGATGAGGTTATTGGCAAAAACCCCCTGCACGCGCTGGTTGATGCCCATGCACCACAGGCTCATGGTGGCGGATGATTCGGCAAAGGCTCTGGCCGCCGAATAAATCTGCGCTACGGGGACGCGGCAGATTTCGGCCACTTTTTCAGGCCGGTAGTTTTCCAGAAAGGCCTTGTAGCCTTCAAAGTCCGAGGGTTTGCCCTCGGCATCCACAAAGCTCACATAGCGCTGCCAGAAGCGCGGATTGTCCAGCTCCTCATTGATGATGACCCAGGCCATGCTGTGCATGAAGGCCAGATCCGTGCCGGGGCGAAAGGCCACGTGCATGTCGGCTATGCGGGCCGTATTGGTGCGGCGCGGGTCGGCCACAATGATCTTGATGCCCGGCTCAACCTGCTTGCGGCGGGCAATGCGGCGAAACAGCACGGGGTGCGCCTCTGAGGTATTGGAACCGATGATGAAAAAACAGGTGGCCTGATCTATGTCGGCGTAGGTGCCCATGGGCTCGTCCTTGCCGAACGTGGTGGTATAGCCGCCCACAGCCGAAGCCATGCACAGACGGGGGTTGCCGTCCACGTTATTGGTACCGAAGCCAGCCTTGAATATCTTGCTGGCGAGATAGCTTTCTTCCGTCAGGCACTGCCCGGAGCCGTACCATGCAACAGAATTGGCACCGTACGTATCAATGCTGTGCCGGAACTTTGAGGCCATGAGGTCAAGGGCTTCGTCCCAGCTCACAGGCTCAAGAGGGCCGCCCTTTTTACGCCGCACCATGGGTTGGGTGACGCGTTCCTTGGAATTGAGCACGGGAATGAGCAGCGAACCCTTCAGGCACAGCAGGCCCGCGTTGTGGTTGTTGGGGTCGCCCTGAATGGCAACGGCCTTGCCGTTTTTAACGCCCACCATCACCCCGCAGCCAGTGCCGCAGTAGCGGCATACTCCCTTGACCCATTTGTCGGGTTTCTGATCGTCCGCAGCAAGGGCGAGGGTTGGCAGGCCTGCGCCCGTGGCCGCCGCCATAGCGGCAGACATGGCAAAAAAACGTAAAAAGTCACGACGCGATGAATTCATATCCGCAACCTCGCTGTTAGCTTGGCATGATTGTTTTTTTACTGCGGGCCGCCCTACTTGGGGGCTGCCCACCCTGCGCCGTCAGATGCGGCACATACCGCACGTGCGGGCTACCAGTCCGTCTTGCCGCTGGGCATACGGTATTCGTAAGCCTTGCCGTGCATGGGGCTCTGGTGGTTGGGATGGCAGGCGGAACAGTCATTGCGCTTGCCGAACTTGGCCTCCATGCGCTGGATGGAAAGCGAATGGCAGCGGGCGCAGACCTCAACCCCCGGCTTGCGGGTAAAGGGAATGGCCCCCTTGCCGTCAGGCATGCCGTGACAGGTCTGACAGCGCACAAGGGTGATGCCGTGCTTGCTCTCGTACCATTCCTGCGCAAGACGCGGGGTGCTCTTCATGTGGCAGGCGTAACAATCGCCCGCCATCTGCGGAGAATCCAGGTGCTTGGCCGCCTCGCAGCGCTCCGCAGGGAAGGCCCAGGCCATATACAGAAAATAGCCGCCCGTCAGCACCGCCAGGGCAAGCAGAACGATGAGCAGTTTCTTGTTGCGAGTCATGGCCGTATCTCCTTGATTTTCTGTGCGAACTTCTGATTTGCGGGAATGCGCTCGTCAAATGCGGGCAAGTGGGCAAGATTACGGTGACAACCCACGCAACCACTGCGGGCCTGACCGTTCTTGCCTTCGTAATTGTCGTGCGCAAGGCGGCCCTCTGCCGAGATTGGCCCGTCTGCCTTGGCATTGCGGGTAAGATCCTGATGGCAGGCGCGGCAGTTGGCATCGTCGGTAAAGCGGCGGGCAATGGGTTGCATGGCAGCCCGGTCAAGATCCGTACCGCCCTCCACATTGTGAACCCACAGGTCTTTTATCCCCATCCATGCCTTGGCGCCGAGCATGCGGGCCAGATTGCCCGAAGGGATATGGCATTGCGAGCATCCGATGGCTTTGCCCTGTGCGTCCTTGGCGTGCGGAGAGAGCATCAGTTCATCCTGATACACGCGCATTTCATGGCAGGACAGGCAAAACTCCGTCCGCGACGAATACGACACTCCCGCTGC
Source organism: Desulfovibrio desulfuricans DSM 642 (assembly GCF_000420465.1). Taxonomy (NCBI): domain Bacteria; kingdom Pseudomonadati; phylum Thermodesulfobacteriota; class Desulfovibrionia; order Desulfovibrionales; family Desulfovibrionaceae; genus Desulfovibrio; species Desulfovibrio desulfuricans. The sequence continues at coordinate 163,348 of NZ_ATUZ01000017.1, read as the reverse complement.
CGCCAGGCCCACGCACGCGGCCAGGGCGATACAGCCCACAATCCAGACGCGCTTAGAAGGATACGGCATGGTTTTGGTCTCCATGGCTGATGGTGCCGCCATGCCAAAAGGGCATTCCCGTCCGGGGATATGCCTGCGGCAAGGCGCAAATTGTGAATTTCACCACAAAGAGCAAAAGGGGTGCCAAAAACCCTGTTTCGAAAATTTGTGTGATTAGCGGTAGTTTGTGATCTTCTGGAAGGCAGGGGGCTTAGGATTTGTCAGAATAAAATGACAAAAGTCATCTTATTCTGACAATGTGACAACTGGAGCAGACAAAAAAACAAGCCAGCCAACAAGCGGACTCGGGAACGTAGGCTTTTGGGGATTTGGCAGCCTCTTGCGGCCCGGTGCAAATCCGCTACAGTATGCCCATGATACGTTATGGATTTGCCTGCAAGACCATCGGGGTGCCCGGCGCTGACATGAGCGCTCTTACCCTTGCCCGGGCCACGCCCGAAAACATGCTCGCCGTGTGCCGCCATAACCTGCGCACTCTGGGAACCATGTTGCGCTACTGCGCCTCGGCGCGCATCCCCCTGATGCGAATAAGCTCGGACATCATCCCGCTGGCCTCGCACCCGCAAAACATATTTGACTGGCGCGGCTGCCTGCAAGACGAACTAGAAGGGCTGCGCGCCGTGCTGAAGAAAACCGGCATCCGGGTTTCCATGCATCCCGGTCAGTACACGGTGCTGAACTCCCCCCGGCAGGAGGTGGTGGAGCATGCCGTTGCCGACCTTGTATTCCATGCCGACTTTCTTGACGCGCTGGGGGCGGACGGCAGCGCCCGCATAGTGCTGCACCTCGGCGGGGGCTATGGCGACAGGGCATCCGCCCTCGCACGGCTGGCGGAAAATCTGCTGGCCCTGCCGCCGCACGTGCTAGCCCGCATCTCCCTTGAAAATGATGAGCGGACCTACACCATTGAAGATGCGCTGTGTATCTGCGAAAAATGCGGCCTGCCCGCGATCTTTGACGTTTTTCACCACGCCCTGAACGCCCCTGCAAAGGGGGATCTGGTGTACTGGCTTGATCGCGCCATGGACAGTTGGATCCCGCAGCATGGCCGCCCCAAACTGCACTACAGCCAGCAGCTTGCAGGCGGCAAACCGGGCATGCACTCGCGCACCATTGCCATGCGGGAATTTATGGAATTTCATCAATCGCTGGGGCAGCGCGAGGTGGATGTAATGCTGGAGGTGAAGGACAAAAACCTTTCAGCCGAAAAGTGCATTCAGCTTACCAATCCAGGGCTGACGCGGCAGGAGCTTACGGCCCAGTGGGCCAGATACAAATATCTGGTGCTGGAGAGGGATCAGGCCGCCTACACGGCCATACGCGCTCTGCTCAAGGCGGAAACGCCCGATGCCAAGGGTTTTTATGCGCTGGTGGAGCAGGCGATGGAAAAGGAATTTTACGGCCCGCAAGCCCGCAATGCCGCCGAGCATGTGTGGGGCTATGTGGACAAGCTGGCCTCTCCCGCAGAAAAAAAGCGCGCCCTGACGGGCATGGCTGAACTGAAAAACGGCATTGCCGCCCTGCCGCGCGTCAAGCGCCTGCTGCTGACTCTGGCCGAACGGCATAAGGTGGAATACCTGCTGCACAGCATCTATTTTTATGTGTAGCAAAAAAATCGGCGCAGGGCAGAACCGTGCGCCGAAAAATGTCAGGCTGTTTCGCCCTGCCACTCCATGTGCAGCAGGGGATAGGGATTGCCCTGCCCGTCCAGAGCCGACCGCCCCACCACCTTGAAACCCTGCCGCTCATAAAAAGCCAGAGCCTGCGGATTCTGTTCGTTCACATCCAGCGTCAGCCGAGGATGCAAGGCCCGCACATGCTCCAGAAGCGCCCTGCCCACGCCGTGGCGAAAGCAGCGCGGTTCAACAAAGAGCATTTCCACCTGTGCGCCGTTGCAGCCAATAAAGCCCGCCAACATGCTGCCCGCTGCATGTTGCGCGGGTGCAGCCTGCCCGCAAGGCGCAAGCTCCGCCGCCCATAGAATTTCCACGCCCGGCAGGTAGGCGTTGCGCACATCATGGAACAGGCGTTCCACCTCGCCGGAAGGCAAAAAATGGTGGGTGGCCTCCACGCTGCGCCGCCACAAATCCGCCAGGTCCGCATGGTCGCAGGCCGTTGCCTGCCGGATGCGCAATGTCTGCAAAAGAGCCTTTTCGTCAGCGCCGCTCATCGAACATTCTGATGAGCAACCCCGGCCAGCAGACCGGCAGTGCGGTCCACACGCAGGGGCGGCACCTGGCTTTGCACTTCAAGGGTAAACTGCTCTTTGACCAGCTGACCGCTGTCGAGCAGTGCACGGGCGCGAGCCTCGCGATCAGGCGCGGCAGAAACCACAGCAGAAGCAGCCGGTTCTTGCCCCTTGGCGTACTTGGGCGAAAAATGTCTTTCGACCAGCGCCACACAGACAGTATAGGCCACAAACACGACTGTTACCCCGCCGAGAAACAGCGCCGTGCGCAACAACATCTTAAGCGTTTCCATACGTCTCCCGACCTGAACGTGTTATGCAGGCGCGGCTTCCCCGGCAGAGGGAGCCAGTACTTCCATCATGTCGCCCGTGCGCACAGCGCCGCCGTGCAGCACCTTGGCAAAGACCCCCTGGGTGGGCATGATGCATTCGCCCATGGTGTGGAATATCTGGCAATGACTGTGGCATTCCTTGCCGATCTGCGTAACTTCCAGCAGCACGTCATTACACGCGATACGGGTTCCCACCGGCAGAGCGGCAAAATTAATACCGTCCACTATCAGATTTTCTCCAAAACAGCCGTTGGCGACCAGAGCGCCCCGCGCCTTGAAGGCCTCAATGGCCTGCCACGAAAGCAGGCTGACCTGACGGTGCCAGTTGCCCGCATGAGCATCGCCTTCAATGCCATGATTTTCTAAAATATTTGCCTGATCCACGGCCTTTTTGGCCGTGCCTTTTTTCTGACTGGTGCAAATGGCTATGATCTTGCCCATACTACATTTCCTTTACTGTCTTTATGCCTTGCCGCCTGCAAACGGCTGCCCGCAGTCTGCCCCAGATAGGCGGCTGCGTCCAGTCAGGCGGCAAGCCCGCAGCCTGACACCTCATATATGCTTGCCCCCCGCCAGATCGCCGTAGGCGGGATGCCAAGCAAACAGGCGCGTGAGCAGTGGAACCATCTAATAACACTATTTACGTAGGTTATCACGGCCCGCGCGCGCCGCCAAGGTGAGCCGCCTCAGTAATTGTACTTCCAGGTCAGGCCGCCCTTGGTACTCTGCTGCTCGGTGCGCAGTTCGAGGTTGGCCCTCGGGGTCAGCTCAAGTTGGATAACAAAGGCAGTTGTGCCCTGCTTGGCACCCTGCTGCACGCCCACATAAATATCTTCCGTGAGGTACTTGCCCATCTCCACCGAGCTGCCCGCCGCCATGCCTTCGCCGCCTTGGCCCGACTGGCCCGTCCCGTTTGTGCCGGAAGCGCCGGAATTGAAGCGCAGCACATCGACGCCCAGCGCCTGACGTGCAGAATCCAGCACACCACCGCCGCCGCTGCCCGACCCAAATCCGGCCAGTTGCGCCACGGCTGCTGCCAGTCGCAAATTTTCAAACCGCCCAAGTTCGCTGGCACTTTTGCCAAAAAGTATCTGGGCCAGGATTTCATCACGCGGCATTTCAGGGGCGCTACTCAGGATCAACTGCATTTTGTGCACCGTGCCCACAATGCTGATATTGGCCATGAGTGCAGGGGTCTGAGTGGTCAGCATGATGTCCAGCAGGGGATTGGATACAGCCCCGCCGCCAAAGGTCACAGCGCCCCGCGCCAGCTTGAAATTTTTGCCCAGAATATCAAGGCTGCCTTTTACGGCGTTAAGCTGGCCGGAGATCAGCGGTTCGGCGGGCGTACCGCCCACGTGCATGTCTGCCTTCCACTCGCTCTTGAGGCCAAACCCTTCCACGACAAAGCTCCCCGGGATGACAATGCGCAAGTCCAGCAGGCCCGCACTGCCGCCAGAAGCGGGAGCAGTTGGGGCTGGGCCGACGGCTGCGGGGGATGCTGTCTTTTTGCCCTGCGGCACGGCAGGCGTGGGCGGTTCATGCCCTGCTCTGGCCCAGGCGGGCGAGACCTCGCTGATGGGCAGAGTGGTGATGCTGGTGCCCACATCAAGGTTATTGAGCAGCACAAGGCCCTGATTCACGGTGACGGTTCCGCGTACTTGGGGCGCTGCGGCGCTGCCAGCCACGGAAGCCTGCGCTGAAAGCTCCACGCGGATGTCGCGGCGGCGCAGGGGGCGCAGATGGTCAACCACGGCATTGAAATCAAGCATGCTGCCGTCGAGCCTGCCCTGCCCTGTGATGCGCGCTGTACCGCCCTGCCCGTCGGCTGCGCCGAGGTTCAGACGGGCAAGCCCCAATGCGCCGCCACGGCCTTCTTCAAGATCGAGCCGCAGGTTGATACCCGTGAGCAGCACGCCATACTGCAAATTTTCGTAACGGGTGTCGTCCATGCGCACAAACCCCATGGGAGCCGGGGCCTCAAGGCTGCCGCCCACATCAAGCGAAAGCGCAAGCCGCCCCGCAAGCCGCTGATCAGCCACAGGCATCAGGCTCCACAAGGGGGCCACGGCTCCGTTCCATCGCAAGGATGCACGCAGCGGCCCCTGCATGTTCAGGCTCGGCAATCCGTCCGGCCCGAAAAGAAGGGGCAAACGGGCCTCTACCCGGCATTCCGTGCCGCCCAGAGCCGCCACCGTGGCCTGATCCGGCACAAGACGCAGGGCCATCGCACCGCCGCCAGCGTTGTCCCGCTCCAGCTTGCCTGTCAGCGCAAGATTCATGGGTTTGAGCGCCGCCCCCGGCACCACAAGGCCGCGCGCATCCACGCGTATATCCCCGCCGGGTTGGGCCGGGGTGCCGGTAAGCCGCGCGCTGGCCTCAAGCTCGCCCTTGGGCAGGGCAGGGATCAGAACATGCCAGGGCGCGAGCGAAAGATGTTCAAGCGTGAGGCGCAGATCGAGCTTTTCCGGCCCAAGGGCGGCCTGCGCCCGTAACCTGCCGGAAGGCTTCATGGCTACATCAAGACCGCTGACCGCCAGATCGCCCGCGCCGTAGCGCACTGTGGCCCCTGCCGCCGCGTGCAGGCCCAGCTTTTGCGCGGGCAGGTCAAGATCAAGGCGGCGCAATTCAAGCAGACCGGGCTGCCAGCGCACTGCGCAACGCGTTGCGGCAAATCCGCCTGTTTCAAGGCTGGCCTCCAATGGCCCGAATATGGAACCCTGCGCGCGCAGTTTGGCACCAAGGCGAATGGCACCGCTGCGCACCCCGGCGAGGTCAAGCCGGGCGGCAAGCAGGCCCTTGCCGAGGGCATCAGTCAGCACCGCCTCGCCCTCCAAACCATGGGCTTCCACCGGCTGGCCGTTGCCTGCCCGATAGGCCAGCCGGGGCACACGCCAGCGAAGCGTTGCCTGCTGGGTGTACGCGGCCTGCGGGGCAGGAGTCTGCTTTGTCTGGGCCTGAGGATTCTGATCGGGGGGACTCTGAGCTGGCGGATTCTGAACTGATGAATCCTGGCCTGACGAATTTTGAGTGGTTGTGGGCACCACAGGTTCCGCCCGCTGCGAAACCAGTTCGAGGGAGAGTGCTGCGTCTCCGTCCAGCCGCGCCCCCGGCAACATGGCTGACAGCGCCTGCCAGTCGGCCACGCGCACATCCACCTTGCCGTCCACGCGGGGCATGCCGCCCGCCAGAGGCGGCAAAGGCAAAGCCGCAGCCAACTGACCGGAACCAGCCACGCCCAGCAACTGGCATTGAAGGTCACGCACGCCAGCGCGCAAAAGACCAGGCCCGTCTTCCCTGTCGTTCAGGGCAAAAAGCGTAGCGCCAAAACGTTGGGGATGGCTATCCACCACGGCGGAGGCCTGCATTTTTACCGTCAGTTCCGCTGCCTGCTCCGCATCTTTTTGGCCGGGGTCTGACAGCCCGACTTGTGCCGGGGCTGCACTTGTCTGCTTGAGTGCGCCAAGCAGCACTCGCCCCCAGTTGAGCGGCGTGGATTGCAGCTTCAGGGAAATATCCGCCAGGGCATGCCCGCCCACGTTCCACGCGGGGCAATCCAGCGCTATCTGGGTATCTGGAGTTTGCAGCGGCCCCTTTGCCGTGATGCGCAACTGGGCGCGTTCGGGCAGCAACCCGCCGCTCTTTGTGGAAGGGGCAGCGGCTGATGCAGGCGCGGATTTCTCAGCAGCTTCTTTTTCCGAATCAGTTTTCTCGCCTAGGCTGGCCTGAATATCCACATCCAGTGGCCCATCCAGCCACGAAGCGGCTCCGCCAGCGTCCCACTTTGCGTGACCGACAAGATGCAGAGGCCCGGCTTCAACGCTGATGTTCTCCAGCACAGCGCTGGCCCCGGCAGCTTCGCCACCTACGGTGGGAGCCGTCACGCGCGCCGCAAGGCGCAGCCGCGCATTGGCGCCTTCACGCAGCAAGGCGGCAAGTGCACCTGATTCGGTGGCCTGATCAGTGGCAGAAGATATTTTTACGGGGGAACTTGCGGGGAGGCTTGCAGGAGAATCCTCGGCAACAGGGTCGGGATATCTGCGCAGGATTGCGGCAAGCTCGGCTGTGGCATCAAATGCAAGAATTTCGCCCACGCGGGAGGGAGCAAGGGTAAGAAGGGCTGTTGACTCCACCCCGTAGATTGCCGCCCCGGCCACGTGCAGGGGGGTATCTTCCGCACATGCAATCCTGACCAGCAGGGATGCTTGCGCGCCCTGAGTTCCGGCCACCAAACTCAGGTTGGCTTCAAGACTGGCATCGGCAGCCGTGTTGTTTTGCCCTCTGCCCTGCGTATCGGGATGTCTTTCGGGCAACGCTGCACCGGGTGCCGCTGGCTGGGCCTCTGCGGCAGAAGGCGCACTTTTTTCAGCAGCTGGCGCGGCACCCGTAGCGACTGGCGGAGTTTCATTCCGGGCAGCGGCAGGAGGCGCTCCACCCAGCAAGGCCTGAGGCAAACGGGCATTGAAGATGTTCAGCCCTTCAAGGCGCACCTGCGGCAACCAGCCGGGCAAACCGCCAAGCGAACGCAGGGCATCGCCCAACATGGTGCGCAAAGCCGCTTCAGTCAGGGGGGGCGCAGACGCAGGTTCCGGTGCGTCCAGCAGTATGGGCAGGCGCAGCAGTTGCGCGTCATTTACATCTACGGAAGCAATACGCACGACCAAAGGCAGGGCGCGCCAGTCCCACTGCGCGCAGCAGTCCGGCAGGCGCATCCACAGGCCGTCATTGTCGAACAACTCCACACCAAGAGAAAATTCAAAGGGTAAAGAGCCGGAAAGATGGGTGATTCGCGCCCGCACCCCGGCAGGGGTCGCGCCGGAATCCGGCGCGGCTTCCATAGCTGTATTGATTTTTTCCGTCAGCCAACCCTGCACGGAGTCACTGCGCAGGGGCACGAGGATTGCGGCAAGGGCAATCACGCACAGTAGTACACACAGGCCCAGAGCCCAGCCTGCGCGGCGCAGCCACTTGCGAAAGGGACCACTGCCCCCGCCAGAGGGTTTCCTGTGGCCGGGCTGGCCCGCGCTGGGGGAAGCCTTGCCGCCCAGAGCGGCAGATGCGGAAGAAGAGGAAGACGGCGGGGCCGCGCTGTGTTCCTGATCCATCAGAAAGACTGTCCTATGCTGACGTAAATCTGCACCGGGGGGTCGCCGTCAATGGGCTGCAAGGGAAAACCCACATCCAGACGCACAGGGCCGATGGGCGTATAGTACCGCAAGCCAAGGCCAGCGCCCCAGTTCATGTCGCCGATGATGCGCGGCAGATCGTCCCTGTAGACCATGCCGCCATCGAGAAAAGGCACAATGCCCACATCCTCGGTAATTTTATAGCGCGCCTCAAGATTGACCACCTGATAGGAGCGCCCGCCCAGCGGCTCGTCCTTGTGGTCGCGCGGGCCGAGCGACTGATAGGCATAGCCGCGCACAGAACCCGCCCCGCCCGTATAGTAGCGCAAACTGGCCGGGATAGTGCGCAGCCCGGCGCCCGCAAGCCCCCCGGCCTCGACCCTGCCTGCAAGCACAAGCTTGTCGTCCGGCAGGCCGTCCTTGCGGAAGGGGGCGTAATAGCCGCTGGCGGAAACAACACCTGTCATAACGTTGAATGATTCGCCATAAAAGCCCGTGTAGGGCTTGACCTTGACAGCAAGCTCCGAGCCATCGGAAGGATTGAGGATATTATTGCGCGTGTCGCGCCGCAGGCCCACGCGTGGCCCAAAAAATCCGTAGCCCTTGGGATCCTGCTCGTTATCCTTGATGGAGCCGCTTTCGCCCCCAAGGCCTGCGCTGCCCCACCACTGACGCGAAAGCCGCCTCTCGACATCGCCGGAACCGCTGCCCGCAATTTTTTCGTAGGCGCTGGTATCTTCCCGCAGGGTGGAGCCGGTGACGAGCATTTTCTGCTCTCTGGCCATAAAGGCAGGCTTTTCAAATACGGCCTTGAGGCCCTGCGTTTCCGTAGCCAGAGGCGCTGTGAGCGTGAGCTTTTCTCCATTGCCGAAGACATTGCGGTTCTCCCACATACCTTCCACGCCAAGGCCCGTGTCCGTATCATACCGCGCGCTGGCCCCCACCGAATGGAAGGGGGCTTCCGCCACGGTCACTTCCAGAGGCAGCACGGAGGCGCTTTCGCGTCCTGCGCCCCAGGCGAGATTTTCTTCCTGAGGTTTAACCTGCACCGAACGGAACAGGCCCAGACCGCGCAGCTTGTTGGCATAGTCTTCCACCATATCCGAATCCCAAGGTTCCTCGCCAACATTCCAGGGGGCGAGCCGCTGCACGTATTCGGCGTTCACTTCCTTTGCTCCGCGCACTTCGATACGGCCCATGAGGGCCGGAGGGCCGGGCCGCACCAGGATATCGGCATTGAGTTTGCGGGCCTCGCGGTCGAGGGTGTAGCTGGTATCCGCCACTGCGGCCAGGGGATAGCCCTGCCGCCGCAAGGATTCTGGCAGGGCATCCACCGCCGCGAGCAGGTCATCGGCGGCAATGGGCCTGCCAATGGCGACACCCGGCAAAACAGTGGGGAAGGACGGCGGGGGCACGGGTTCCGTTTGCAGCCCCCAAAAGCCGACCTCGCGCTGCCGGTTACGGAAAAATTGCGGGATGTCTGGTTCCGGATCGTAGTACACATCGGCGCGGCCAAGGCTGTAGCGTTTGCCCGGCGAAAGAACGAGGTCAACAACAACGGGCGAGGCGTCCTTGTCTATTTGCACGGAAGCAAGGCCGTCATAATAGCCTTGAGAATGCAACAGGCTTTGCGCGCTGGCGGTGTCTGCCCTGGCGCGCCTTTCAAGAGCCAGCAGGCTGTCTGGCGGCTCCTTGGCAAGCTGCACAAGCTGGCTTGAGGCTTTCATCTGCCCTGCCAGAGAATCAGGGCCGTCCAGCACCTTGATACGCACCTTGTACGGCACTGGCTTGCCCTGCCAGGCCGTTTCCAGCCCCGGCGGCGCTGGCTGCGGTTCTTCTGCGGGCGCGCGGGCCAGCAAACCGCAGCCCCCGGCGCACAGCAACAGCACCGAGGCAGCGAAGGCTCGCAGTACGGAAAGGCTGTTCGCCCTCCGGGGGTGTAGTTCACCAAGGGTGGAGATCATGTCGAACCATACGTTGCCCCGCCGCATGAATCAAGAACCATTCGCAACTGTTGCTTGCAAAAAACTGCCGCTTGGCTAGGATTGTTGCAACAGGCCTTGCAGCCTGCGCAACGCATAACAACAGGAAGAAGTATGAATTACGATCTCTGCCTGCACATGGACAGCAAGGACCCCGCCATTCTGCGCCTTGTTCTTCGTAATGCGGCCAACTATATCAAAGCCCTGCCCCAAGAACGCTTTCAGCTTGTGGTTGTAGCCAACGGCCCGGCCGTCACCCAGTTCGTCAAGGGCAATGAAGAATTCCGCGCCATTGCGGCCCCCCTACAAGATCAGGGCCTGCGCATCCTGCTGTGCGCCAACGCGCTGGCCGACAACAAGATCGACCATGCCGACATCTGGCCCGGCTGCGATGTTGTGCCCGCCGGTCTTGTAGAAATTGTCCGCCTGCAACGCGAAGGCTTCGCCTACATCAAGCCCTAGTACGGACCGCCTTTCTGTGGGCATATGCGGTATCTGAGCGCGTTCTACCCTGCGCTTTTTTTACTATTGATTCCGGTCTGGCCGGGGGAGACAGAGCATGGAATGCTTTGGGGAAATTCTCGACATGGTGCGCCGCCAAAGCCCCGTGGTGCACAGCATTACAAACTATGTGACAGTCAATGACTGCGCAAATATCATCCTGGCTGCGGGGGGATCGCCCATCATGGCTGATGATGCGGCGGAAGTGGAGCAGATTGTGGGCCTCAGCTCGGCTCTGGTTCTCAATATCGGCACACTCAACACCCGTACGGCGGCGTCCATGCTGTCGGCGGGCAAGCGCGCCAATGCCCTGAACATTCCCGTTGTGCTCGACCCTGTGGGCGCGGGCGCTTCCAGCCTGCGCAACGAAACACTGCGTACCCTGATGCGGGAAGTGCGCTTTGCCGTCATCAAGGGCAACAGTTCTGAAATCCGTTTTCTGGCTGGCGACAAGGCCACGGCGCGCGGCGTTGACGCCGATGAAGGCACGCTGGTTTCAGAAGACAACCTTGCCGCCTCGGCCCGCATGGCTATGGACATGTGCGCCGCCACTGGTGCGGTTATCGTCATAAGCGGTCGCATCGACATTGTGGCCCACCCCAAGGGGGCCTGGGCCGTCAGCAATGGCGACCCGCTCATGACCCGCATCACCGGCGCAGGCTGTATGACCGCCGCCGTGGTGGGCTGCTGCGTGGGCGCTGCCCCGGCTGAGCTGCCGCAGGCCTGCCTGTGCGCCATGTGCTCCATGGGCGTAGCCGGGGAAATTGCCGCAGAAAATATGGGGGCCGTGGGCGGCGGCACGGGCACCTACCGCACCCTGCTGCTGGATGCCATGAGTTCCCTTGACGGCCCCGCCATCACCTGCCGAGGCAAGGTACAGCACATAGCCTGACCTGCGCCAGAGTTCAGCTACTCACAAAGCCCGCCGCCGCTCGACATTTGAGCGGCAGCGGGCTTTTGCAATTCCGGCGTCTGGCTGGCAAAAAAACTTTTAGCTCAGGTTACGAATACATATGTTCCTGCTCTAAATTGGCAGCCGCACAATGCAGAACACATCGTTGACGTAGCGCCCATCGCGCTTGTATTCGCGGTAGCCGCGCGAGCGCGCGCAGCCCACGGCATACAGTACACCGTCTACAGATTCAAGCTGCGAGGTGCATTCACCCTGCCCAAGGGCCAGCCATTGGGGCTGTAACTGACAGCTTTCGCCGGGGTGCATGTGGGCTTCGCTGGCGGCCACAACGGTTCCGCCCGCCTCGGCAAAAAAGCTTGCTGCCCCGGTGATCACTTCGCCGTCCCCATTCCTGGGCAGGGTATCGCCCAGCATGTCCGCAAACTGCGGCAGGGAATCGAAAACAATGCCTATGCCGCCAACGGCCTGCCCCCCCTGTGGTGCAAACACGGGAGCGCTGTACACATAGGTGGGCTGCGCCGCGCCCTTGGGGTGATACAGCTCTGTAGCGCGAAAGGGTGAGACGGAAAAATCGTCCGAATCCTTGAGCGACAACGTACGGCGCACATACTCCTCGCCTATCTGCTGCCCGTAAAGGCTGCGCTCCCCGGCCTGCGAACAGGCCACTACAGTTCCGCGCGCGTCGTAGAGAAACAGGTTTGAATACACCGTGTAATAGCTGTTGATGTACTCCAGAATATCCTCAAGCCGGGAAAGGTCGCCCCTGCTGATGGACGGCTGCGCAAGGATACGTCGAAAATCCGGGGTCAACGCCCACCAGCGGCAGTCGTTGGCGCGCTCATACAGGTTGCGATCCATTATCTCCACGGTGATGGAGGCCAGAAACGAGGCATCGTTCAAACGCGAGGCCGTGACCGTTTTCAGCAGGCCATCAGTGAAATAATGGAACTCATGCTCCATCTCGATGCCCATTTTGCGCACGGCATCCAGAATGGGCGGCAAGGCCTGAGCGGCGTGGCGCTCGTCTTCCCTCGCGTTGCCGCTTTGGCGGGCGGCCATTATCTGCCCGTTGAGCGCCGCCAGTGTCAGATCGCCCATAACATCGCCAGCCTGTTCTTCAATGCTGGTCAACTGGGCGGAAAACCCCGCTTCCCGCCGCACAAGGGCAACATCAAGCCCTTCTGCGGCCTTGCTGGCAAACGCGCTTTGCGCGTTACGCAGCACATGGGTTTGCCATGCCTGCCCCTCATAGCCCTGATAGCCTTCTGAAGGACGCGAGACCGCCAGGGTTGCCTTGCTGGCTTGGGAGGTCACGGCAAAGCTGTCTTCCGGGGTGCGGGCAAAGGTGCGCCCAGCGGGAACCATGCGCGTATCACTGCTGGCAAAGGCCTGACCTTTTTCGTCCAGCAGCAGGATGACCATATCCTGCGCAAAGCGCGCCATGCCCGCAAAGAGGTCTGCGGTTTCACCGTCCATATCAAATACAAGGCAGAGCACGCCAAGGGGGTCGGTGACGCCTTCGGCCCGGATGGCATGGGAATATACAAGGGCCGACCTGCCATCGGGGGAAAGATCGGTAGGCCGAAAGGTTTCCACAAATTCCTGCGCGGCCAGCGTCTGCCTGACCAGAGGATCGCTTGAGGCGCTCACAGGCCGTTTGGTATCAAGCTGCACGCACACCCGCCCCTGCGGATCAAGCACCAGAATGTCGCGGTACACGCTGTATTTGGAGCGGTAGGCCGCAAGCCGGGCGCGCAGCGTGGGCACATCGCATGCGCCGCTCTGCAAAAAGCCCACGATCTCGCCATCTGTTGCCAGAAAGCTCACGTCCGCTGTGCGCTCATAAAGATTGCGCTTGATGATGTCCATGACCACCTGGGCCACGGGCGACATTTCGCGCACAGCTTTTTCAAGCAGCTTTTCGCCCAGCATGCTGGTCATGTCCTGTCGCAGCAGGCCAAAGGTATCGCGGGTCTTGAAGATGAAATCAAAGAGGGTGGCCGCAATGGCATTGCAGTTGATCTTGCCCGTGAGGGCAATCCACGTCCATTGCCGTTCCAGTTGAGAAAAAACCGTGTGGCATCGCCTGATATCAGGCATAAAGGGAATCAGCTGCTCTACGGCCTCTCTCGTGGACGCATGGGGGTCGCGCACAATCACCTCGCTCGGATTTTCTCTTGGCGCCGCAACGCAGAGCAAAAAAACGGACTATTGATAATCCGTTTCAAATTACACTAGTAACATCAAAACTCAAGCGGGGGGGCAAAGAACCTGTGAAAAATTTGCGCAAAAGTCAATGATACTCTGATTTCTTTTTAGGAAGTATTTTTGCGCATCAATAGGCTTGTCTTATTAAAAATGATAAGCAACAAACTGCAAATTTGTTAGCACACTACTCATCAATGGCAGCCAAATACATTTCATCTTTTTGCATTTGAGCATGTATTCAATACACATAATCAAATTATTATATGTACTGCGTACAGAGCAGCGTACCATACCTTATCGACTGCATAATAAAAACTTAAGGGCATTTGCCTGAAGAGCATCGCCAATCATAGCAAAAAATCCTGCCTCCCCTACAAAAAATTCATGTGCGCCGCGCAAACAACAACACCCCCGCAGGGCATGGCCCTGCGGGGGTGAACTATCTGAATAAACGGCAGGAAGCCGTTCGCGATGCTGATGCTTAGTTGTTCTTGCGCTTGCCTGCGGTCTGGTAGCGCTTCATGGCCGAAAGTTCGGCCTTGCGCAAGCGGATGGAAAGGGGCGTGACTTCCACCAGTTCATCTTCGCGCACAAAGTGCAGGGCGTGTTCAAGTGTCATTTTTTTCACCGGGGTAAGGGTGACGTTTTCATCCTTGCCCGAAGCGCGCAGGTTGGTGAGCTTCTTTTCCTTGGTGGGGTTCACGTCGATGTCGTTATCGCGGTTGTGCTCGCCCACGATCATGCCCTCGTACACCGGGTCGCCGGGTTCCACAAACAGAACGCCGCGCGGCTCAAGGTTAAAGAGGGCATAGGCCACGCCAGCGCCAGCGCGGTCGGCAACGATGGAACCCGTGTAACGCGTGGGGAAGTCGCCGCGCCATTCTTCGTAGCCTTCCACATAGGAGTTCATGATGCCGGTACCCTTGGTATCGGTGAGGAACTCATCGCGGTAGCCGATAAGGCCGCGCGAAGGAACGCTGAATTCAAGGCGCACACGGCCCGTGCCGTTGTTGACGCAGTTGAGCATGCGGCCCTTGCGCTGGGCAAGTTTGTCAGTCACCACGCCCATGAACACTTCGTCGCAGTCCACGTACAGGCGTTCGATGGGTTCAATAACCTTGCCGTTTTCGTCTTTGCGCAGAATAACTTCGGGGCGGCCGACGGAAAGTTCAAAACCTTCACGGCGCATGGTTTCGATAAGGATAGCCATCTGAAATTCGCCACGGCCCTTGACCAGGAAGGCGTCGCGGTCTGCCGTGTTTTCCACGCGCACGGCCACGTTGCGCAGGGTTTCCTTGACCAGGCGGTCATAGATGGCGCGGCTCTGCACAATCTTGCCCTCGCGCCCGGCAAGGGGAGAGCTGTTGATGCCAAAGCGCATGGCCACGGTGGGTTCGTCCACGCGGATGCGGGGCATGGCGCGGGGGTTGTCGCGGGTGCAGATGGTATCGCCGATGGTCACATCTTCAATACCTGCCAGAACCACGATATCGCCGGGCAGGGCCTTTTCCACTTCCACCACCTGCAATCCATCATACACCTGAAGCTTGGTGGCGCGCAGGGGCTTGGCCTGACCGTCCTCGCCAATGCAAGCCAGGGCTTCCTTGGCATAGACCGTGCCGTGCATGATGCGGCCCACGGCCAGACGCCCCAGATAGTCGGAATAGTCGAGGTCGGCCACCAGCATCTGGAAGGGCTGCTCGGGGTCATGGCTGGGGCCGGGGATATACTTAACAATGGCATCGAACAAAGGTGAAAGATCCTTCTGCTCGTCATCAATGTTGTTCATGGCCACGCCAGCGCGCCCAATGGCGTACAGCACGGGGAATTCAAGCTGGTGCTCGTTGGCGTCCAGATCAATGAACAGGTCGTAAATTTCGTTGAGCACTTCCTGGGGGCGGGCGTCCTTGCGGTCAATCTTGTTGATGACCACAACCACGGGCAGACCGGCCTCAAGGGTTTTGCGCAACACAAAACGCGTTTGCGGCAGCGGCCCTTCAGAGGAGTCCACCAGCAGGATTGCGCCGGTAGCCATGGAGAGCGAACGCTCCACTTCGCCGCCAAAGTCGGCGTGGCCAGGGGTGTCAATGATATTGATCTTGACCCCTTTCCAGTTGACGGCGCAGTTCTTGGCGGCAATGGTGATGCCGCGTTCGCGTTCCAGATCCATTTTGTCCATCACGCGGTCGTCAACCTGCTGGTCGGCGCGGAACACGCCGCCCTGCTTGAACAGACCGTCCACAAGGGTGGTCTTGCCGTGGTCAACGTGGGCGATAATGGCGACGTTACGAAGGGATTCATTGTGCTGCATGGCTTTGTGCCCTTAAAAAACACTAGGTAGTGCGGTTTTGTTCCCCGCCGGGGGGAGATTCCGACTGGCAGCGAAGCTGCGCCAGTTCAGCGCCGGGTTCGGCCGACGCAGGCAGGGGGAAAAACCGGCAGTCGGTATTGTTTGTTCTTTAATGATGTCCGGGCCGCGCTTTTACGCACTTTTCAGAGTTTTGTCACCATCGCGCGGATGAGCCGACCCAGATTTTTGCCCGCCACAGCGGCCACTGCGAGGATTTCTTCCAAGGGGGCCGGGGTCATGCAGTCAGGTAAATTTTTATTGGTCAAACATGAAAGGCCAAGCACACGCATGCCCATATGACGTGCCGCAATGATCTCAAGCACGGTGCTCATGCCTACGGCATCTGCTCCCCACTGTCGATACATGCGTGTTTCTGCGGGCGTTTCCATTTCCGGCCCATGCACGCCAATGTATACGCCGCGCTCAAGCCGCAGGCCCATTTTTGCCGCGGTTTCCATGGCCATCGCCCGCAACTCCGCGTCCAGAGGCGCGCACATGTCGGGGAAGCGCGGCCCCCACTCCTCAAAATTGATTCCGGTTAAGGGCGAATGCCCGGTATTATTGATGATGTCGCTCATGCACATGATGCCGCCAGCATCGAACTGCGGGTTCAGCCCGCCCGCCGCGTTGGTAACAACAAGGGTTTTTACGCCCATCAGCGCCATAACCCGCACACCCATGCAGACCTCTGCCGGGGTACGGCCTTCATAGAGGTGGCAGCGCCCTTGCTGGATGAGCGCATAGCGCCCGATGGAGTCGTCCTCGCCGCACGCCCCGTCAAAGCGGCCCCACACAAATGCGCCCGCATGCCCTTCCACGCTGGAAGCGGGAAAACCCGGCAAGTCGGTATAGGGAACAACAACACGACCTTGCAGCTTTTCTGCCAGAGCAGAAAGGCCCGTACCAAGCACAATGCCCACGGGCGCATCCGCATCGGGCGCGGCCTTGGGATCAAGCCTGCACGCTCCCAAGGGCAAGGCCAGAGGCCCCTGCGCGGCCTGAATGGCGTCACGCAGTGCCGTTGCGGCGCGCTGGACATCCTGAAAATTTTGCATAGAATCCCCTCCTGAAAAATACGCTCTGTGGTCTGCTGTCGGGCCGCAATCCGCGCCGCGCGTTCCTTTGCCGCTGCGCGGCTTTTTGTGCCGGACAGCCCTTGCGCGAGTGGATTTTCGCGCCAAAAGCGGGTAAGAGGTGCGGATGCACAGTCTGTATAGCTCGCCAATCGACACCCCACAAGGGGGGAGCGGGCAACGAAACAGAACCGTAACACCCCGCGATGCAAATCCAAACTCCGGCACGCGCCCGCTCTGCCTCATGGGCAATCGCGGCCTTGCCGGGCATAAACCAACACAAAAAGCGCAATTCAATGAGGGAGACAGGCTTGGACAAAGCTCAGGACAGCATTCCCCTGCAAAAGCACAAAATTCTGGTGGCCAACCGTGGCGAGATAGCCATGCGCATCATGCGCGCCTGCCGCAAGCTTGGAGTGGCCTTTACCGCCATTTTCACGGCTGAGGACGCGGCATCGGGCCATGTGCGCCTGGCGCGCGAACAAGGCGGAGAAAAAAGCCTGTACCGCGTGTCGTCTTACCATGACGCCAACGAACTTATGGCCGTGGCCGATGAGGCGGGCTGCACAGCAGTTCACCCCGGCTACGGTTTTTTTGCCGAGGATTTTCGTTTTGCACGCCGCGTGACCAAACGCGACCGGAAACTTATCTTCATCGGTCCCTCGTGGAAAATCATTCGCGAGCTGGGCGACAAAATCAACACCAAACGCCTTGCGCGCAGTTTGGGCGTGCCCACCGTTCCCGGTTCCGACCGCCCCATCTATGACGAGATGGAAGCCGAACGCATCGCCAAGAGCGTGTTCGAGTTTCAGGATCAGCAGGGCATCACGCGCCCGCTGGTGCTGGTCAAGGCTTCCGCTGGCGGCGGGGGCATGGGCATTGAGGAAGTGTACGACCCGGATCAGTTCCGCTCGGTCTATCGCCGCATCCGCAGCTACGCCCTGCGCCAGTTCAAGGATGAAGGCGTGCTCATCGAGCAGCGCATTACAGACTTCAACCATCTTGAAGTACAGGTTGTTTCTGACCGCTCCGGGCATAACCCCGTACACTTCGGCACCCGCAACTGCTCCATCCAGTCCACTGGCCGCCAGAAGCGCATTGAGGTCGCACCGGGCTTTGCGCCCGAAGAACTCAAATACACCTTCGATGCGGGCAAGGTGCTGCGCGATATTGTTGACTACTCCCTCACCATGGCCCGCAAGGTGGGCTACGACAATGTGGGTACCTGGGAATGGATTGTGACCCGCAAGGGCGAGCCCTTCCTGATGGAAGTGAATACGCGCATCCAGGTGGAAAACGGCGTGTCTGCCCGCATTTCAAAGGTGAACGGCAAGGGTGATGTGGACCTCATTGCCGAGCAGATCCGCATTGGCCTTGGCGAGCCTTTGGGCTACGGGCAGTCGGATATCACCTTTGAAGGTCTGGGCATTGAATACCGCCTGATCGCCGAAGATCCGGACAGCAACTTCACCCCCTGGGTGGGCCGCATTGAAAAATTTGCGTGGAAAGACCAGCCCTGGCTGACCATGCTCACCCATGTTCCGACAACTGAGCCTTACGAAATTCCCACAGAATTTGACCCCAACCTGGCTCTTGCCATCATCTGGGGCAAAGACCTTGAGGAAGCCAAGGCGCGCGGCCTTGAATTCCTTGGGGATCTGCGACTGGAAGGACACAATGCCTCGGGCGAGGAACTGAAGTCCAACGTCAACTTTCTTGCGGCCAACACAGAGCGCATTTTGCGCTTCTGACGGGACCAGCCCATGAGCACGGCACCGTCCACACACATTGCGCAGGTTTCCGCAGACTGCGGAAGCTCCTGCGCTCTGACCGGGGCGAACAACAGACGCCCCCAATATGGACGCATGCTGGCAGACAAGCCATTGGCCGCCCGGAATTCCGGGGATTTCGCCTACCTAAAAAAACCAGTCTAGCTGGCCCCAATATACTATGGACAACAACATCGAAAAACGCATCCAGAGTCTGCGCGACAGACTTACCTATCTGGTGGACATATTCGCCGGCAAGCACAAGGATAACGCCGACCTGCTTGAAGAAAAGCTGACCGCCTTCACTGCGCGCGTCCGCTCCGGCAATGTGGAAGATCCTTATGCCGAACTTGCCACGGTAGAAGATCTTTTCAACTATGTGGAACGCCGCCTTGAGGGCAGCATCACGCCCATGGACAAGGTGCGCATTGTGCGCCACGCCCAGCGTATCTGCCTGCGCGACATACTTGAAAACGTCTACGACAATTTCACCGAAGTGGGCGGCCAGGACGAGCACAGCCTCGACCCCAGCATGCTCATTGCCCGCGCGGTCATTACCCGCCGCCGGGGCAAAAAGGTATACACCCAGTCCGTCATGGTTATCGGGCAGGAAAAGGGCCACGGCGCGGAATTCCGCAACGGCGGCTCGGTCAAGCCCTGGGGCAACGCCAAGGCGCAGCAGTACATGCGCGTAGCCGAGACCGAAGGGATACCTGTCCACACCTACATCTTCACGCCTGGCTCGTATCCCATTGAGGATTACCCCGGCGCGGCGCAGCAGATCGCCCGTAACATTTACAGCATGGCTGGCCTGCGCGTGCCCGTTATCGCCGTCATTTCCGAAGGCGGTTCCGGCGGCGCGGAAGCCATTGGCCTTGCAGACAAGCGCCTGATGCTCTCGCACGGCTACTATTCGGTTATTTCGCCCGAAGGCGCCGCAGCCATTGAAGGCCGTATCAAGGCTGGTCAGCGCGCCACGCCCGAGCTGATCGAAAGCTGCGCCAATAACCTCAAGATGACGGCGCAGGACAACCTCAAGTTCGGCTACATCGACCGCGTGGTTCAGGAGCCGCCTCTGGGCGCACGCCCCTGGCACTTCGACTTTTTCCGCAGTCTGCGGCAGGAAGTGCTGCGCGCCACCGATGAGGTCGTGATCTCCACACGTACCATGCCCGGCCTCAAGGGGCTGGCCCTGGCCCGTGTGCGCAAACCCGACGCCAACCTGGACGAAATGTACACCCGCTGGGGCCTGACCTCTGCCGCCAAGGACAGGCTGCGCGAACGCCGCCAGCAAAAATTCTTGCGGCTCTCGCGTCAGGCAGCGCGCGACAGGCGTCCCTTCTTCACCAAGATGGCCGTTGCCACCTGGGACTGGCTCACCAAGCCGTGGGTCAGCTTCAAGTACGATTTCTACCGCAAGCACCAAATGCGCATCCGCACCTTTATGGAAGAAATCGACAACGAGTGGGAAGTGTTCAAGAGCCGCCTGCTGGCCCCCTGGCACAAGCTCACCCGCAAACTCCCCAGCGGCAAGGCCGAAAGCAGCAAGGTCAAGGAACTGACAGCCCTGTCCACGTGGTCGGACGACGGCCGCCGCAGCCGGTGGAACTACATTTCGCCGCGCTACAAGACGGACCGGGCCATCACCTGCCCCAACAGCGCCGCCTACGGCTGCCTTGACCTGTGGGGGCCTGACCTCTTTGCCGAATTCGCGGGCGTGTGCAGCCACTGCGGCTACCACTTTCCCATGGAGCCGGAATGGTATGTGAAGAACGTCTTTGACCTCGGCTCGGTCTTTGAATTTAACAGCGAGATTGAAGCGGGCAACCCCCTTGATTTCCCCAACTTCGGCGACCGCGTTCTTGACGCGCAGAAGAAAACAGGGGCCAAGAGCGGCTGCATGACCTTTGAAGCCCGCATCGACAATACCAAGATGGTCGTGGCCATGCTCATGGGCACCTTCCGGGGCGGCTCCGTGGGCGCGGCTGAAGGCTACAAGTTTGTGGAAGCCGCCCAGCGCGCCGCAAAGAAGCGCTATCCCTTCCTGGCCTATGTGCACGGCACGGCGGGTATCCGTATTCAGGAAGGTACGCACGGTGTTATCCAGATGCCCCGCTGCACCGTGGCTGTGCGCCGCTACATTGAATCGGGCGGCCTGTATATGGTGCTGTACGACACCAATTCCTTTGCCGGGCCTGTGGCCAGCTTCCTCGGCTGCTCGCCCTACCAGTTCGCGGTGCGCTCGTCCAACATCGGCTTTGCCGGGCCGGGCGTTATCAAGGAAACCACGGGCATGGACATCCCGCCCAAGTACCACCGCTCGTACCGCGCCCTTTCGCGCGGGCACATTCAGGGTATCTGGGACAGAAGGGAAGTGCGCGCCAACCTCAAGCAGGCCCTGCTGACCATTGGCGGCAGGAACCTGTATTACAGATAGCACCCCACTGCGTAGAAAAACGACAAGTATTCCGAGTGACGCGGCGGCCGGGAACAGTCCGGTCGCCATTAGCCGGAGGTTTGGGGGCAGCAGCCCCACCAGCCGGAGCGTCGCCAATATATAACGTTAACGGACCCAAGCATGATAAACATATCTGCACTGCTGGACGAAATAAAGTCTTCGCCCTACCGCGAAATAGTCATCAGCACGCCCCACACGGGCAAGGTGACCTTTGCGGGCATAAAACAAGGCGACAAGGTGGTAGGCCCGCAGGGCCAGTGGAAGGAAAAGCCCGGGACGCTCATTGCCACGCTTGAGCGCGAACGCAATCCCAAATCCATCTGCGCCAACGAAAAGGGCGAGATCAGCCTTCTGCACACCGAACTTGAAGGCACATTTGTTGAGGCTGGCACCCCCCTTGCCGTGGTGCGCCACATGCTCACCCGCGCAGAGGTGGAACGCATCCTGCTCAAAAAAGCCCTGCATCTTTTTGTTGCGCCCGAGCGGGCCAAGTACTACTTCACACCTGAGGTGGACAAAAAAATCCGCGCGGCGGACTCCCAGTCGGTAGCCGTGCGCGAGGGCATGGAACTGCTCATCATGTCGCGCATGAAGCGCGAGGTGCCGCTGGTCTATACCGGGCCTGCGGGCGTTATCTACGCCGTCTACTTCACCTATAACGAAAATATCGACGCAGGAGCGCCCCTTATTGG
Source organism: Desulfovibrio desulfuricans DSM 642 (assembly GCF_000420465.1). Classification (NCBI taxonomy): domain Bacteria; kingdom Pseudomonadati; phylum Thermodesulfobacteriota; class Desulfovibrionia; order Desulfovibrionales; family Desulfovibrionaceae; genus Desulfovibrio; species Desulfovibrio desulfuricans. The sequence goes on along the minus strand of NZ_ATUZ01000017.1, from coordinate 141,696 downwards.
CGTATGCCCGCAGGATCAGCTTCCCGCCATTCAGGAAGTCATCATGCGAGTGCAGACCGAATGGACTGAAAAAGACTAGGCTCTCCTGCCAGCACAGGCCGTTGGCCCTGCGCGCTGCCGCAAGCAGCCGGGAGGGGCGCGGCAAACTCGCATACGGGCGGCTCGCCGCCAAGGGAGCACCTATGGGCAATGCACTGCAAATCCGCGTTAGCGCCGTTACATGGAACGAAGACCTGCTGGAAAAACTCTGGCCCAAACTTACGGAGCTGGCTTTCAGTGTTCCCATCAAGCACGAAAAACATGGAGTGCTTGAAATGGTGAAGGCGCTGGATGAAGGATTGCAATTTTTGCCCTGGTCGCCAGCCCGCCGCAAAGCCCTTGGCCCCGGCATTCTTGAAGCCGCGAGGCTCAAGGCCGAACTGGAAGCGGCCCTTGCCGAATGGCAGCCGCGCGAAGCCAACAAGCTGAGCGACGCTATTGAAGACGTGCTGGATCAGCTCGAAAAGGCGTTTGTAGCCTGAGTCTGAAACTCGAATACCACCTTGGAGCATCACCATGCTGAATAAAGTAATGATTATTGGCCGTCTGGGCCGCGACCCAGAGCTGCGGTACACCCAGAGCGGTTCGCCCGTTGCCACCCTGAATGTCGCCACCGACGAATCCTACACTGACCGTGACGGCAACAAGGTGGATCGCACTGAATGGCACCGCGTTTCTGTTTTTCAGCGCCAGGCGGAAAACTGCGCCAACTTCCTTGCCAAGGGCAGCCTGATCTACGTGGAAGGCAGCCTGCAAACCCGCAAATGGCAGGATCAGCAGGGCCAGGATCGCTATACCACAGAAATCAAGGCCCAGCGCGTGCAGTTTCTTGACCGCAAGGGCGGCGATGCCCCCCGTGAGGGCGGCGGTGGCCGTGGCTTTGAAGACGACTACGGCGCGCCTGCTGCCTCTGCTGCTCCGCGCGGCAATGCACCGCGCGGCGGCCAGGGCGGCCAGGGTGCCCCGAGCGCACGCAGCCAGAACGGCAATGCCCCCCAGGGCGGCAGCCGCAAGCCTCAGCCCATGGACGAAGATCTCGGCCCGGCCTTTCCTTCCGAAGCCTCCAACATGGACGATGTGCCGTTCTAGGGGCTGATTCCCTCCGACTAATGACCGCAAGGCGTGGATGCTGCATCCACGCCTTTTTTTGTTGATTCAGGTTTGATACGGGCCTCGGCCTTTGAGGTTGAGAAAAATTTCCCCCAGTCAGCAAGTTTCTATCCAGCCAAACAGATTTCCGCCGTATTTCGCTGCCCGCAAGCAATCACGCCAGTTCGCGCAACATAGCCTAGCAAAAGACTTTGCGAAAAAAAGCGCACTTTCACATGTTTTTTCGGGTTCAGGCACATTTTTATTGTGAATCCCCCTTCTCTTTTTGCGCGATTCAGCGTATAGGTATCAGTGAATTTTCCGCATTACCCGCAGTGGCTCTGGTTTTTTTGGCGAGTAGTCGGGAAAAGTTTTAAGAGGTAGTTGACTTTTTGTTAGATTATTCACAAGATGCGAACTGAACGCTGCCCTTCCGCATGGCGACGCGGCCACGGAAGGATGCCCACATAACTAAAACACGGAGGATTTCGCAATGTCCAAGCTGGTAGCTCCTCATGGCGGTAAGGGTCTGGTCTGTTGCCTTCTGGAAGGTAAGGCCTTGGATGACGAGAAGAAAAAAGCCGCAGGCCTGAAGCAGATCGAGATTACTTCCCGTGCCAAGGGCGACCTGATCATGATGGGCATTGGCGGCTTCTCGCCTCTGAACGGCTTCATGAACAAGGCTAACTGGAAGAGCGTCTGCGAAAAGATGACTCTTACTGACGGCACCTTCTGGCCCGTGCCTGTCACCCTTGATGTTCCCGCTGCTGATGCCAAGACCCTCAAGGTCGGCGAAGAAGTGGCTCTGGTTCGCAAAGGCGAAATCATGGCTACCATGAAGGTCGAAGAAGTCTATGAAATGACTGAAGCCGACAAGAAGCTGGAATGCGAACTGGTGTTCAAGGGTTGCGGCCCCGACTCCGAAAAGTTCTGGGAAGTGGCCCCCAACGACCACCCCGGCGTGAAGATGGTTCTGGCTCAGAACGAATTCAACGTTGCCGGTACCGTTAAGGTTCTTTCGCAGGGCGAATTCCCCGAAAAGTTCCCCGGCGTGTACATGACCCCTGCTCAGCTGCGCGCCAAGATGGACGAACGCGGCTGGCAGAAGGTTGCCGCTCTTCAGCTGCGCAACCCCATGCACCGCTCGCATGAATACCTGGCCAAGATCGGCGTGGAAGTTTGCGACGGCGTGGTTATCCACTCCCTCGTGGGCTCCCTGAAGCCCGGCGACATCCCCGCCGAAGTGCGCGTGAAGTGCATTGACACCCTGGTTGACAAGTACTTCGTGAAAGACTTCGTCATTCAGGCTGGCTACCCCCTGGACATGCGTTATGCCGGTCCCCGCGAAGCCCTGCTGCACGCCACCTTCCGCCAGAACTACGGCATCAACAACCTGCTGGTTGGCCGCGACCACGCTGGCGTGGGCGACTTCTACGGCATGTTTGAAGCCCAGGAAATCTTCCGCAAGATTCCTGTGCCCGCCGAAGACGGCAAGCGCCTGCTCTGCGAACCGCTGAACATTGACTGGACCTTCTACTGCAAAAAGTGCGACGGCATGGCCAGCATGCGCACCTGCCCCCACACCAAGGAAGATCGCGTCATCCTGTCCGGCACCAAGCTGCGCAAGATGCTCTCCGAAGGCGCGGAAGTGCCGGATCACTTTGGCCGCGCTGAAGTGCTCGTCATCCTGCGCGAATACTATGCCAGCCTGACCGAAAAAGTTGAAATCAAGATGCAGCGTGCGGCCTCCGGCTCCACCATGTAAGCTTGACCGCAGCAACACAACGCGAGAGGACGCCCGAAAGGGCGTCCTTTTGTTTTCGCGCTGCATCCCCAATGAGTTCAGCAGTTATGCCCGCATGCTTCCAGGGCCGGCCAGATTGGGCACATTGCCAGCCCTGTCATGTGTGTACGGGGATAACTGGGCGCGCCATACTTCTGCCACATCCCCTGTAATATAGTTTTTCACAGCCCAGTATTGCCGCACAACCACCATGTAACAGAGATGGGGCCGCGCTTTACGAAAAAGCAAAAACAGCCTATAACCTGAAACGAGTTGCATGAAATCGCGGCTACAGCCCGATGTTTCGGCGGGCCTAATGATGGTCAGTACCGGGCCTGTCGCGCTATTGCTGCACCAGCCGAAAAGCTATTACATCCACAGGTACCTATGAACCGAACCCATCAATTATTTCCCGGCATTCTGAGCATGGCCGTTCTGGCTGCGGCCTTCTGTATCTGGAGCGCCTTTGGCAACGAAGTGAACCTGTGCGTAACTTCGGGCTGCGCCCTGTTTCAGGATACGTCCATTGCGGGCATATCGCTTTGGTGGGCTGGCGGGGTCATGTTCACGCTGCTTGCCGCAGCAGCCTTGATGGGTGCGGCCCAATTGGGCCTGATTCTGGCTGGCCTGGCACTTCTGGGCGATATCTGCCTCTTGCTGCTCATGGCGGTCACGGCACCTTGCGTGAGCTGCCTTATTGTAGCCTGCTTTTTTGCCATGATCTACGCTGGCTTTCGGCAGGCGGCGCAGCGCAGCCGCTCCGGCCTTCCGGCGGACAAGCCGGGCCGCTCACTCCTGCTGGTTCTCTGGGTTCTGCTGCTTATCGTCAACACCGGTACCGCCCTGCGTACCCAGGCGGACGTGTGGGCCATCACGGACAACAGCAACGAAGCCACCGTGCGCATGTTCTTTTCTCCCTCCTGCCCCAGTTGTCAGGAAGGCATCGCCCTCCTCTCCGGTCATGTAGATGTGGCCTTCTACCCTCTGGCAGAAAATGAAGCCGACATTCATACAGTTGCGCGCATGCTGCGCCTCATGGATAACGGCGCAAGCCTTTCTGAAGCCCTGACCAAGGCAAAAGACATTGCCGCGCCAACGGGCATAGCCGCCACTGCGCCCGATATGCTGTTGCTGCGCCTGCGCATGTTGCGCAACAAGGCCCATGTGTTCATGGCCGGTTCGCAGACTGTTCCCTTTTTTGAATACCACGGCTTGCCCGCCATGCTGAAAAAGAATACCAAGCAGCAGGCAGGGCAGGCTTCTTTGCCGCAAGCTCCTACTCCCCCCCCGGCAGCAGGCAGTACAGACCTGCCGCTTGACCCGCAAGTGGCTGGTCAGTGTTCTGGCACAACGCCCTGCCCCTAGGCAAAATCGCAGTTTTTTTGCCTCCGGCTCAGGAACTGCGCGGGTCGATTTAGCCTGTCCAGGCGTAGCCTTAAACTGCCATGGCTTATTGCGTCCACCGGGGCCTTGTGCAAAAAATGACAAACCTTGCGTTTTAAAAGTGCAAAGGGGCTTGACGCCCTTTGCGCTTACTATTTATATGAGAGAGCCTTAGACAAAAGGGCACGAGGACAGAATGAAAGCAATCGATGTGTTTCGTAAACACAAGAGCGAGATGGTGCGTCTATGGACAGACTCCGTATTCGACACTTATCCATTTGAAACAACAGGTTTTCTTCGCACAAAAGACGACCCCTTCGGCAATCCTGTAGCAAACATGACCAAAGAAGCCGCAGGGGCCGTGTACGATGCAGTTACCGGCGAATCGGTGGAAGTGGCCCAGACCCGCAAGGCAATGGACCGCTTTATCAAGTTGCGGGCAGTGCAAAAATTCTCCCCCAGTCAGAGCCTGGCTGTGTTCAGCCTCATGAAGCCCCTTCTGCGGCAACACGTCATGCCTGAACTTATGGCCCAGGACGACCTGGCGGCCTACCTTGAGACCGAATCGCGCATCGACAGCCTGACGCTTCTGGCCTTTGACATGTATATGGAAGACCGGGAAATTCTGGCTGAGTCGCGCATTACGGAAATACGCAACCAGCACGCCCAACTGGCGCGCTGGGCGCAACAACTGGAAAGCGGAGCCGTTCCTTCCGGGGACGACCGCTGACATTCCGCGTTCATTAGGCCGTAGGGCCTGACCGTGGGCTTTGCAGCATGCGGGCCAGAGATCTCTCAAATCCCGTGGTGGGCTTTTGAGGCAACTTTAGTGGAAGTGAGGTAGGGAATGTTCAATTCATTACTGCTGGTGCTGCTCATAGGAGCCATCGCCTGGGCGGGAGCGGCCATAGGGCTTGCGGGCCTGTTCGGCGTGGCGCTGCCTTATGTGGCAGTAGTCGTGTTCATCGCCGGTGTCGTCTGGCGCATGGTGTACTGGGCCAAATCGCCCGTGCCCTTCTGCATCCCCACCACTGGTGGGCAGGAGCAGTCGCTTGACTTCATCAAGCAGGCAAAAATCGACTGTCCCAGCACAACTTGGGGTGTTGTGCAGCGCATGTTTCTGGAAGTGTTCTGCTTCCGTTCGCTGTTTCGCAACACGGTTGCGGAAGTAAGGGAATTTGATCCTGTCAGCAACGGGCCGCGCACCATCTATTATTCCTCCAAGTGGCTGTGGGTTTTTGCCCTGCTGTTCCACTACTGCTTCCTGCTGGTTTTTATCCGTCACTTCCGTTTCTTTATGGAACCCGTGCCTTCCTGTATTCGCTTTCTGGAAAGCATTGACGGCATCATGCAGTTTGGCTCGCCCCGCTTCTTCTGGACGGGCGGCCTGTTGCTGGTAGCGCTGCTGTTCCTTCTGGGACGCCGCCTGTTCAACGAACGCCTGCGCTACCTTTCACTTGCCAACGACTACTTCCCCCTGTGGCTGATCATCAGCATCGTGGGTACCGGCATCTGCCTGCGCTATTTCGACAAGACCGAAATCGCCCAGGTCAAGATTTTCGTCATGGGCCTGACCCACTTTGCGCCTGTGGCGACCACGGGCATCAACGCCCTGTTCTTCACGCACCTTACTCTGGTCTGCGTACTGCTGATTTACTTCCCCTTCTCCAAGCTCATGCACATGCCGGGCGTGTTCTTCAGCCCCACGCGCAACATGGCCAACAATTCCCGCCGTGTGCGCCACATCAACCCCTGGAATCCGCCCAAGCAGTACTTCACCTACGCCGAGTACGAGGATACCTACCGCGACGCCATGGCCGATGCCGGGCTGCCGCTGGATAAGCAACCCGAAAAGGCCGCCGAGTAAGGAGTTTCCACGATGGCAAAATTACCTACGCCGCAAATGCTTGTGTCCAGCCGCCCGGCCTTTCCCGCCCAGGACTGGCTTGACACAAAGCCTGAATTTACACCGGGCAGCTTCTGCTATCCGGCCAAGAAAGAGACCATGGAACTTCTGCACATGCCCAATCCCCACGAATGGGATCCGGCGGCAGAAGACTGGAATCTGCCCGAAAACTGGGAACAGATCCTCTGTGATGCTTTTGAAGAGCGCCTTGAAAAGCACCGTTCGCTCAAGCTGTTCATGGATATCTGTGTGCGTTGCGGCGCCTGCGCCGACAAATGCCACTTTTTCCTGGGCACCAATGATCCCAAAAACATGCCTGTGCTGCGCGCCGAGCTGCTCCGCTCGCTCTACCGCCGCGACCACACCATGCTGGGCAAGATCCTCGGCAAGAAAGTGGGCGCTCGCGGCTGGGACAAGGAAGTAGTGAAGGAACTCTTCTACTACGCCTACCAGTGCACCGAATGCCGCCGCTGCTCGCTCTTCTGCCCCTACGGCATCGACACGGCGGAAATCACCGCCATCGTGCGCGAACTGCTGCACGAAGTGGGCCTTGGCATCCACTGGATCATGGATCCGGTCAAGAACTGCAGCTTCACCGGCAACCACCTTGGCATCAAGCCCCACTCCTTTGTGGAGATTGTGGAAATGCTGGCCGATGACTGCGAAACCATCACCGGCATCCGTCCCAAGACGCCCTTCAACGAAAAGGGCCACGAAATCCTGTTCATCACGCCCTCTGGCGACGTATTTGCCGACCCCGGCATCTACACCTTCATGGGCTATCTGATGCTCTTCCACGAGCTGGATCTGGACTACACCTTCTCGACCTACGCTTCGGAAGGCGGCAACTTCGGCTCCTTTACCACGTTCAACATGGCAAAGAAGCTCAACGCCAAAATGTACGCCGAAGCCGAGCGTCTGGGTTCCAAGTGGATTCTGGGCGGCGAATGCGGCCACATGTGGCGCGTGATCAACCAGTACATGGACACCTACAACGGCCCGTCGCCCTCGCACATGACGACGCCTGTTTCGCCCTATACCGGCACGGTGTTCCAGAATGCGGCTTCCACCAAGATGGTGCATATTGCCGAGTTCACGGCTGACCTGATCCACCACAACAAACTGAACCTCGACCCCAGCCGTAACGACCATATCATCACCACCTTCCATGACTCGTGCAACCCTGCGCGCGGCATGGGCCTGCTTGATGAACCCCGCTACGTGCTCAACGCCGTGTGTAACAACTTTGTGGAAATGCCCGAGAACACCATCCGCGAGCAGACCTTCTGCTGCGGTGCGGGTTCCGGCCTGAACACAGAAGAAATCATGGAACTGCGCATGCGTTCAGGCATGCCGCGCGGCAACGCCCTGCGCTATGTGCAGGAAAAGCACGGCGTCAACCACATGGCATGCGTGTGCGCCATCGACCGCGCCACCCTGCCCCCGCTTGCCAATTACTGGGCGCCCGGCGTCAATGTAAGCGGTCTGCACGAACTGGTGGGCAATGCCCTTGTGATGAAGGGCGAATGCAAGCGCACCATGGATATGCGCCAGGAAGACCTGCCCAATGTGGTAGAGGATGATGACGCGCCCGAGGCGCAGGGGGAGGGTCAATAGATGTATAACTCCAAAGCAGTAATTCTTGGGATCATTATCTTTGTGGTCCTGTTCACCTCCCCGTTCTGGGCAAGCATGCTGGGCAAGACCTATACCAGCACCGGCATTGCGCTGCCCAAGAATGAAAAAGAGTGTGTGGAAAATGTGGATTTCATGCGCGACAAGCACATGCAGCTGCTCAACGAGTGGCGTGATGAAGCCCTGCGCAACGAAAACCGCACCTATGTGGCATCCAACGGCAAAAAGTGGACCATCAGCCTGCAGAACACCTGCATGAAGTGCCACACTGACTACAAGGGATTCTGCGAAAAGTGCCACGTGGCCAACAGCGTTGATCCCTATTGCTGGACCTGCCACATCATTCCCCAGGGGAGCAAGTAATGAACAAGAGCAGAAGAAGCTTTCTGAAAGTGGCGGGGCTTTCTGCCTGTGCCCTGAGCAGCGGGTTGGCTGGCCTTGGCGCCTTGTCCGGCGTTGCTCAGGCCAAGATTGCCCCCGGTCACTATGAAAAAGGTGCCAACGCCCTGCACGCCAAGCGCTGGGCCATGGTTATCGATACGCGCCAGTTCAACGGCCCCAAGGACTACGAACCGCTTATCGAAGCTTGCCATAAATTCCACAACGTCCCGCACGTTCCGGGCGATCAGAACATCAAATGGTTCTGGCTTGATTCGTTTGAGCATACCTTCCCTGATGAAATGAACGCCTTTCTGGACAAACGCCGGGCCGAGGCAAGCTATCCGCTGCTGTGCAACCACTGCACCAATCCGCCCTGTGTGCGCGTTTGCCCCACGCAGGCCACCTACAGGATGGAAGACGGCATTGTGGCCATGGACTACCACCGCTGCATCGGCTGCCGCTTCTGCATGGCTGGCTGCCCCTACGGCGCGCGTTCCTTCAACTTCAAGGATCCGCGCAAGTTTCTGGCAGATCCCGTGCCCAATCCGGCCTTCCCCACGCGCATGATCGGCGTGGTGGAAAAATGCACCTTCTGCGCCGAGCGTCTGGCCGTTGGCCAGTTGCCCGCCTGCGTTGAAGCTTCTGGCGGCAAGATTCTCTTCGGCGACCTGGAAGACCCCAATTCAACGGTGCGGCAGGCTTTGTCCGCCAACTACAGTATCCGCCGCAAGCCCAACCTGGGCACGCAGCCCGGCGTTTACTACCTCATATAGGGAGGACAGGCCATGGTTGAAAAATTGCTCGAAGGTCCCAAGACCTACTACTTGTGGCTGCTCTTCCTGCTCTGCGTGATCGCAGGCTGCGGCATTGTGTATCTGGATCAGCTCCAGAACGGTCTGTCTGTGACCGGCATGAGCCGCGACGTTTCGTGGGGGCTGTATATTTCGCAGTTCACCTACTTCGTCGGCGTTGCCGCCTCAGCCGTTATGCTGGTGTTGCCCACGTACTTCCACCACTATAAAAAATTCAAGCGCATGATCATTTTTGGCGAATTCATGGCCGTTGCGGCCGTGGTCATGTGCGCCCTGTTCATCGTGGTTGACCTTGGGCAGCCCCAGCGCATGCTCAACGTTATGCTGCATCCCACGCCCAATTCCGTCATGTTTTACGACATGCTGGTGCTCATTGGCTACCTTGGCCTGAACATCATTATCGGTTGGGTGACCCTTGAAGCCGAACGTCACGAAATCGATCCCCCGAAATGGATCAAGCCCCTCATCTATCTTTCGATTCTGTGGGCTTTCTCCATCCATACGGTGACCGCCTTCCTGTACGCTGGCGTTCCTGGCCGCCACTACTGGCTTACCGCCATCATGGCTGGCCGCTTCCTGGCTTCCGCCTTCTGCTCCGGTCCTGCCATCCTGATGCTGCTCATGCTCTTGCTGCGCCGCCTCACCGGCTTTGACGTGGGCAAGGAAGCAGTGAAGACCCTTACCACCATCATCGTCTATGCCATGTGCGTGAACGTGTTCTTCTTTGTGCTGGAACTGTTCACGGCCTTCTACAGCAACATTCCCGGCCACATGGAGCCCATCCACGTGCTGTTCTTCGGTCACGGCGGGCATCTGCTGTGGGTGAGTTACTGGATGTGGGCTGCGGTTATCATGGCCTTTGGTTGCCTGGCCATTCTTATTCCGCCCAAACTCCGCACGCACCCCACGCTCATGCCCATTGCTCTGGCCATGCTCGTGGCGGCTTCGTGGATCGACAAGGGTCTTGGCCTTCTGGTTGGCGGTTTCACCCCCAACATGTTTGAAGCCATCACCCCCTACATGCCCACCGGTAAGGAAATTGCCGTGGCCCTTGGTGTTTACGCCGTGGGCGCGCTGGTAGTCTCCCTGCTCTGGCGGATTGCGCTTGGCGTAAAAAAAGAAGTGAACCACTTCTCTGACTAACCGTCAGGTACGTGTACTCAAACGCCCCCGCGTCGCTGACGCGGGGGCGTTTTGTCTTGCTGGCTGGTCTGTCACCTATGGTCGCAAATAGCACAAACAATGACCCCGCGTAACCGCAGCGGCATTTCTTTAACCGCAAGCTTGACTCGCACCCATGCTCGCGGGCATAGTATCAGCCATTCCCCGTTATTTTATTCGCAAGGAGCCATGGATGCATCAAGCGCTCAAAGACGCCATAACCATAAGCAAAACTCTGTTGCGCAACGGCTATGACGCTCATGTTATCAACGCCCCCTTGCAGGAGCACCTGCTGGAAAACGCCACGCAGCCCACTGTGGATATTGCCTGCGAGCCGGATCTCGATACGCTTATCAAGCTTTTTCCCAAGGCAGTGCCGCAGCACGACAAGCGCGCTCTGGCAACGCTGGAAGAAAACGGCTTTGTCTTCTGTTTTTATCCCCTGGAAGTAGCTGCTGCCGGACACCCGGAACTTTCCCTGCTGCGCATCACGCCTACCATGATGGACAGGATGCCCCATGAGGAGCAGCTCAAACTGCGTATCACAGGCTTCGGCAGCCCCGAAACCACGCAGGATGCCTATGACGGATTTGAAGACGTCAAGGGCGGCGCTATCCAGCTTGCGGGCCTTCCGGATGAAACCCTGCGCCACAATTACCTGCTGGCGGTACGCGCCCTGCGTTTTGCAGCCAATTTTGACCTGCCCATTGAGCCCAACACATGGCTTGCCATTGTGCGCGCCTCAAGCCGCGTGCTTGATTACGTCCCGGCTACGGACATCATGGACGAATGGCGCAAGGTTGCCGCCGAATCCATGTACCGTTTTGTGCGCCTGCTCTTTGATTCGCATATCCTTCAGGGGCTTATCCCTGAAGTGGCCTCCCTTTCCTGCCTCACCCAGATGCGCAACAAGGAAGGCGACACGGAAAACGTGTTTGAACACACGCTTGAGTGCATGAAGCACTACCCCGAAGAAGATTTCCACTACGACTGGCTTGGCACCATGGCCATGCTGTTCCACGATGTGGGCAAGCTCTACACCGGCGAATATTTTGACGGCATCTGGACGTATTATCAGCACCACCGCGTGGGCGCCAAGGTAACGCGCAAGATTCTGCGCCGCCTGCACTTTGCGCAGGAAGACATCGACCTCCTGTGCCATCTGGTGCGCCACCACATGCGCTTCCACTTCATGATGACCGACAGGGGCATTCGCCGTTTCAAGGCACTGGACGACTACCCCCGGCTTATCGCCATGGCCAGGGCCGACCTCAAGGCCCGCGACGGCATTCTCACTTCGTTCAACCACAATATGAAATATCTGGATCGCGCGGAGACGCCGGAACAGATGCTGGAACCGCTCCTGAACGGCAATGAGATCATGAGCGAAACCAAACTGTCGCCCGGCCCGCTGGTGGGCATTATTCGCGACGCGCTGTTGCAGGCCCAGATTGCGGGCGAAGTTACGGATGTTGAATCCGCTGTGACTTTTGTGCGTGATTACGCGCGCAAGTCAGTGGGATAACCGCCCAACCGCCTATGCTGACACTATGGGCGTTCCTTTGGGAACGCCCTTTTTTGCTTGTCCGCAGCCCATAAACGCGGGTTTGCTGGCATGAAAATTTCTTGCCCATCAGCGCCAAACATCGTAGTTCAACAGCCAGTACACAATATATCTGCACTACAAAACCTTATTTAATTCCGGCAGAACATATGACCAATCTTCTCAACCTGACCCTTCCTGAACTGGAAAACTGGCTTCAAACCGAACTGGGCGAGCGCAAGTTCCGCGCCATGCAAATTTGGCAATGGCTGTGGCAACGTATGGTTCGCGACTTTGAATCCATGACCAATATTTCAAAAGACTGCCGCGAAAAGCTGACTGCCAAGGCTGTCATTGTCTGGCCGGAGGTTGTCACGGTTGAGAAAAGCCAGGACGACACCACAAAATTTCTGCTGCGGCTCGAGGACGGAGCCATGGTTGAAACAGTGCTTATTCCTTCAGACTCCCGTGAGGGCGTACGCCGCTGGACGCAGTGCGTGTCCTCGCAAGTGGGCTGCGCCATGGCCTGTACCTTTTGTTCCACGGGGCAAATGGGCTTTGAACGCAACATGACCATGGCCGAAATTCTGGGGCAGATACTTGTGGCGCGTGCGCACCTGGGTGATAACAGGCCGGAATGGCCCATGCTGCGCAATATTGTGTTCATGGGCATGGGCGAGCCATTGCTCAACATGCGCGAGCTCATGCGCTCCCTTGAAGGCCTGAATAACGCCAAGGGGCTGAATTTTTCCCCCCGCCGCATCACAGTTTCCACCTGCGGCATTGAAAAAGGCCTGCGCGAGCTGGGAGACAGCGGCCTTGCCTATCTGGCGGTTTCGCTGCATGCGCCAACACAGGAACTGCGGGCGAAAATCATGCCCAAGGCCGCACGGTGGCCTCTTGACGAAATGTTTGAAGCACTCAAGTCCTACCCGCTTAAAACGCGAGAGCACATTACTTTTGAGTACCTGCTGCTGGGCGGGGTCAACGACGGGCTGGAACAGGCCAGGGATCTGGCCCGGCTGGTGGGCGATGTGCGTGGCAAGCTGAACCTTATTGTCTACAATCCAGCGGAAGGCGCGCCCTACGCCGCCCCCACGGAAGAAAGCGTACTGGCCTTTGAGCAGTACCTCTGGAAACGCAAGATCACGGCCATTCTGCGTAAGAGCAAGGGACAGGACATCAAGGCAGCTTGCGGGCAGCTTAAGGCGGACCGACAGGCACAATAAGACTGAACGCGGAAAGCTAAGATGGAGTAACTCTAGCGGCGGGCCGGACGCCGCCTTGAAGCGCCGCAGCACGGGGCCGCCCCATCGCGTGGCTTTAGCCAGCCGTAACCGCCGATCCAGCGGCGGCAGAGCCTGTAAATCAACAGGGGGAGCAAGGCCAGAGCACACACAAGGTGCAGCATTTTAACGACTGCGTACACGCCATCGTACAGAGAAAAATTGGGCATATTGTGGACGATAAGCGCCAAGCCGCTGATAGCCAACCCCATCAGCAAAATAACGCGCAGCAAGCCGCAGCGTGTCAGGCAGTAGGCACTGCGTCCCTGAAGACGCCAGACTGTAAAGGCGTACGTTCCCAAAAACAGCAGCGCCGCTGATGCATAATAATGCGCAACTGAAGGCGACCAGCTGGCACTTTGAATCAGCCCATAGCGTCCTGCCTGCGGCAGATGCGCAAGGCCGCTCCACACGGCTGTGAGCATGCTGGCCAACCACAATACACTGAAGAATGAGGAAAAAAGCGAGGGCTGGTTTTTCATGGTTTGCGCCTCATCTTCCTTTCACGCCACAACCGCAGGCCAGCCAGGGCCACCCCTGCCACAGGGGCCAGCAGAACAGCCCGCAGCAGGCTGTTTTCCTTATCCATACTGGCCCCAGCCGGGCGCAGGCTCGGCATACCAAAGCCTACCTTTCCCTGACGCAGCATGTTGGCCTCAATATCGCGAAAAAGCACCGAAGAAACATAGATAGTGTTTGTTCCGCCATTTTCTTTGAGCCCAAAAATATCCCCGCTCCGCTGTTCCGCCATTTCCTTGGCCAGCTTTGCCATTTCCTCACGCGGTCCTATGCGCATGGCCCCCTGCGGACAGGCTGTCACGCAGGCAGGACTTTCGCCAGCCTTGAGCAGAGAACTGCAATAATCACATTTGAACATCTGCCCGTTGCCAACATATCTGGGCGCAAGATTCAGGTAAGGCCCCACCCCCGCCTGACGCTGGGGGATGCCCCACGGGCAGGCCCGGTCACAGGGGCCATCCCCCAGACAGGTGCTGCGATGGGTGTAAACCGCGCCTTCGTTGCTCTGGCGCAAGGAACCAGTGCTGCACAGCGTGACGCATTGGGGGTTCAGACAATGCAAACAGCGCCGTGGCAAATATATCCGCCGCTCCACACCGTTGACAGTGATGGCGCACGATTGAACAAAAAGCCAGTTGTAGGGAGTAAGCCGGGAGACTTCATCGCGGCGGGTCGACCAGTCATTGCCGCGCACCCAGGAGGGGTAAGGACGGGGAATTGGCTGAACAGGAAGTGGAATTTCTGCCAGATTTCTGTCGCGGCAGGCTGACACACAGGCTCCGCAACCATTGCAGAGATCCACATCAATGATGGTGGCACGGTCATCACCGCAGACCCAGTTCTGTAAGCTTGAGGCAACAGAAGGTGTTGCACCCGCCAGCGATAAGCCAGCGGTGCCTGCCATGGCCTTAATGACTGACCTGCGCTGTAAAAACAGTTTGTTGCCCATGGGAATGCCTTGCCTGTTACTGTCTTGCAGTAATCCTATAGGCCTGCCTTTACCGTGGCGTCAACGTCTCAGACAATTTGCCCGGCACGGTCTGGTCATCCGGGTAATGGTTGCCACGCTATGCCATGCACGACAACTGACAGTCCAGATGAGATCAGGCAAGCGCGGCCTTTTCAAACGGCGGCGGCGGTCTCCAGCGCCAGAACAAGGCCAGCAAAGGCACAAGGCCTGACAGCTCTGCCAGTTCACGCGGCGCAACCAGCCCTATCCCCCACCACAGCCCTACGCAGGCGGCGCAGCTGGCAAGCATGAGCCCCCACTGCCCAAGCGACATGGGGCGCGCGGCCCACTGAAAATAGCCAACTGTAAGGAGCGCCACCCAAACCTTGGTAATGGTGAGGGACAAAGCCGCACCTTCAAGGGGCATGGCAGGAATAAGAGTAAAGCAGCATATCAGATTGCACACCAGGCCCGTGAGGTAAAATACAAGGAGCAGTCGGTGTTGACGCATGCCGATCATGGCGTATGCCGCGAGGTTGTGCAAAAAGGCCGTTGCCAGACAAGGTGTAAGCAAACGCTGAGCGGTGACCGCACTTTGATAGTTGGGGCCGTAAATCAGGGGAAGAAAGCGATCGCTCTCCACACAGATAAGAAAAATAATGGGCAGCGACGCAGCCCAAAGGGAGCGAGCAGTCTGACCGGCCAGCTGGCGGAATGCGCCTTTATCCTGCTGCCACAGTTTTGCCAGCAGCGGAAAAATCACCTTGCCCAACAAAGCGCTGGAAACAAGCACCGACAGGCCCTCAACTGTTTCCCATGCAACGCCGTAGCCGCCCACATCGGCATTTCCGCCATACTGTTTAAGAAATATGACGTTGATCTTGTTATAAAACATGGCGCAGCCAGCCATGCAGGTAAAGATGAGGCCGTGCTTCATGTGACGGGCCAGATCTTTCATGCCATCAAGGCCAACACCTGCCAGAGGATTGCGTTGCAAGGCCAGCAAAGCAAAAATGATGCACAGCACCGATTCCATAGGCTTGTACAGGGCAATCACAATGGGCGGGGCCCCAATCACCACGCAGACGATGCCAAAGCCAATACCCAGCAGTGCAGACGGCACACGGATGCGCATTTCCACATCCTGCCGACCCCGCGCCTGGCAGAGCGCAAAAAACGAATCGCTCACGCCGTCCAGCCCAAGGCCAGCTGCTATGCACATGACCACAAGCCGCAACTCTGGCGTATAGTTCTGCCAACCAGTCACAAGCCATGTAAAGCAGAGGGCCAGAACAAGCACAATCAGCTTGAGCCAGGTGACTTCACCCAGCAGGGCCAATGGGCGCCCTTCGCGCCGGGCAAATGTTGAGAGCAAAAAATCGTTAAGCCCCACGTCAGCTATGGTTTTCACCAGATAGCCAAACGTGAGCGCCAGCACGACCTGCCCCAGTATATCGGGGCTGCGGCGTGCAAGAAGAATGGTAAAAGCGGTCCACGCCAGGTCGCGCGTCCACTGCGCACCCAGAATGTACCCCAATCGTCGGGGGATGCTTTTCAGCTTCATGAAACGGGCTTACCTGCTCCCTTTGAATCGCACCACAGCCTTGAACCCGGGCTTGAGTTCCAGACCAGGATTGGGAACAGTAAGCTCCACCGTGTAATATGAAGGAGTTGAAACATTCATGTCGTTAGAAACCCAGGAAATTTCATTCACTGTACCGTTGAACTTCTTGTTGTTCAGCGAAGGAATTTCAACTTCCACCGAGTCGCCAGCCTTGATGCCGCTGATTTCTGCCTCGTAGACAGGCACCTGGATCAGCACGGGATCAAGCCGCCCCACACGCACGGGCGTGGTGCCAGCGGCCAACAGGGAGCCGGGGTTGAGCGTGGCATCAAGCGACAGCACATAACCGTCAATGGGAGAGGTAAGCGTAAGCGAGGCAGGCAGACGCTCGCCTTCCTTGATGGTCGTGCCGAAATAGCCGCTCAGTTCTTCGAGACGGGCGGCAAAGTTCTGTTCAGATTTCTGGATGGTCACAGTCAAAAGATCTATGCGGCGCTTCAGGGAGTGAACATCATCTTCCAGCCGGCTGGAAGCCTGGGCTGAACCAAGCCCCGAGGCTGCAAGCTGCCGGGCCTTGTTACGCTGGGCGGCAGTTTCTGCAAGCTTGCGGTCAAGATCAAGCACCTGCCCCCTCAGATTCTCGGTAGCAGCCCCGGTGGTCACTTCTCTTTGCAGCACCCGCTCGGCCTCTTCCTGAAGGTGGTAACGCATCAGCGGGGCACCCTTGGCAATGGCTTCGCCGGGCTTGACCAGCACCTCATCCACAACAGCGTTAAAGGGCACAGGCACAGCGCGCGTGACAGTAGTAACGACCTTGCCGGTCAGAATGGTAGCCCCAGCGCCTATGGATCCATTGTCCGCAGCAGAGGCTGCGTTCTGAAACATCAAAAAAGCAGCAAGCAGCATGACAGCAGACAGCGCGGCAGCAAAACAACGGTGCCGCACCCGCGACAGCGCTTTCTTATACGTACCCAACATTACAGCAACTCCTTAGCAGGCAGTCCGAGGAAGCGCTGGGCCAGGGAATTCGACAGATCCATCCACTCAAGCTGGGCCAGTTTATAGTCAAGCTCGGCATTGATGTAGGCTATGCGCGCCTGAACCATGTCTTCCTGCTTGGAGGCCATGTCGGGCAACTGCGCAATGCCTTCGTGGAAAGAAATCTGGGCTTCCTTGTACTGCATGCTGGCCGTATCCAGACGGGTCTTGGCGAGCTTGAGTTCCGTTTCGGCCAGGGCTACCCGCTGCTCGCTCTGGAGCCATTTGTTGGAGTAGTCCGTACGCTTGCGGGCCAGTTCGTGGAAGGCCTGGGCCTTGCCCATGCGCGCGGTCTGCACGCCACGGTATCTGCGCCCCCAGTCGATAAGCGGGAAGTCAAAGGTCAGGTGCAAAAATGTGTCTTCAGTACCGCTCGGGGGCTGATACTGGCCCGCCGGAGGATTATTGTTCACGGCAATGGACATGGTCGGCATATACTGGGCCCAGGCGACCATAATATTGTAATCGCCCAGGGTCACCTGTCCGCGCAGCAGCAGGTCATCTTCTGTGGCAGGCCAGCGTTCTTCCCAGGTGAGCTTGCGGCCATCAAAACCAGCCAGCACGGAATCAGCGCTCTTGGTATCCACCTCAAGCCTCTGCTGCGGCTCTACGCCAGCAAGAATCTTGAGCTGAGTACGCTGCATCACTTCCTTCATGCGGGTCTGCTCCAGCTTGAGTTCAAGCTCGCGCTGGTGCTGAATGGCCATGTTGAGCGAAACACCCTGGCGGCCATCAACGGCCTCAACCTTCTTCCAGTAATCCACAAGCTCCTTGCCAAGCGGCAGCAGCTCTTTCTGCGCTTCCACAATCTTCTGCTGGGCCTGAAGCTGGAGATAGGCCTCGCCAATCTTGCCAATAGCCTTTCCCACGGCTTTGCGGTGGGTGGAGATTGCCAGATTGACCATGGCTGACTGCACCTTGTGCTCAAAATAGGTGGCCATGGGATTGGGAAAGGCAGCATAAAAGCCCACACGGAACCGGGCCTGGCCGTAATCGCTGGGCGTATCTTTATTGTCCATATTATACCGCGTCAGGTTGTTGGACACGGTAAAATTCATGCGGGGCTCGGGAAGGTACTTCCACACGGCGTCCGTCTGGGCAAGACGCTTGATTTCAATATTCACGGCGCTGTTGACCAGGGCAGGCGACTGCTGGATGGTCAGGAACACGCAATCTTCAAAGGAAAAAACCTTCTTGGGATCATAGAGATTTGGCACTGCGGCTTCAAGCTTGGCCTTGTTTTCAACAGGCACGCCTGGGGCTTCTTCAAGCCAGTGTTTGGCGGGAAGTTCCGGCGATTTGAGCCCGGCCTTGTTGGAACAGGCTCCGGCAAGCAGGGCCGCCACAAGCAGCAGCGGCAGAAAAAGACGTGTAGTAAGGTTTGCTTGTGCAGTGAGCATCTGGCACCCTTCGCGCCGTTGCGCTTTGCGCGACGCTGAGCAGATTGAGTGTTTATGCCGAGGGATTTACGGCAGGGGAAAGCCCGGCCTGATCGCATCGGTCAAATTCAAGATGGTGAATTGTCAAAAAAACATGCCCTTCCTGATCAATGACCTGCGCGTCAAAACGACGCAACCGCGCATTGGCCCAGGAACGCTGCATCAATATGCGCAAGGGGCCATCAGCACGGACCGGCCCGATGCGGATAAAGCCCACAGCATGCAAAGCCCACTCCTGCATAGCGGCAGCAAGAGCGGCAGTGTCAGAAAAATCCTTGGAGTATTCGGATGTTATGGCAAGCCATGCAGCCTGCAATACGCCCTCCACCACAAGCATGTCGCCACTATAGCCAGAATCAGCTCCGGGGGCAATGCATGTCTGGGGCAAACTCAGCATGCCAGAAAACAAGTCATCGGGCAGCGTGCAGAAGTTATCCACAAAACGCCACTCACGGCCAAGCCCGACTGCTTTATAGAGTGGCCCGGTGTCCAGCACAGGGCTTGCCACGGAGGCTGCCGCGGGCACCTCTTCCCACAGGGGGCGCACACTGCTGCGATGGGCCGCAAGCCACACCATGCCCTCGCTTACCGGGGCATACTGGGCAGTATGCCTGCCGTTGGGCGTCAGGCCGCGCACTGCAAGCTCACTG
This sequence comes from Desulfovibrio desulfuricans DSM 642, assembly GCF_000420465.1. Taxonomy (NCBI): domain Bacteria; kingdom Pseudomonadati; phylum Thermodesulfobacteriota; class Desulfovibrionia; order Desulfovibrionales; family Desulfovibrionaceae; genus Desulfovibrio; species Desulfovibrio desulfuricans. The sequence goes on along the minus strand of NZ_ATUZ01000017.1, from coordinate 122,519 downwards.
CGGCACATGCGCGTCATGACGTTTTCCTGCATCAGCCAGGGTTCCGCCTCTGCTGTCACCCGGCATTCGCGAGTGATGCCAGACGGCAATTCCGGCGCATCAAAAAACCGCAAATCGCAAAAGCCAGTAACTGTCAGCCAGGGCAAAGCCTGCCTCGAGCTTTCGAGCATGGCCTCCAGACTGCGGCAAACTGGCAGACGCGGCACATCAGACCCAAGGCAGTTACCCTGCTGCGCGCCGTGCAGCGCCAGCGCTTTGTCGGCAAAATGCGAAAAATGGCAGCCCCCCTGAAACAGGGTGGCGGTTGATCGGTATGCAGGCTGCGGCTCAGGAAACACCAGCGGGAACCTCAATGGATTCTCCTTGATGATGTCCCGGACGGACGGCTCCTCGCAAACAACCGGGCCGTCAATGGCCCCTGGCCGTGCCCAGATCACCTGTTCGACTGTGCCACAAAGAATTTCACGCGCCAGCATGTCGCCCCATTCGTCAAGGCTCGCCCTTTCGGGGCCGTGCAACATACGGATTGCCCGCACAGCCACACCATGGGCGTGAGCCGCCGCATCCAGGGCTTCTTCCAGCGGGGCGTCAAAAATACAGTTTTCCACTTCGGGCGGCAGCACGGAGCAACTGCCGGCAAAGCGCAAGCCGTACGGAACGGCGGCCGCAATTGCCGATTCCATCAACGCGCCAAGGCGCTCCGGCGCAGCATGTGGTGGCACGTCATCGGCAGAAGGCGCAACCATGATCCCAGCCGGGACAGGCGGCACAAAAAACAAACCGTCCACTCTGCCCTGTGCCTGTGCGAAAGCTGCTACGGCCGCCTGCAACTGACTGGCTACAAGGGCGATTTCGCCGCCTTTTTCCAGGTCGATATCGAGCGGCACCAGGTTTGCCCCGGCCTTGGCAAGGGGCGCGCACCGCTCAAGCAGTGGCCGAGGCACACCCAGCACGCATCCCAAAGGTGCAATGCCGCTCAGCAGGCGGGGCAATATGTGAGCATCCAGCACGCAGAGGAACACCACATCGCCATGCTGCAGATTTATCCCGGAAGCACCGTGATCAAGCGGCAGAGGCTCAAGGCGCAGATCACTATTGTGCCCATCAGGGGGCAAGGCCTTAAGGGGGGCAAACCTGCGCAAAGGCTCCGCACAGCGTTTTGCAGTTGCACTGACCCTTTCTGCGGGGTGTTCAGCCTGCCCCGCAAACGCGGAACCGCCGGAAAGCACCCGGCCAAGATCTCCGATGGTTGATACCTGCAACAGATCTTCAAAATTGACGGTAATGCCAAGGGCCTTTTCCACATCCTGCACAATATGGGGAAAGCGACTGGAGCGCAGGGCAAGATCATAACGCAGATCCATTTCTGGACGCAGGTCCTCAACCGGTCTGCCACAGGCCTGAGCCAGAATTTGCAGAACGACCGCCATGCTTTCGGTATAGGATGCCGTTACAGGTACGGAGTCCGACGCAGCGGCAGCAGAATCAGCAAACTCAGTCTTTGCTGTTTCCATGACACTGGATTGCGATGCATCTGATGCCGCCGAAGCGCAGGCATTTGCACCATTGCCAACCACAGCGGGACGTAAACCACAGTGGGGCGCCGGTTTGCAGGCCAGCATGCGGGCTTCGCCGCCGCTTGCCGCATGCTGTGCCCGCCGGGCGACGGCATCCCGCCGCAGATACCCCAGCGAATACAGATGAGCGCAGGCCTGCCGCATGGCCTCGACTTCTTTCCCCTTGCGCCCTGCGGTCAGGCATTTTGCCTGCGGCTCATTGTCAGCCACAAGGCTGCACAGCGTATCCTGCGGGCCAAGTTCAAGAAAATACCGTATGCCCTCACGGTTCCACATGGTCTGCACAGATTCTGTCCACCGCACGGAATTTTCATCAAGATCGGCGATGTACTGCCAGATGGAGGGCTGATCTTCAGGGTAGAAATCTGCGGTAATACCGCTCAGCATGGGTCTTTCGGGCGCAGACATGTCGAGGGCGCTCAGGCGGCGCAAAGAAATGTCGCGCAACACGCGCATGCTGGGATGGTGAAAAGCCAGGCTCACATTGAGCACAATGGCAGGGATGCGGCGCTTGCGCAGGCTCTTGCGGGCTTCCTGCAACACCCCGCGGGGGCCGCTCAGAATAAACTGATGCGGCGTGTTGTAATTGGATACGTACAGGGCGGGCCATGTGGCGCAGGCTTCGTTGATGGTCTCGGCATCTGCATGCACGGCCATCATGCCAGTTTCGCGGGAGGCCCCTGCCTCCAGCTCCGACATGTGTACGGCGCGCGTGTCCAGAATATACCACGCCACTTCAGGGGCCAGTATGCCTGAAAAACAGAGCGCGATCATTTCGCCAAGGCTGTGGCCGCAAAAAAGCGAAGGATTCAGCCCCAGCGAAGCCAACACGCTCCACTGGGCATACTCCAGCATGAATACGTAAGGAGATTGCCAGCGGGTAAGGCTGATTTTCTCCACGCCCGTTTCATCCATGAGGCCAAGGACGTCCCAGTCCGCCACGGCGGCAATGCGATCCATGGCCGCTCGGGCTGCGGGAAAATTGTCGTACAGTTCGCGGCCCATCCCGGGCCAGACCGCCCCAAGACCGCAGCACATCACCGCCAAAGGCGGCGGGCCGTCAGCCCGCTCCGGCGCAATCCACAGGCCGCGCGCTTCCAGCCGGGCAAGGGCTTCGGCATCGGGATTTGCTGGCAGAGCCAGTAATTCCTGCCGCCATGCGGGGTTGACGGCACCAATGCGCCACTGCTGGCCAGCCTGTTGCAGGTTGGCATAACGCACGCCATCAAGAACTATTTCGTCTTGGAGGGTGCCTGGTACTGGATTTTCGTAGTCCTGACGCATATCTTTGTGCCTGTAAAGGGCCAAGGCCCGGCAACCCGACAGGGCCGAGGCAGGGCAAAAAGGGGCATAACAGCCATTTGGGTAAAGGATTATGTTAGTAGATATCATCATGCTTGTCCAGCCAGTGCCCGCAAACTCTTTTACCGCGCAGCCAATAGAACAGCACTGCCTGCAAAGCTTTCAACAGAGCCGCCCCACACGCGACTTGCCATAACATCTTACTTTGGCTATACTGACTCCTTACAGTGTTGCGCCTGCCGGATTTCGGCCCTCATCTGGCCCACCAGGCACGGCTTTTTTGGACAAATTTACGAGGACGAGGCATGAAGAACAACCATTCCTATCAGGCTGGCCAAGAGGCGGTGCAAACTCCCGACGCCGCCGAAAACAGCGCTTCCGGATTTAACCGCACGCGTTCCAAGCTCGCCTTTGATCGGCTTGTGGAAATGGGAGCCAAGATGGGGATGGAAAATCCTCTGTTTCTTTGCCATGAGCGCGCGGCCAAAGCCACCACGTTCATTGCCGGCAAAGAATATCTCAATTTTTCCACGTACGACTATCTGGATATCAACGCTCACCCCGAGATCACCTCGGCCGTCAGCGAAGCGGCTGCCATTTACGGCACCTCAGCTGGCGCCAGCCGCCTGGTCGGCGGCGAACGTCCGCCCCACCGTGAGCTTGAGCGTGCCTTGGCCGACCTGTACGGGGTGGAAGACTGCATCATCTATGTGAGCGGCCACGCCACCAACGTCTCGACCCTTGGCTTTCTTTTCGGCCACCGCGACGCCATCTTCCATGACGGTCTGGCCCACAACTCGCTGGTGCAGGGCGCGCGTCTCTCCGGCGCATCGCGCTACTCATACGCCCACAACGATTGCGATGCCCTTGAAGAAATGCTCAAGGCCAAACGTGGTGAACACAAGCGCGCCGTTATCGTTACCGAAGGCCTGTTCAGCATGGACGGCAACATCCCCGATCTGCCGCGCATCATTGAACTGAAGAAACGTTACGACTGCATGCTGCTTGTGGACGAAGCCCACTCCCTTGGCGTGCTTGGCGCAACGGGCCGTGGCGCGCACGAGCATTTCAATATTGATCCCACCGATGTGGACATGTGGATGAGCACGCTCTCCAAATCCATGTGCGGTTGCGGCGGCTTTATTGCCGGCAGCCACGAGCTGATCGAATTTCTCAAGTACGGTTCGCCGGGCTTTGTTTTCAGCGTGGGCATGCCCCCCATTATCGCCGTGGCCTGCCACAAGGCTCTGGACATCATGCTGCGCGAACCAGAGCGGGTGCACAAGCTGCAGAAGATTTCGCACTTCTTTGTGGACTACGCCGCCAGCATTGGCCTTGATACGGGCGCGGCCCAGGGCTATGCCGTTGTGCCGGTCATGGTGGGCGACCCCATGGTTGCGGGCTTTTTGTCCAACGCACTGTTCAAGCGCGGCATCTATGTGATGCCCATCACCTTCCCTGCTGTTAAAGAAGGCACTGACCGTCTGCGTTTCTTCCTTTCCGCAGCCCATACGGAAGGACATATCCGCACTGCGCTGGATGCCGTGAAGGAAGAAATCCCCAAGGCCTGGGCCATTGTGGACGACTACAAGCGCCAGAACGCCAGCGAGAGCGGGCAGGCGTAACTTCATAGCGACCCGTGTTGCGTGGTCGAACTGTCGCTTGAGCGGGCGTTACATCGCCCGCTTGAGGATCGCAACTGTGCGATTGTGAGACATGTTCGCATTTTCGGGCAGATGGAACCTCCGTCTGCCGTGCCGGGCCAAGTGGCCCGGCTCTTGTTTGCAGCGGAGAAAACCATGACGCATATTGATGGCGCAGAAGCAGAGCAGAGCGCATCACAACCGAAAATAGACGCCTTGCCGGTTGTTGCCTATGTTCTGCTTTGGTTTCCCCTCTCCTCCGAAACGTTCATCTTTCGCGAGGTTGTGCAGCTTATGGCGCGGGGATTGCCTGTGCGCGCCTATACTATGTATGGTAAAAGCCTGAGCGGCTGTAGCGAAGAAATGCGCAAGTTTACCGGGCCTGTGGAACGCATGGGCGTTGGCGGCACAGTGCGCATTCTCCGGGCTTTCATACGTGCGCTTTCACGCAATCCGCTCAAGGTATGGGGCCTCATGCGCAAGGGGTTTTTCCATCGCATGCGCAACATGGAGTCCCTGGGTGAAAATCTGTGGTGCTTCATGGCAGGCTTTTTGCTGGCCGAATTGTGCGTGAGGGATGGCGTCAAGCTTATCCACTCCCCGTGGGCCAACGGCCCGGCAACGGCATCATGGGTGGCTTCGCGCCTCACGGGCATTCCCTTTGCCTTTACGGGCCGCGCTGGCGACATCTACCCGGAGGACGGCCTGCTGCGGGAAAAATCCGCAGATGCGCTCTTTATCCGCACCAACAACCACGCCAATGTGAGCTGGCTACGCAAGTTCTGCCCTGTCGGGCAGGAATATAAAGTGCACGCCATTTACAACAGCCTTACATTTACCCCCAAGGGGCAGTGTGCAGTCAGCATGCGCCCCCCATACCGCCTGCTGGCGGTGGGACGCTTTGCGCGCACCAAGGGTTTTCCCGACCTGCTCTCCGCCATGGCGCGCCTCCAGAGAGAAAACGTGCCTGTGAGCCTGACCCTCGTGGGCAACGGGCGCTGGCGGCTCAAGCTCATGGGTATGCGCGACCGGCTGGGCCTTAAAAGTATTGTGCACATGCCGGGCTTTATCCCGCACGACCAGATATGCGGCTACATGCTCGACCACGACATGCTCATCATGCCGAGCGTTGTCCATTCCAACGGCGACCGCGACGGCATCCCCAACGTGATCATGGAAGCCCTCTCGCACCGCATGCCCGTCATTGCCACAGACGTGTGCGGCATCTCCGAAGTAATCATCAACGGAGAAACCGGCCTGCTTACCCCGCAACGCAACCCGCGCGCTCTTGCCGATGCCGTACGGCATATGGTTGAAGACCGGGAGCACGCAAGCCGCATGGCCGAGGCAGGCCGCGCCCGCGTTGAAAAAATGTTTGACCGGGAAAACAACATCACGGCCTTGCTGCGCCTTTATGTGGATGAAAGCCATCGTTACTGGAGCCATTCCGGCGGACAAACCGGAAGCACCGCGGGGGACGGCATCCCCGCCGCCATGAAAGCCGGAGCGGCAGGTCACGCATGAGCGTCAAACAGCCGCTCTATCTGGCCGTCAGTCTGGACGTTGAAGAAGAAGGCCTCTTTGGCGGACACTACGCCCGCCGTGGCTTTTCCACGCGCAACACCTCCAGCTTGAGGGCCTTGGCCCCTTTCTGCACTATGGGCGTACGCCCCACCTTGTTCTGCGCCCACAGCGTGCTGGCGGATAAAACATCCCACGAGACCCTGGCATGGCTGCGTGACGAGCACCATGCGGAAATTGGCGCGCACCTGCACCACTGGAACACGCCGCCTCTGGCGCTTGACGGGTCGGAGCAAACCCTGCCCGACATGGCCGACAGCGTACCCGCTGCAGCACTGTCCAACACCCTGTTCGCCGCCAAACTCGCTGCGCTTATGGAGGCTGGCCGGGCAGTGCAGAGCGCGCCGCTCACTTCCTTCCGCATGGGCAGATGGGATCTGCACCGCCAGCACTGGCCCCTTCTGGCCGCCGCAGGCATTCTTTGCGATGCCTCGGTGCGCCCCCTGCACTGCGCGCCCACGCCAATGCAGGGCCCCAACCATTTTGACGCGCCAGGCACTCCATACTGGGTTTCGGTGGGAAACGACAGAATTTTTGAAGTTCCCCTCACAGTGACCCCTCTCGTTCCGCAGCTTCCGGCCCTGTTGCGCAGCGTGTCCGGCCCGGCTGGCAAAAAAATTCGCGCCAGCCTGAAAAACTGGGGAGCGCTGGCTCTGCTGCCAGTTTACCATCCCCTGTGGGCCATGTGCGCCATTACAAAAATCTTTGCGGCCCGTGGCGGACGGGTGCTTTCCCTGACCTGGCATTCATCAGAAATGATGCCCGGCGGCACGCCTCACCTGCCTGACGCCGCAGCCGTGGCGCGCTTCACGCGCAAAGTTGCAGACTGGCTCAACTGGCTGCACAGGCATTACAGTGTGCGGTGCGTGACCATGGACGAACTGCGCTGCGAGCTTGGGCCAACAGCCCCCACCCTGCTGGGCAAGGGCGACTGGACCGGCGGGCCTGCCACCCCATAGCACGATTTTTCAAGAGAAATTTTACAAGTAAACCTTGATCATACATGCACAAAGAGACGGCGACAGCATTAATACCCAGCAACCAGCTGAGAAAGGCCCGCCGCATTTGGAGACAACCATGACGGAAACCAGCACCAAGGCCTCCCGCCCCGTATTCAAGACGGGCCTGCCCCACGTGGCCTATGTTCTGCTGTGGTATCCGCTGTTTACACAGCCCTTTATCTTCAGGGAAGTGGAAGGCCTCAAGGGGCTTCTGCCGCTTTCCGTCTACAGCCTGTACGGCCCCAACCTGCGCCACTGTTCCAACGAAATGCGGGCCGTAGCCGGAGAAACACGCACCTACGGCATGCGCGCTCTGGGGCGTGTGCTGGGTGAATGCTTCCGGCAGATTGCGCTGCACCCGCTGCGTACCGGACGCCTCTTCCGCAGGGCCATCTTCCGCCGCTGGCGCAGCTGGGAAACGCTGGGGGAAAACCTTTGGGCATTCTGCGCCGGCATGTACCTGGGCCGCCTTTTCAGCGAAGCCGGCATAGACATGGTCTACGCTCCCTGGCCGCGCGGCACTGCCACAGCTGCCTGGGTTGCCTCGCAGATCGCCGGATTGCCCTTTGCCACTGCCGCGCGCGGCGACAATCTGGAGCCAGCAGACCCGGACCTCGGCGACAAGCTGACCGCAGCCTTCTTTGTACGTGCCAACAACGAGGCGGACAAAACCCGTATCGAGGTTTTTGCCAAGGGGCAGGCCAAGGGCAAGGTAGAGCTGATCTACAACAGCCTGACCCTGCCGCCCTTGCCAGAAACTGAAACAGCCGCAAGCATCGCCGCACCCAAGGCACAGGAACATGCCCAGACACAGCAGCCCATGGAGCGCCCAGTGCGTCTTCTGGCTCTGGGGCGGTTTGACGTTACCAAGGGTTTTGACGTGCTGATCAAGGCCTGCGCCATCCTGCGCGACAGGGGCGTGGATTTCAGGCTTACCCTTGCTGGCGGCGGCGGCGCTGTTATGGGTCTTGGGCGTATGGAAGCCGAAATACTGCGCCTGCGCGAGGAGCTGCGGCTTGAAGACCGTGTGCTGCTGCCGGGCATTATTTCGCACAACGAACTGCCGCACATCCTGGCCGAGCACGACATTTTTGCAGCGCCCTGCGTGGTGCACGAATCTGGCCGCCGCGATGGCATTCCAAACACGGTTATTGAGGCCTTGGCCTACGGCCTGCCCGTGGTGAGCACCACGGTCAACGCCCTGCCTGAAGTGGTGATCAACGGTAAAACCGGCCTTGCCGTGCCGCCCAACGACCCCGAAGCTCTGGCTGATGCCCTGCAACGCCTTGCCGATGACGACGCCCTGGCTCAGGAACTGGCGCGCAACGGCAAACAGCTTGCGGCGGATATGTTTGACCCGACCCGCAACAATCGGCGTCTGGCAGATATTTTCATCAAACACTACACGATCTGGAAGCAAAAATGTGCGGTATAGCGGGCATTTGCCAAGTTGACGCCTCGCCTCTCACTCCCGAAGCCGGGCAGTGGGTCAAGGCCATGACCGATCGCATGTCCCATCGCGGCCCCGACGGTGAAGGACAGTGGAGCAGCGGCCCGGTCTGTCTTGGGCACAGGCGGCTCTCCATCATCGACCTTTCCGGCGGCGGCCAGCCCATGCACAGCGCCGATGGTCAGATGACCGTCACCTTCAACGGTGAAATATACAATTACGCCGAACTCAAGGAACAGTTGACCGCCCTTGGCGGACAATTTCAGACCAGTTCCGACACGGAAGTCATTCTTGAAGGCTACCGCATTTGGGGGCCGGACTGTCTGGCCCGCTTTGACGGCATGTTTGCCTTTGCCCTGTGGGACAACCAGCAGCGCCGTCTGTTCTGCGCCCGCGACCGCTTTGGCAAAAAGCCATTTTTCTATACCGTGCAGCACGGCAGGCTGTATTTTGCCTCCGAGCTGACCGGGATTGAACAGTTGCGCCATCTGAGCCTGACCATGAACCCGCAGGCCGTTATGCGCTATCTGGCCTACGAATATGTGCCCACGCCGCACAGCGTCTACACAGAGGTGCAGAGCCTGCCGCCTTCGCACATGCTGCTGCTGCAGGACGGCAATCTGAGCATTTCCCGCTACTGGGATATGCCCATGCCCGATGAATCCGACAGACGCAGCGACAATGAACTTTGCGAAGAACTGCGCTTTCTGCTCTCACGGGCGGTGCGCCGCCGTATGGTCAGTGATGTGCCGCTGGGCGTCTTTCTTTCCGGCGGCATTGATTCTTCCATTGTGGCGGGGCTCATGGCCCGCCAGTCTTCCACGGCCATCAAGACATTTTCCATCGGCTTCAGCGAGGCCAGCTACGATGAGTCGCGCTATGCCCGCATCGTGGCCAAGGCCTTTGCCACCGACCACCATGAACGCGTGCTTTCCGCCGAGGAATGCGCGGATACCCTGCCCGGCATCATCAGCCGCATGGACGTGCCCATGGCGGATGCGTCCGTGGCTCCCACATGGCTGCTTTCCGGCGTCACGCGCGAAAAGGTCACTGTGGCTCTTGGCGGCGACGGCGCGGACGAACTGTGGGCGGGGTACGAACACTATATCGGCTTCAAGGTTGCCCAGTGGTACAATGCTGCCCCCTCTGCGCTGCGCAAGGGCATCATAGAACCGCTCGCGCAATTGCTGCCTTCCTCTGCGGGGTACATCAACCCCCGCCTGGCCGTTGCAACATTCCTGCGGGCGGCGCATGCCCCGGCATGGCAGCGGGTGCAGACCATGCTCACGGCCTTTACGCCCGACATGCAGGAATCCATTCTGGATAGCGCTTTCAAGGCGCAACAGCCCGGTTTTCTTGCTCCCGAAGTTCTCTTTGCCCCCACGCGCGAACACTATGACCACTGGCAGCCGCAAAACGCCGCCACGCCGCTTGCCCGCGCTTTCCACGTGTATGCCCGCCAGTTCATGCTCGATGATATCCTGGTCAAGGTTGACCGCTGCTCCATGCTGCACAGCCTGGAGGTACGCGCGCCGTTCCTTGACAAGGACGCAGCGGAGTTTGCCGCACGCCTGCCTGTGAGCAGGAAACTGCACGGCTTCAAGCGCAAGTGGCTGCTCAAAAAGGCTTTTGCCGAACTGCTGCCTGATGAAATCCTGTACCGCAACAAACGCGGTTTCCAGATCCCTGTGGCAGAGTGGCTGCGCGGCCGCATGCGGCCCCTCATGGAAGACCTGCTGAGCGAATCCACCCTGAAGGCGCAGGGCATATTCAACCATCAGGCGGTTCGCGCCCTTATGGACGAGCATGTCTCCGGCAGGGCCGACCTGCGCAAGCCCCTCTGGACGCTGCTGGTCTTCCAGCTGTGGTGGAGGGCTCGCCATCCCTGAGCCTGCCCCGCTTGCCACCATCAACAGAGTGCTTATAATCAAAGAAGCATGCGGAAAACCCGCAGCTTAAATCTGCTTGAGAGGAAAATGCATGACCAGCCAGATCAAGACTGTTCTTCTGCTCGCCCTGCTTTCCGCCATTATAATCATGCTTGGCGGCCTGATGGGCGGGCGCACAGGCGTTATCTTTGCCTTTGGCCTAGCCCTGATCATGAACGTGGGCAGCTACTGGTATTCCGACAAGATAGTGCTTTCCATGTACCGCGCGCGCGAGCTCGCACCGGAAGAAGCACCATATCTGCACAAAATTGTGGAAGAACTTGCCCACAATGCGGGCATTCCCAAGCCGCGCATCTGCGTGGTGCCTGAAGAAGCTCCCAACGCTTTTGCCACGGGCCGCAACCCGGAAAATGCCGTTGTTGCCGTCACGGAAGGCATCATGCGCCTGCTCTCGCCCGAAGAACTGCGCGGTGTGCTGGCGCATGAAATCGGGCACATCGTCAACCGCGACATCCTTATTCAGACCATTGCGGGCGTTATGGGTTCCGCCATCGTAACCCTTGCCAATATCTTTCAGTTTACGGCTATCTTTGGCGGCAACCGGGACGAAGAAGGCGGCGGAACCAACCCCATTGCCGCCATTGCCATGGCCCTGCTGGCACCCATGGCTGCCGGGCTTATCCAGATGGCGATTTCACGCTCGCGAGAGTATCTGGCGGACGACACTGGCGCCGCACTTTGCGGTCAGCCGCTGGCCCTTGCCGGGGCGCTGAACAAGCTGGGCATGGCCAGCGGCCAGATCCCCATGCAGGAAGGCAACCCCAGCACTGAACAGATGTTCATTGTGACCCCCATGTACGCTCATGGCGGCATGGCAAGCCTCTTCAGCACCCATCCGCCCCTGGAAGAGCGCATTCGCCGTCTGCGCGAAATGGCCGCTTCGGGGCGCTGAAACCACAGCACAATGAGGTAGATGATGCACGTACGCCTTGTTTGCGCCGCCCTGTTGAGCCTTGCGCTGATGGCCTGTACCAGGGCGCAGCCAACGCAGGATACAGCGCCCCTTCCCCCGGTTGAGCCTTGCCCATTTGTGTACGTCTACGCCCCTGGCAACTACATTGTAGATATTGCCAGCGGCTCGGAAGTGATTCTTGACCCCGGCGTACAGGAGTTCGATCTTTTCTGCTCACCTGGCGAAGCACGGGCGGCCGTTAATGAAGCAGTGCGGCTCGGTGTTCTGACCGAGGGCGACTGGCGCATTTACCGGCTTGAGGGCTCCATGGAAGAGATCGGCCAACGGCAGCGTAACAACCAGCATACCCTCACCCGCATGACTCAGATTGTGGACTGGGTGGCTGAAGGTTTCTAAACGCCGCATATGAATGAAGTGCGAAAGCTCCGGGCATTTTCCATGTCCGGAGCTTTTTTGTCTGCACTGGCAATATGGGCTTAGTTTTTACGAAACACCATGGTCATCATATTGCCCCAGAATGGCGGCGACATCCCTTCCGGTTCATCACCCCTTTTTCTGGCTTCAATGGCCTTGTACAGCGTCTGAATGTCCCGTGGCGGGTCCGCGTAAGGAGTTTCCTCATAAAAGAAGGCCTGCCCGGCTGTGACGCAGCCCTGCGCAGCAAACTCTGCCGCCAGCGACTGCGGCGTGTACCCCACGCAATCACATGGGGTTAAACTGAAGCGAAATCTGTTGCGGTACACATGGTGGCAAAACGCTTCCATGTTGGGCTGCGCGGTCACGTACACATGGCCGCCAGGTGCGAGCAGGGAAGCCGCCTTGCTGAAAAAACTGCGCGGCGCATGCACATACTGCAATACACCGCGAAAAATAATCAGGTCGTAACCGGGGGCTAAGTCCAGATCTGGAAAATATCCCTCCTGAACAGGATACCGCTGCGCTGCCTTCAAAGCTGCTTCATGGCCAAATTCCACCCCGCTGCACTCGTGTCCGGCCGCCGCGAACCAGTCCAGAAACAGGCCATCCGCACAGCCCACATCCAGCACCCTTGCCCCGGGTTTCAGAAACTGCGCAATATACGCATAATCCACCGCGTACATGCGCTGCCGCAGGGCGCACTCCTCCTCCACTGCACTATGTTCACGATTTTGATAGTCCTGCCAGTAGGCTGACAAACCTTCGGGGTTAAGGCGATGGTCGCAATAGTACCCGCCACAAGCGCACTTTTGCGCCATGACTCCCTCGCCAGCCTCATAGACTACCTGACTCTGTCTGCTGCCACAGACAGGACAGGCGTCAACATTTTCCAGATAGCGCTGGTCAAAAAAATCTTCTTCCATAATTCCCTCCTCAAAAACACTAAAGCTCCTCTGGCCTGCCTGTCCAGCATGTCTGCGTGAACTGGAAGCAGAAATTATGACGTGCAGAAAAATCGTATCTGCATGCAGCATGGAAGGCGTAAAAGCATGTATGCATCCTTCCATGTCAGGCAAGTATCTGTGAAAATGCAGGAAGGATACAGCAAAATCCCCGCAACGCGCAGGTAATGCCTGATGCGGTGCGGGGCTTGATAATAAAGGTCAATGACAGTGTGAAGTGGTGGAGAAACCTTATGAACGGTAGTCAGAGTTCAGGGTCACGTATTCATGACCAAGGTCGGAAGCCTGAAAATTGTAGAAGCCGGAACCGCCACCCAGATCGATCTCCACCTGCACGTCCTTGGCCTTGAGCAGTTCGGCCAGGGCGTCTTCCTTGTCTTCATTGACAGGGCAGCCCAGGCGGAAACGCTCGATGCCGCACAGTTTCATGCTGACCTTGGAGGGGTCAAACTTTGCGCCGCTGTAGCCAACAGCCGTGACGATGCGGCCCCAGTTGGCATCGCCGCCGTAGATGGCGGTTTTTACCAGCTGTGAATGCCCCACGCTGCGCGCCACGGTGCGGGCATCGTCATCGCTGGCGGCTCCCGTCACGGTGATGTGGATAACCTTGCTGGCTCCTTCACCATCCATAACCAGCATATGCGACACAGTGCCCAGAATGTCGGTAAGCGCTTCTTCCAGCAGGGCCAGATCTGCCGCACTTTCAGCGGCAACGCCAGCCGCGCCGTTGGCAAGGCCCAGGATGGTGTCGTTGGTCGAGGTATCACCGTCAACGCTTACGCGGTTGAAGGTCTTCTCCACAGCACGCCCAAACATGGCCTGCCAGGGGTCGCGCGCCACCTTGGCGTCTGTAAGCGCCACGCAGAGCATGGTTGCCATGTTTGGGCAAATCATGCCCGCGCCCTTGGCCATCACGGTAAGGCGCACAGTGCCGCCTGCAAGCGTAACCTCGCGCATGGAAAATTTGGGAAAGGCATCCGTGGTCATGAAGGCGCGTGTAAAGCCCTCCGCATCGCGGGTGCCTATATTGCTGACCAGTTTGGGCACTGCATCAAGCCACAGATCCATCTTGAGATGCGCGCCCACAACGCCAGTAGAAAGGGGCAGGATCTCATCGGCCTCAAGCCCGGTAAGGCCAGCCACCATAGCCTGCGTGGCGCGACAGTTGGCAAGCCCCTCGGCACCGGTGCAGGCGTTGGCCTGACCGGAATTTGCCAGAACTGCGCGCGCTGTGCCCCGGCTTGCCAGTATCTCCTGGCACACCAGCACAGGTGCGGCCTTGAACAGGTTCTGGGTGAACATGCCCGCCAGCACGGCGGTTGTGTCTGAAACAATAATGCCAAGGTCGTCCCGGCCAGCCTTTTTGAAATTGGCAGCCGCAGCCCCAGCCCTGAAACCCTTTGGCAGATCGTCCTGCATCACCTACTCCATCACATCGTTGACTGTGCCGTGATGCCCCAACAGAGTGCGAAGCCTCACGCAATATAGCAAATCCAAGTTTCCGTTACAGCAGAATGCCCTTTTCTTGCCCCGCCAACAACAGCTAATTTCAGTGCCCGCCACAAGCAAGGCGGGGGAGAAAGCTTGCTGCTTCCTCCCCCGCCACATAAAGTCCTGAGCGGCTAGGCCGCCAGGCTCAGACTATGTACGGCTCTTCTGGATTTCTTCGGCAATGGCCTGGGGCACGCGTTCGTAGTGATCGAACTGCATGGTGAAGGTGGCGCGGCCCTGAGTGCGCGAACGCAGGTCAGTGGCATAGCCGAACATGGCGGAAAGCGGCACCTGAGCGCGCACGCTCTGCGCGCCGCCAGCGCGGGCTTCCATGCTCTGCACGCGGCCACGGCGGCCATTGAGGTCGCCCATGACGTCGCCGAGGTATTCTTCAGGCGTAACCACTTCCACGTCCATGATGGGTTCAAGCAGCACAGGGGTAGCCTTGCGCATGCCGTCCTTGATGGCCATGGAGCCAGCCACGTAGAAGGCCTGTTCCGAGGAGTCGACTTCGTGGTACGAACCGAAAATGAGCTTAACCTTCACGTCCACTACGGGGAAGCCAGCAAGCACACCGGACTTCAGCGCATCAATGATACCCTTGTCCACTGCGGGGATGTATTCCTTGGGAATGACGCCGCCGGAGATGGCATTGATGAACTCATAACCGTTGCCGGGGTTGGGTTCAACCTCGATGACAACGTGACCGTACTGACCACGACCACCAGACTGCTTGGCGTACTTGAGGTCCGACTTGGCAGGCTTGGAAATGGTTTCGCGGTAGGCAACCTGGGGCTTGCCCACGTTGGCGTTCACGCCGAATTCGCGGGTGAGGCGGTCAACGATGATTTCCAGGTGCAGTTCGCCCATACCGGCGATCAGTGTCTGGTTGGTTTCATCATCACCCTTCACGCGGAACGAGGGATCTTCCTTGGCCAGCTTGTTCAGAGCGGCGGAAAGAGCATCACGGTCAGCCTTGGTCTTGGGCTCGATGGCGACTTCAATAACCGGATCAGGAATGTTCAGCGATTCCAGAATGACTTCGCGCTTTTCATCGCACAGGGTGTCGCCGGTGGAGGCGTTCTTCAGGCCCACCAGAGCCACGATGTCGCCAGCGCCAGCCCATTTAACGTCTTCACGCTTGTTGGCGTGCATCTTCAGGATGCGGCCAATGCGTTCGCGCTTGCCGGTGTTGGCGTTGTACACGGTCATGCCGGATTCAAGGAAGCCGGAGTAAATACGGAAGAAGGACAAGTGACCGATGAAGGGGTCGGAGAAAAGCTTGAACACCAGACCGGCAAGGGGTTCCTTGTCGTCGCAATGGCATTCCACAATGTCTTCGGGCTTGCCAGCAACGTGGCCGGGCATGGCCGGGATGTCCACCGGAGAAGGCAGGTAGTCCACCACGGCGTCCAGCAGGGGCTGCACACCCATGTTGCGGAAGGCGGAACCCAGCAGCACCGGCACGATGTTGCGGGAAATGGTGGCCTTGCGGATGCAGGAGATGATTTCTTCTTCGGAAAGGGTCTCGCCGGCAAGGTACTTTTCGAGCAGGGCTTCGTCTTCCTCTGCCACGGCTTCCAGCATCTCGTGATGCTTTTCGTCGTAAAGATCCTTCATGTCGGCAGGCACGTCTTCAACGCTGAATTCCGCACCCTTGGAGCTTTTGTCAAAACGGATGGCATGCCCGCGCACCAGATCCACCACGCCTTCAAATTTGTCTTCGCTGCCGATGGGCAACTGCAACGGCACGGCCTTGGCGCCAAGGCGGTCGTGAATCATTTCCACGCAGCGGAAGAAGTTGGCGCCGATACGGTCCATCTTGTTCACAAAGCAGATACGCGGAACATTGTAGCGGTCAGCCTGACGCCACACGGTTTCAGACTGGGGTTCCACGCCGGCAACAGCGTCGAACACGCACACGGCACCGTCGAGCACGCGCAGCGAACGTTCCACTTCAATGGTGAAGTCCACGTGGCCGGGGGTGTCGATGATGTTAACGCGGCAGTCGTTCCAGAAGCAGGTGGTGGCGGCAGAGGTAATGGTAATGCCGCGTTCCTGTTCCTGCTCCATCCAGTCCATGGTGGAGGCGCCGTCGTGCGTTTCGCCGATCTTGTGGTTAACGCCGGTATAGAAAAGGATGCGTTCGGTGGTGGTAGTCTTGCCTGCGTCAATATGGGCCATAATGCCGATATTGCGCTGTTTGTTTACAGCAACGGTGCGGGACACGGTGTTTCCTCCATACTGCGGATGCGGTGTGGTGCAAAGCCGACGCCGCTTCCTTGCGGACGCGGCGTCGGGCTGAATTCAGATAAAAAACGGAAGGCCCTCTTACCAGCGGTAGTGAGCGAAAGCCTTGTTCGCATCGGCCATACGGTGCGTGTCTTCACGCTTTTTCACCGCGCCGCCGCGACCGTTGAAAGCATCCAGCAGTTCGGCGGAAAGTTTGGCAGTCATGCCTTTTTCACCGCGCGAACGGGCATAGTTGATAAGCCAGCGGATCGACAGGGAAACCTGACGTTCCGGGCGCACTTCCATGGGCACCTGGTAGGTGGCGCCGCCAACGCGGCGGGCCTTGACTTCCATGTGGGGCTTCACATTGTCCAGGGCCTTTTCAAAGGCGCGCATGGGTTCTTCGCCCGACTTTTCAGCCAGGGTCTCAAGGGAGCTGTAGAAAATCTTTTCGGCTGCACCCTTCTTGCCGTCGAACATAAGCCTGTTCACAAACTTGGTGACAAGGCGGCTGGAGTACAACGGATCGGGCAGCACTTCCCTCTTCGGGACAGGACCTTTACGGGGCATGGGGTTTCTCCTTCATGCTTGATTTGCGGCGGTACCAAACCCCGCGGCGACCGGCGCTCCCCAGGGGAAGCAGCCAGGCGGGCCGCATGGCACGCGCCGAAAGAATAAAACTACTTGGGACGCTTGGCGCCGTATTTGGAACGGCTCTTGCGACGATCGGCCACGCCGGACGTATCAAGGGTACCGCGCACGATGTGGTAACGGACACCGGGCAAGTCTTTTACACGACCGCCGCGGATGATGACCACGGAGTGTTCCTGAAGGTTGTGGCCTTCGCCGGGGATGTAGGCCGTAACTTCGATACCGTTGGTCAGGCGCACACGGGCGACCTTACGCAGAGCCGAGTTAGGCTTTTTCGGGGTGGTGGTGTAAACGCGGGTGCAAACGCCACGGCGCTGCGGGCAAGCCTGCAGGGCGGGGGTCTTCTTGCGCTTCACCACGGCCTTCCGCTCGATGCGGATAAGCTGGTTAATCGTGGGCATTATTTCCCTCCATATGGGATATTGCGCTCAAAAAAGAGCTTTTTGAACGACAGGACATAGCGTGTCCGTCGGGGCCTGTCAATAGGCAGGCCCCGACGGACACGCGCACAAAAAATTTATTTTTATACCAAAGGCTGACAAAAAAACAAGCTGTTAGCCAGCGGGCGGCATCAGTAAGTCCGTTTTAGTGGGGCATGGAGCCTGAAAAAAAATGTATGACAAGCACGCCAAGCACAATCAGCCCAAGGCCGAGGCAGGCGGCAAGATCAAGCTTCTGCCCAAAAACCAGCAAGCCCAGAAGCGAAACCAGCACAATGCCGATGCCGCTCCAGATGCCGTATGATATGCCCATAGGCACGACATTGAGCACCTTGGAAAGCAGGTAGAATGAAATGCCGTAGCCGAGCAGCGAAGCAAGGGTGGGCAAAAGGCGGCTCATGCCCTCTGAATGCTTGAGGCAGGCCGTGGCCCCCACCTCGACCAGAATGGCCGCTCCTAGCTGAACATATGCCAATGCGGCAGGAGTCATACCAACCTCTTTTGTATACAGGGGCAGCAAGGCCACCCGCAGGAACTGCGGCGCGGACAACAGGCAACCGCCCGTCGTCCGCGCCGCGTATAAAAACAGCAACCCGTCAGGGTTACAGACGATTACTCTTCGTTCAGGGCCTCGGCAAAGCGGGCACGCAGGGCCTGCATTTTTTCCTTGGCGTCCAGCAGCTTTTCGGCGCGTTCACGCTCGCGGGCCACCACATCCGCAGGAGCGCGGCTCACAAAGCTCTCGTTGCTCAGCTTCATGTTCACGCCCACCACGTCTTTTTCAAGCTTGGCGATTTCCTTGTCCAGACGTGCCAGCTCGCCGTTCAGATCCACAGCGCCCTTGAGGGGCACAATAACCTGGCAGCCTTCCACCACCGCAGAGGCCGAAGCCTTGGGCGCGTGTACATCCGCGCCGATGGTGAGGGTTTCAAGCCGCGCCAGAGTGGCCATGCACTGACTGTTGGCCTCGAGCAGTTCGGCCTGGGCCGCGTCCACAGGGTGCAGCATGAGGCTGACCTTGTGGCTGGGGCTGATGCCAAGCTCGGCCTTGATGGTACGCACTGCCACAATGATGCCCTGAATCAGCTCCATGCGACCGGCTTCCACCGGGCGCTGGCAGGCGGTGCGCGCTGCGGGATACAGCTCACGGGCGATATCTGTGGCCTTTTCGCCTGCCGACACGGGCAACGCGGCCCATATTTCGGCGGTCACAAAGGGCACGATGGGATGCAGCAGCACCAGCAGCTCGCGCAGGGCCAGCCACAGCACATACTGGGCCTCGGCCTTGCGTTTGGGATCTTCAGACTGCATGTCGGGCTTGATAAGCTCAAGATACCAGTCGCAGAACTCATTCCAGAGGAATTTGTAACCCAACTGCGCCGCATCGTTGAAGCGGTAGTCGGCCAGGGCCTTGTCCATGTCCTGCTTGACCACTTCAAGCCGGTGCAGCAGCCATTGGTGGTGCAGGCCGGGAACCGTCTCGGGAGCCACAGGGGCCGGGGCTTCTTCCGGCAGGTTCATGAGGGCGAAGCGGGCCGCGTTCCAGAGCTTGTTCACAAAGTGGCGGTAGCCCTCGATGCGCTCCTCGGAAAGACGGATATCGCGCCCCATGGCGGCAAAGGCCGTCAGGGTAAAGCGCAGGGCATCACAGCCGTATTTGTTGATCATTTCCAGCGGATCAATGACGTTGCCCGTGGATTTGGACATCTTGCGGCCAGAGGCATCGCGCACCAGAGCATGCAGATACACGTCCTTGAACGGCACTTCGCCCATAAAGTGGATGCCCATCATCATCATGCGGGCCACCCAGAAGAACAGGATGTCAAAGCCCGTCACCAGCACCGAGGTGGGGTACCAGCGGCGCAGATCCTTGGTGTCCTCAGGCCAGCCCATGGTCGAGAAGGGCCACAGCGCGGAGGAGAACCATGTGTCCAGCACGTCTTCTTCCTGCTTCAGCGCGCCGCCGCACTTGGGGCAGACTGCGGGGGCTTCTTCGGCCACCACCAGTTCGCCGCACGATTCGCAGTTCCATGCCGGAATGCGGTGCCCCCACCATATCTGCCGGCTGATGCACCAGTCGCGGATGTTATCAAGCCAGTGGTAGTAGGTCTTGAGCCACGTTTCGGGAAAAATCTTGGTCATGCCGGGCACGGCATCACGCGCGGCAGGGGCCATCTTGGTGGCGGCCACAAACCACTGCGTGGAAACGTGCGGTTCAACCACCGTATGGCAGCGGTAGCAATGGCCCACGGCGTGGTCGATTTCTTCAATGCCCTCAAGCTGCCCGGCGGCTTCGATATCGGCCACGATGCGGGTGCGGCATTCTTCCTTGGCAAGGCCCGCATAGGCCCCGGCCTCGGCGGTCATGACGCCGTTTTCGTCAATGGCCTTGAGAAAAACGAGATCGTGCTTCTTGCCCAGCATCCAGTCGTTATGGTCGTGGCAGGGCGTCACCTTGAGCGCGCCTGTGCCGAATTCGCGGTCAACATAGGCATCGGCGATAATGGGGATCTCGCGCCCAAGCACGGGAACCACGGCCTTTTTGCCTATGAGGGCGGTGTAGCGCTCATCTTCGGGATGCACGCAGATGGCGGTATCGCCGGGGATGGTCTCGGGCCGGGTGGTCGCAATGGTGATATGCCCGCTGCCGTCGGCCAGCTGGTAGCGCACCTTCCACAACTTGCCCCGACTCTGCTCGTGTTCCACTTCGTCATCGGCAAGAGCCGTATGGCAGCGCGAGCACCAGTTGATGATGTAGTCGCCCTTGTAAATCAGCCCTTCATTATAGAGCTGCACAAAAACCTTGCGCACGGCGGCGGAGAGGCCTTCATCCATGGTGAAGCGCAGACGCGTCCAGTCCACGGAATCGCCAAGGGCGCGCGCCTGATCAAGAATGCGGTGGCCGTATTCATCGCGCCATTCCCACACCCGGTTGATAAAGGCTTCGCGGCCCAGATCCTTGCGGCTCTTGCCTTCCTTGGCCAGGGCGCGTTCCACCACGTTCTGGGTGGCAATGCCCGCGTGGTCGGTGCCGGGCACCCAAAGCACGTTCTTGCCCTTCTGGCGGGCGTGACGACAGAGCACGTCAATAAGTGTATGGTTGAGCGCATGCCCTATGTGCAGCGCGCCCGTAACGTTGGGCGGCGGAATGACAATGGAATACGGCTCGCCGGGAGCGTCCGGATCGGGCGTAAAGGTTTTGTCATCTTCCCAGTGCTTGCGCCACCGGGCTTCAACGTCATGGGGCTCATAGCCCTTGGGTAGCGTATCCGCCATCTTGCTTTCTCCATGAAAGGCGGCGATAATGCGGTATATGTTTGCCGCACAGCCAATCTGCATTTTATGGGACGCGTCCCACATCTGGGGCCTCATGGCCTGGCGCGCTGTTCGCGCGCTGGGACTGCCCTGCCGCCTGGTTAAGGGACAAGAAATAGCCGAAGGCGCGTATTTAGGCAAGCCGGGGGGCGTCAGCCCCAATGGCGGCCCGCAACAGGGCGCAGCGGGCGTACGCCTGCTGCTGGTTCCCGGCGGCAACGCGCGGCTCAAGGCTGCGGCCCTCGGCAAGAACGGGCGCGAGGCCGTGCGCCAGTGGGTGGAACGCGGCGGCAACTATCTGGGCTTTTGCGGCGGTTCCGGCCTTGCCCTGACCCACCCAAACCCCGACCACGGCCTGAATATCTGCCCCTGGGCGCGGGCCGCTTATCCTGAGCGTCTGTACCATCTTATTTCCGGGCATGTGCGCGCCCACGTTGCCAGCGGGCATGAATTCTCGCCCCGCAGGCCCGCCGCGCCAGCCAGCCAGCCCGTGAACGGGCACAATGATACTGGCGCGACTCCCCCCCTGTGCCCCGGTATTCGCCGCGCTGCCGCACGTCAGGCCCAGAGCGGAGCAGCGCCTGAAATATTTTTTCCCTCGCTGCCTGTCTGGTGGCCGGGGCGCTTTGCACCTGAAAAAAAGGACAACGTCACGGTGCTGGCCTCCTACGGTTCGCCGGATGCGGACTTCTGGCTGGCGGATCTACCCCTGCAAAGCCTGCCCACGAAGGTTTTTTCTCACTGGCGCGACCTTTATGGCCTGAATCTTTCGGCAGATTTTCTTGAAGGTCAGCCCATGGCCGTGACCGGAACTTACGGGCAGGGGCGGTATGTGCTGAGTTATTCGCACCTTGAAACACCGCACAGCCCCGACGCCAACGCGTGGCTGGCCCAGTTGCTGCGCAGCATGACAGGCCTTGAGCCAACGCGCGAGGATGTGCCCCTGTGGCAGCTGCGCCACCCCTGCGCCGCATGGCCAGAAGGTTCGGGCGGCCCCCTGCTGGACGCTCTGCGCCACATGCGCGAGCTGCTTGATCTGGCAGTGGCCCACCACCTTTTCTTTGGGCGCACCCACTGGCTGTGGGGCTGGCGCACGGGCCTGCCCGGTGCGGCCTGCAACAACCTGCATGCGGCCCTGTGCACGGCGGCAAGCCTTGAGCCGTCTGCGGCGGCGCTGGCCTACTGGCAGCAGGTGGCCCCGCGCTTTGCCAAGCTCGAGGGCCTGTTTGCCGCCGGGGCGGAAGATTATTTTCTGGCCTGCCGCCTTGCGGAAACCCTCTCCCCCACAATGCCGGACGCCATTGACAAGCGCGGGCTTGACCACCAGCGGGAATCGCTGTTCGGGCACCCCATGAACGGCGGGGGCATTCTGGCCGAGCTTCTGGAAATGGTTGAAGAGCTTGTCTACCTTTCCCAGACCTCCATGCCCTGCGATCTGGCCTGATTCCGCTGCGCCCTGATCCGTCACGGCGTCATGCCCCGCCCGCCTCTGCGCGCCGCAAACGCTGGACGCCGAGGCTGCAAGCCGCTATGAGGGCTTTTTGCATCAACCTACAATGCCCAAGGCTCACATGTACGCATTTGATCTCGGCTGCGCCGCCTACCAGCGCGCCTTTGAAATACAAAAACAGGCGCAGGCTTACGTGCTTCAGGGCGGCGACGACATTCTGCTGCTTCTGGAGCATCCGCCCACCGTCACCCTTGGTAAAAACTCCGGCCAGGAGAATCTGCCCCCCAACCTCGCCAGCCTGTGGGGTTCAGCCGTGGATGTTGTGCACAGCACGCGCGGCGGCAATATTACCTGCCATTTTCCCGGACAGCTGGTGGCCTACCCCATCATCAACCTGAAAAAACGCTCCGGCGGCGTCCGGGCCTATGTGTATGATGTGGAAGAAACAGCCATCCGCACGGTACGGCGCTTTGGCATTGAAGCGGCCCGCAAGCCGGGTTTTCCAGGCGTATGGGTGGGCGGCAGCAAGATTGCCTCGCTGGGCATTGCCGTGCAGCGCCACGTGACCCTGCACGGTCTGGCCATGAATGTGGACCAGGATCTTTCCCTCTTCAACATCATCACCCCCTGCGGCCTTGACGGCGTGACCGCAACCTCGGTGCAACGGGAGCAGAACGGCGACCCGGCGACTATGGACGCGGTGAAAGCATGCTTTCTTGAGGCTTTTTGCGAGGTTTTCAGCCAACCGCTGCCGCCCTTGCAATCGGCGCAAGCCTGCGAAGCGCTGCTCGTGGCCCAACCGTAACGGGTATGCAGGACGAATCAAATCACAAGCCCAACACCAGATCAGGCAATTTGCGGCATGCCGCCGCAGGTGCCCTAGCAAGGACGAAACAGATGACCCAACCCGATTCTTCCGACAATTCCGGTTCTGCCAATGCCCCTCTGCGCAAGCCCGCCTGGCTGCGCCGACCGCTGGCCTCCGACAGGCGCTTTTTCACCACATCCGCTCTGCTGAACGAGCAGGGGCTTTCCACCGTGTGCAAGGAGGCCAACTGTCCCAACCGGCAGGAATGCTTTTCTTCCGGCACGGCCACATTTCTGATTTTGGGTGAAACCTGTACGCGCAACTGCCGCTTCTGCAATATACACCCCGGCCAGACCAGCGCCCCCGATCCCACGGAGCCGCAACGCGTGGCTCAGGCCGCCGTGACCCTGGGGCTCAGGCATGTGGTTGTCACTTCTGTGACGCGCGATGATCTTGCGGACGGTGGCTCCACCCAGTTTGCCGCCGTCATTCAGGCGCTCCGTGAGGCCCTGCCGCAGAGCAGTGTTGAAGTGCTTATCCCCGATTTTCAGGGCAACGCCGATGCCCTGCGCACGGTCATGGACGCCAAACCCCATATCATCAACCACAATGTGGAAACGCACCCCGCGCTCTATGCGCAGGTGCGCCCCCAGGCCGATTACGAACAAAGCCTGGAACTGCTGCGCCGCGTGAACGACTGCGGCATGACGGCCAAAAGCGGCCTCATGGTGGGGCTGGGCGAAACAGACGCGCAAGTGCTTGAGGTGATCAAGGACCTGCGCACGGTAGGCTGCTCCATTGTGACCATCGGCCAATATCTGCCGCCCACAAGCCAACACCACAAGCTTGACCGCTATGTGACGCCGGAACAGTTTGACGAGTACGCCGCCTACGGCAAATCGCTGGGTTTGCACCACGTGTTTTCCGGCCCGCTGGTGCGCAGCAGCTACCACGCAGCCAACTTTGCCTGATTGCTGGCCCGTCGCTGGTCAGCCTCTACCCGCACCAGCCGCGCAACCATAAAAAGCGGGCTTTGCTCCCAGGATCACCGCCGGAGAACAAAGCCCGCTTTTCTTTTCTCAAATTTCAAGACCCGGCTAAACCATACCCAAGGCCTGAAAACCCCATACAAAACCTGTCAGGGTAAAAATACTCAGCCCGTTGGCGACCACCGCCGTGAGGGCCGCTTCTTCCGGCACGGTGCTGTACACCTCGGCGATGACCGTCACCACCAGAGCTGTAGCCGTGGCGCTGACAATCACGCTGATCACGAGCCACAGGCCCGAAACACCCAAGGCCGCCAGCATGGCCCAGCACAGCAGCGGGTGCAGCACCAGCTTGCAGAGAATAAACCACGCTTGCCGCGCAATGGCGTGTCCGTGCGCCTGACGCGTAGCCACCACCAGTTTTTGCCGCAAATCCAGCCCCAGAGCCAGCAGCATGCAGGGGGCCGCAGTGTAGCCCACAAGGCTCACCGCGCGGTCAAGCGGAGCCCACAACCCGAGCCCGGAGGCGGAAAGCGCTATGCCAGCCAGGGTCGAAAGCAGAATGGGGTTGCCAAGGATGAAGACCTTCAGGAGCTTACCCACAAATTTCAGGGGATTGCCGCCGTCCCAGGCCAGCGACCCGGCCAGGGCATCCAGACGGGACTGCCCGATGATCATGACCACATTGGGCGTGAGGGTGCAAAGACCGGCAATGAGCATGGCTGCGGCATTACCGGGGAACAGATTGGACACGATGGGCAGCCCCACAAAGGCGGCATTGCAGGCGGAACAGGAAAGCCCGGCAATGACGCCCGGCCCCACGCCGCGGCGGCAGAAAATTTTGTCGCCCACGTAGCCAAGGCAGTACATCACAAGCTGGGAACCAAGAATGCCCCCCCAGAAAGCCCAGTGGGCAAGATCCTTCAGGCTGGCCCCGGCCAGCAGGTGCAGAATCAGCAACGGCAGAGCCAGCTTGAGCACATAAATGCCAAGAACAGGGCCAGCGTTTTCGGGCAATACATCGCGACTGCGCAAAAGAACGCCCGCGCCAATAATCAGGAATACGGGCATGACGGCAAACAGCGCTTGAAACATAATCAACCTTTTCCATTCGGATGCGTTTTTCACCCACCGGCATACCCGGCTGGCGACGGCGAAACTATGGCGCGGCTTGTCCACCTTGTCCAGTAAAAACTGTTTGTTCGTTCAAACAGTTTTTAACCTGTATAATTACAGAATATTACAAAAATTATATCATCTGCTTCAAACAATTGCCAACCTTTTGCCAGAGCTTCGCCATCGCCCGCTTTTCAGCTCAGCCTCAGCCAAACCCGCAAACAGGCCATAAAAAAGCCCTCCGTCAATGACGAAGGGCTTTACCAAACATTCAGCCGTCAGATACAGCCGAAAGAATCTGTCTTACTTCTTGGCCTTGGCAGCCTTGTCGTCCTTGGGCGTTTCGGCCTTGGGGGCGGCTTCAGGAGCCTTTTCAGCTTCGGGCTTCACAGACTTGAAATCAAGCTTCTGCTTGTTCACAAGTTCCAGCACTTCATTGGTCACGTCGCTCTTGGAATCAAAAGCGGCGACAGCTTCAGTGCTGATGATGACGGCATAGCCCTTTTCGGTGCGATAGGTATTGATCACGCGCTGAATGGCATCATACAGCAGGTTTACAACATTCTGCTGTTCCACCTGCATGCGCTGCTGGGCAGACATGTAGACGGCCTGCAGTTCTTTCTGCGCTTCAGCGTCCTTGGGGTTGGCTTCCAGGCGCTGCTGGATGTCGTTAAGCTTGGTCTGCATGTCGCCCTGAAGGCTTTCAAGGAACTTCACGCCGGCCTTGCCGGGTTCGCTATCGCGCATCACGCGCGCCATATCCACCACCGCCACCTTGGGCTGGGCATTATTGTCGCCCTGTTGGCAGGCAAAAAGCATGAAACTCAGCAGCAGAGCCAACGGCATAAAAAAACGGATTCGCATGGTTGTGACCACTCCTCTAATAAATGCCGGGCATAGAGTTGGGGCTCGGCGTTGAAGAACATGTACGTTGTTTTTATAGGCACCACAACCATTTTTCGCTGAAATCCCCTCTTGGGCGGTGCTTTGCGCGCGCCCCTGTGCGAGGGAAATCCACATCAGCGCAGTGAGGCGTACTGAGCCTTCATTCTCTGCACCCGGGCAACGTAGAAACGTGTTTCACGGGCTGGCAGACGCGTGGCAAGATCCCTGTAAAAGGCGTCAACCGTCATGGAGTTTATGTTGTCCACGGCTTCTTCCATGGTTTTGCCGTAGAGCCGCAGAAAACGGTTCGGCCCCATATTGTAGGCGGCAATTGCGCAATATTCCCTTGCCAGCGGGTTGTGCACCCCGGAAAAATACCGGGTAAACAGGATGTGCAGGTAGGTGGTGCCATAGCGGATGTTGGTTTCCGGCACGCGCAGGTCGTCAAAACCCACGTCGCCCATGCGCCCGTAAAGGTATTTGTGCACCTCGTCGTTGGCGGTATCCGGCACTACCTGCATGAGGCCCATGGCCGACTTGTTGCTGACCAGGGTTGGCGAAAAGTCGCTTTCGCTGTGGATGATGGCGTACACAAGCTCGGTGCTCAAATTGTATCGGCGCGAAAAATTCTCCACCAGATTCTGATAACGGCGGGCTCTGGCCTGTAGTTTTTCCATGTCGTTATCGTCAATATCGCCCACAAAGTTATCAAAAACCGTACCGTGACGCAGCACTTCAATAGCTGCCCTGCGCACCACGCGGGGCGAATAGCCCGCCATCATGGCCGTGGGCGTCACCCAGCGCAGCGGGCGGCCCGCCGCATCAAGGGCATCGCCGTAATCGCGGGGCTGGTTGCTGACCAGAAGCGGGCTGGACACGCCGTCCAAGGCCAGCAGCGGGGCAAAATCGCCCTGCGCGTCGCCGGAAAAGGCCAGTGATGGCTCGCCAGTATCAAGGATGACGCCGCCCGAACCAAAGGAGACAATGCGCCTGACCAGAGTCTGACCCGTGGCCTTACCCGAGGCAGAACCCGAGGCAGAGGATGTCCCCTGCATTTTGTCCGCAGCAGATACCGGGCGTGCAGATGTGCTGGCATCAACAGGCTGACGCGTCTGCGGACTGCCCCCGGATGTCTGTCCAGAGTGCGGCTCCACCGCCCCGCGCACGGCCCACTGGCGTATGCCGTCACCCTGCGCCTGAATGGGAATGGGCATGTCTTCGGGACGCAGGCGGGCCACCATGCCGCTGGCGCGTCGGCGCAGTTCCGGCCCCTCGCTCTGCGGCACAAAACCGGCCAGCAGACCGAGCACCAGCAAGGCGGCGGCAAGGCCGAGCGATATGAGCAATATTGTGTTACGTTGTTTCATGGGCATCCCCGTGGGCGTCGGCACGGCCTTGAGCCTGCCGCCGTCTGACGGTTGTAGGGCTGATCTCATGCACCCTGCCCGCAGGCAGGATATGCGTCGGAAATCCGACAGCCGAGAATCTTCCGCAACACTTCTTGCAATTCCTTTGCCAATTCTCCACACATCCCAGACAAACCACTTTACAAAATGTGTACTTTAATTCAGAACAGACGGCCCCTTTTATGAGCTACCGTTGACCAGACCTTTTTTCCCACCTATACTTATTTCTGTGAAAAAAGGCTTGCACGCCACGCGCGCGAAAGCCGCCGCACTGGCCTCAAAAGAGCGCCCAAGGCGGCCATCCCTCTGGGAATCAGGCGGTTCAGCCCGGGCAACAACGTCTTAATACGCGCATAGCCGCGCCGGTTCCCCATGCTGCCAGTCACCACAGGCACCCCGGGGAAATGGAGCAAACCGTGTCCCAGCATTCGCCAGAATACATTCGCGAAGAAATCAAGCGACTCCTCAAATATGCGCCACCCGAGATGCGCGCCGCTGCCATTGCCCTGCTGCCCGCCGCAAAGCGCTCTCTCAACACCGGTTATCACCCCTGCCTGCGCGGGGTGCCCATGCGCAGCTGGCGCTGCCTGCTTATGCTGCTCACCTCCATATCTGCCATGCAGAACGACACTGAAATGCTGCTGCGCGTTTCCAACGATCTGCTTGCCATTGCCGACCGCATGGCCCCTCCTGGGGAAGTGCTGCGGCAAAGCGCTGAAATTCTTGTCCACGCCCTGTACGCTGATATGTACGTGTGCCGCCTGCGCAATGCCAATGGCGAATGGGTGGCGCGCTCGGCCAATCAGGTGGACGGCGGCAGCATTCCCATCGTAACCCCCATGCTGGAGGAAGGCCTGCGCGAACACCCGGTGATGCGCGCCATTCTTGAAGGGCACGTCCGCTATGTGGTGTCCAACAACCTTCAGGCCCTGGCCATGGGCGGCGAATCGTTCGACTGCATCATCTACAAGGAAGGCTACCGTTCGCGTCTGGCCTTTGTGCTGCGCGAGCGCAGCAACAAGCCTCCTTTCGGCCTGGTAATGTTGTATACCAAACGTGAGTATGGCTTTGAAAGCTTTGACGAACGTTTTCTTTCAAAATGTGCCAGCATTGTTTCGCTCACCGTGGGCCGCCGCGTGGCCGTTGCCCGCGACACGCTGGAAAAAGCCGCCGGAGCCATGGCCCACTACGGCAACAACGCCCTGAACGTCATGCGCAATCAGGCGGAGTATTGCGGCGAACTGGTGGAAGACCTGGACGCAAACCAGGCGCGCAGCCTGCGCCTTGCGCGCGAGCTGCTGGCCGAGTTTCCTGAAAATTCGCGCGGGCGCATGCTGGGCATGGAGCTGGAACGCGCGCTCGCCCGCAACGACCTCACCGAACTTGCCGGGCATCTTGGCGGCGTGCTTGAAGGTACGCGGCGCATGACGCGCATTATCAATTCGCTCAAAAAATCCGCAGACCGGCCACGCCTGATGCACTACGCCCTTGGGCACGATGTGCTGCGCCTTGAGGACGATGTAACCCGCGAGGATTAGTCATGCGAGCCGCCCGGCTTTTTCCCTTTCTTGAGACCATCAGGACTTATTCCGCCCAGGATTTCAAGGCGGACATGACGGCGGCCCTTACCGTGACGCCCATGGCTGTGCCTCAGGCCATGGCCTACGCCATTATTGCCGGGGTTCACCCGCAGTATGGCATCTACGCCTGCATGCTGCCCGTGGTGCTGGCCGCCCTGTGGGGATCATCCCGCTTTATGGCCGCTGGCCCCACCAACGCCATCTCCATGATTATTTTCTCCACCCTCGCTACCATCAGCGTGGGCGGTGAACTGATCAGCACCATGCCTGAAGAATCGCGTATGGCCTATATTTTCGGCATGGCGCTCCTGTGCGGGCTTATCCAGCTGGGCATGGGGCTGGCGCGGCTGGGCGATCTGGTCAATTTTATCTCGCACTCGGTCATGGTGGCCTTTACCACCGGAGCGGCGCTGCTCATTGCCGCAGGGCAACTCTACATGGCTATGGGCCTGACCGGCCCCAAGCCCTCGGGCTTTTTCAACCAGATGTTCGGGGCGCTGCACGGCCTGCCCTTTATCAATTACTGGAGCCTCGGCATTGCCGTTGCCACCATTGTTCTGACAGTGGCCTTCAAGCGTCTGTCGCCACGCTTTCCCGCATCACTGGCCGCGCTCGGCGTGATTACGCTCTTTGCCGCCCTGTTCAGCGTGGACGCAAGGGGCGTTCCGCTGGTTGGGGCCATACCAAGCGTTGTGCCGCCTTTTTCCCTGCCGCCCTCCTTTGATCTGGACGCAGTGCGCGACCTGTTCATGCCCGCGCTGGCCATTGCCCTGCTGGGGACGGTGGAATCACTGGCCATTGGCAAGCAACTGGCCAACATCAAGGGCGATGTGTTTGACGGCAGTCAGGAGCTTATCGGTCAGGGCCTCGGCAATATCGCCGCGGGGCTTACCTCGGGCATTCCCGGCTGCGGTTCTTTTACCCGCAGCGCACTTGTAGTCACATCCGGCGGCAGAACGCGCATGGGCACGGTGTTTTCGGGCATTCTCGCCCTGCCACTGCTGTTTGTGCTGGCCCCGCTCATAAGCTGGCTGCCGCTCCCCGCCCTGAGCGGCATACTGCTGCTTATTTCCTTCAAGATGATTGATATTGATGCCATCCGCCTCTGCGTTGTGGCAACCAGCGTGGACAGAGCCGTGCTGCTCATCACTTTTTTGTCCACACTGCTGTTTGATCTTGAAAAAGCCATCTTCATCGGTGTGCTGCTTTCCCTCACGCTGTTTATTTACAAGACTGCCCACCCGCGTGTGAACAGGCTTCACAAGGGCGACCCGCTGCTGCGTGAAGGCCCTGCCGAACTGCCGCAGGGCATCACCGTGTACATGATTGAAGGAACCCTGTTTTTCGGGGCCATCCACGAGCTTGAACGTCTGCTGTATGCCGAGGACAACGAGCCAACCCGGCTTGTGGTGCTCCATCTTTCGCGCGTGTTCTGGATTGACGCTTCAGGGGCGCATGCGCTTTCGCAATTTATCGAGCGCTGTTACGCCCGCAGTCTGCCGGTTATTCTTGTGGTGGGCAGCCCCTCGGTGCGCAGCATCTTGCGGCGCACTGGCCTTCTGGATTATCTCAGCAACGGTTTTGTGGCCGACACCACGGGCGAAGGCCTGCGGCTGGCCGCAGCCATGCTGAACCGCTTTGCATGCAGCGATGCCCAGTGCGCAACCGCCGCCACAGACGCAACCGATGCGCAGCCCGCGCATCCTGCGCAGGCAGCCCTGCCTGCTCCAGCCAGTCCCGGCCCGGATTATATGGCGCAGTCTGCCCGCGTGGCGCTGGATCCCCAAGGCAACGTGCTGCCCGCCGAACAAACCGCCCCTGCGGAAAATTCCGCAGAACCGCCGCGCGTGACCAAGGAGCGCCTGTGACCAAGGTTTTTCAACTGCCAACCTGCCCCGCAAACCCAGATTCCCTGCCTTTTGGCCCCGAGCATCCCTGGCTGGCCCCGCTGGCCGGATACAGCGATCTGCCCTTTCGTCTTCTTTGCCGTGAATACGGCGCAGCCGTGTGCGTTACCGAAATGGTCAGCGCCAAGGGCCTTGTTTATGAAAGCCCCGGCACCAACGAACTGCTCATGACCCTGCCCGAAGACCAGCCGCTGGTGGTGCAGCTTTTCGGCGCGGAGGCATCCTTTCTGGGGCGCGCGGTGGAGCTGTTGCGTCAGTCCGGCTTTGGCTGGTTTGACCTGAATATGGGCTGTTCTGTTTCCAAGGTTTTGCGCCAGAGTGCTGGCGCGGCCATGCTGGGCGATACGGAAAACGTGCTTGCCGTGGCCCGCGCCATGATTGAGGCAGCAGGCCGTGGACGCGTGGGCTTCAAATTACGCCTGGGCCTGGACGACGCCCGCCCGGTGCTGCCCGATCTGGCCTTGCGCCTTGAGGATGCGGGCGCTGGCTGGCTGACCCTGCACCCCCGCACGGCCCGTCAGGGTTTTGGCGGCACCGCGCAATGGGAGGCTATTGCCATGCTGGCCCAGCGCCTGACCATTCCCCTGCTCGCCAGCGGTGACCTCTTTAGCGCGGAAGACGGCGTGAACTGCCTCAAGAGCACCGGAGCCAGCGGCGTCATGTACGCCCGTGGGGCCATGCATAATCCCGCCATCTTTGCCGACCACGCAGCCCTGCTGGCCGGGAACACCCCGGTTCAGGCCGATGCCCCCCGTTTGCGGGCCATGATTTCGCGGCATCTGGAGCTTGCCCGCGCCCACTGCCCCGGCAAGGCCGCCCTGTGGAAAATGCGCTCCGTGGTGCCGCGCTACGTGCGCACCCTGCCCGGCGCACGGGCCTTGCGTCAGGAGCTGTGCCGCTGTAATGATTGGGAAGAGCTTGACCGGTTACTGGATATTTTTCTGGGAAGCCCCGGCTAGCAAGGAACAAAAGCGCAGGCGGTCATGTTTGCTGCGCCTCTGCAATACAGTATTGCATACAGGTAAAATTTTTGTTGATGGGTTGGGGTCGGGCGAGGGGCAGTGCAGCCACGGCTCCACGCCTGAAAGCGCCGCCCCTTGAAGGAGATCCATGATGGATGTTTACCGCGCCAAAACAGCGGGCTTTTGCATGGGCGTGAGCCTAGCCCTGCAAAAACTTAACACTGCGCTGGAGCGCAAGGGGGGTACCCCCGAGATGACCCGCATCTGTACCCTTGGCCCCATCATCCACAATCCGCAGGTCCTGGCGGAATATGAGTCGCGCGGCGTGGTCTGCGTCAAGGAAGCCGCGCAACTGCACCCCGGTGATGTGGCGGTTATCCGCGCGCACGGCATCACGCGGCAGGTTGAGGAGCAGGTCAAGCAAAGCGGGGCCGACATTGTGGACGCCACCTGCCCCAAGGTAAAAAAAGCCCAACTTTCCATCGGGCGGGCCACCGCCGATGGCGCAACCCTGCTGCTTTTTGGCGAGGCGGATCACCCTGAAGTGCGCGGGCTGGTTTCTTACGCCTGCGGCCCGGCCCATGTATTCGGCACGGCGGCAGAGCTTGATTCCCTGCACCTTGCCGAAAACAAGGCCTA
Source organism: Desulfovibrio desulfuricans DSM 642 (assembly GCF_000420465.1). NCBI lineage: Bacteria > Pseudomonadati > Thermodesulfobacteriota > Desulfovibrionia > Desulfovibrionales > Desulfovibrionaceae > Desulfovibrio > Desulfovibrio desulfuricans. The sequence goes on along the minus strand of NZ_ATUZ01000017.1, from coordinate 89,856 downwards.
TGTGCTGGCCTCGCAGACAACTCAGGATCGGCAGATATTTCAGGAAATCGTGGAAGATTTGCGCACGCGCATTGCTGACCTTGTGGTGCTTTCCACCATTTGCGACGCCACCCGCGAGCGGCAGGAGGAGGCACGCAACATTGCCTCCTGTGTGGATGTCATGGTAATCATAGGCGGAAGGCAGAGCGGAAACACCCGCAGACTGGCTGATGTGGCTGCTTTGAACGGCATCGACACCTACCTCGTGGAGCGTGTCGAGGAACTGGCCGCAGATAATTTTTCGCAAAAAAATCGTGCAGGTCTAACGGCTGGCGCATCTACGCCGAAAAGTCTTATTGACGCGGCTCATTTGTGGCTGCAGTCGCTTTAATCCCGTTTGCTCCTGAAGCGGTACTTTTCTGGAGGCAGCATGGCCCAGACCAATATTCTGCTGGAAGCCGGCACCAACGAGCTGGAAGTGGTGGAATTCTATCTTGAAGAATTCACCCCTCCTTCTGCCGACGCGCCGCAGCTGGACGAAAATGGCGAACCCGTCCCCGCCAAGCCCTATCGCGGCTACTACGGCGTCAATGTGGCCAAGGTGCTTGAAATTATCCGCATGCCCAAGGTGACGGCGCTGCCCGAAGTGCAGCACCCGAGCGTGCTCGGTGCTTTCAACCTGCGTTCGCGCATTATTCCGCTGGTGGATCTGGCCATGTGGCTGGGCAAAACCCACCCTGCGGAAGAAGAACAGCCCAAAACCATTGTGACGGAATTCAACAACGTCACCACGGCCTTCATGGTTTCCGGCGTCAACCGCATTCACCGCATCAGCTGGGAGCAGGTTGAACCGCCGAACAAGTACGTTGCTGCCGTGTCCAACAATACGGTCATCGGCGTGGTCAAACTTGAAGACCGCATCATCTTTCTCCTCGACCTTGAAAAGGTGGTCGCCAACCTCAATCCCAAGCTGGGCCTGCGGCTTGACGATCTGGGTGAAGACTGGACGAATGAAGGCTACCGCGCCCTCGTGGCCGATGACTCCGCCCTTATCCGCGAAATGCAGCGCGACCTGCTGGAAAAGGCGGGCTTTACCGTTGAAGTTGTTTCCAACGGACGCGCGGCCTGGGATCGTCTGCTGGATTTCAAAAAGAGCGCCGAAGAAGGCAACCGGCCCATCACAGACTTCGTGCATGTGGTGGTTTCAGACATCGAAATGCCGGTTATGGACGGCCTCAACCTCACCTTGCGCATCAAGGAAGACTCCATGCTCAAAAAACTGCCGGTGCTGCTTTTTTCCTCACTCATCACAGAAAAGCTGCGCCACAAGGGCGTGAGCGTGGGTGCGGACGACCAGATTTCCAAGCCGGAAGTGACCCAGCTGGCCCACAGGGCCATGAGCCTCATCAAGGCCAGGGAGCAGGGGCAGGCCTAAAAACTCCCAGCCGCTTTTGCCGTTTTCAAGGGGACCCTTTTTGCAAGGGGTCCCCTTTACGTTTCTGGGCTGGCGCTGTTTGCAAAGGCGCTTGCCAGAGTGTAAACTCGGCCCAAGACCACCAAGGAGCTTTTATGGCAGTAGTGCTAGGCACGGCAGGGCATATTGATCACGGCAAAACTTCGCTGGTACGGGCGCTTACAGGCATTGACTGCGACCGCCTGCAAGAAGAAAAACGCCGGGGAATCACCATTGAACTTGGCTTCGCCTGGGTTGACCTTCCCGGCGGCGAGCGGCTGGGAATCGTGGATGTGCCGGGGCACGAGCGCTTTGTCAAAAACATGGTGGCTGGCGCGGCTGGCGTGGACTTTGTCATGCTTGTCATTGCCGCGGACGAAGGCATCATGCCCCAGACACGGGAACATCTTGAAATCTGCTCTCTGCTCGGCATACGCACCGGGCTTGTGGCCCTCACCAAGGCAGACATGGTGGACGCCGACTGGCTCGAAATGGTGCAGGAAGAAGTACGCGGGTTCCTGCAAGGCACCTTTCTTGAAGGTGCACCCATATTCCCCGTTTCCTCAACCACAGGCGATGGCGTGGACACGCTGCGCGACCACCTTGCGCGCATGGCTGCCGAGCTGCCCGCCCAACGGCGCAGCGATATTTTTCGCCTGCCGGTAGACCGTGTATTCAGCATGAAGGGGCACGGCACCGTTGTGACCGGAACTGTCATTTCCGGCGTGTGCAACCTTGGCGACGAACTGCGCTTCATGCCGCCCGATCTGCCCACCCGCGCGCGGGGGCTGCAACGTCATGGCAAGACCGCCGATTCCGTGCAGCCGGGCCAGCGCTGCGCCGTCAACGTGCAGGGGCTGGATGTGGAGGAAATCGAACGCGGCTTTATGCTGGCCCGCCCCGGCGAACTGTTCCCCTCCAACCGCTGGCTGGTCAGGCTCACCTGCCTTTCCTCCGCCCCCAGAGCCATGCGGCAAAGGGTGGAAATCCATTTTCACCACGGTACGCGCGAATGCGCGGCGCGGGTGGTCTTTCGCGACAGGGACAAGCTGGCCCCTGGCGAAACCGCGCTGGCGGAACTGCGCTTCAAGGAACCTATGGTGGGCGTGTTTGGCGACCATTGCGTGCTGCGGGCCTACTCCCCCTTGCGCACGGTTGCTGGCGGGCTGCTGGTCAGCCCTCTGCCCCCCGAACTGAGGGCCAAAGACCCTGAACTGGCCGACAAGATGCGGCTGTTGCAAGAGCTGCCCGAACTGCGCGATGCGGCAGAAGCCATTGGCGGCGGCAAGGCCGAAGCCAAGGCGCGCGATGAAGCCAGGGCCGCGCTTGTACGCGGCGCACTGACCCTGCGCGGTATCGAAGGTGCTGACGACGCGCGGCTGCGCGCCCTGACGGGCCTTGCCCGGTCCGCCGTGGAAGCGGCGCTGCAACTGCTTTCCGCCCGTGGCGACGCCATCTGCTGGGACAAGGACAACCGCTGCTGGATTGGCAAAATTCCCTTTGAAAAACTGCTGGCCGCCAGCCTTGAACGCGGGGCAGACCTGCACCGCCGCGAGCCTCTCAAACCCGGATTCACCCGAGGGGCCCTTTGCACGGGCTGGAGCCGCAACCTGCCCCCCAAGCTGGTGCAAAAATTGCTGGATCAGGCCCTCAAGCAGGGCGATCTGGTCATCGAGGGCGAGGGGCTGCGCCTGCAAGCGCATACGGTGAGCCTGGCCGCCGATCAGGCAGGCCTGCGCCAAAAGCTGCTGGACGCGCATGCCGGCGCGGGGCTGACCCCACCCAACGCCAAGGACGTGCTTGAAGGACTTGGCGTCACGCCCAAGGAGGCCGCCCCGGTGCTGCGCCTGCTTTGCGAGGCTGGCGAACTGGTCAAGATCAAGGACGGCCTGTATTACCACGGCCCGGCCCTGGCCGATATTCTTGAACGTGTGCGCGGCTGGTTCAGCACCCACGACAATCTCGATGTGGGCGGGCTGAAAGAACTCCTGGGGCTTTCGCGCAAATATCTGATCGCCTTGCTGGAATATATGGATAATGAGCGCATAACCGTGCGCGTGGGCGACCAGCGGCGTTTTCGCGGGCGTTAGGTTATTCCGTAAACAGGAATTGTCCTTGCATTCTTGCCTTGAATGCTCATATATCTCAGTAATGCTCATTTGCTCATAACTCTTCACTAAGGAGCCCGGATATGTCTGAAAAAATTCTGGTAGTTGGTGGTGTTGCCCTGGGGCCAAAGGCGGCTTGCCGCTGCAAGCGCCTCATGCCCGATGCGGAAGTGATGCTTGTGGACGAAAACGTCTTCATTTCCTACGGCGGTTGCGGCATCCCCTACTACGTGTCCGGTGAAATACAGAATCTCGACGACCTGCGCTCCACACCCTATCATACCGTGCGCGACACCGAATTTTTCCGCGATATGAAGGGCATCACCGTACGCACCCAGACGCGCGCCCTGGCCATTGACCGGGCTGCCAAAACCCTGCTCGTCAAAGACGTTGTTTCCGGCAAGGAAGAAAAACTGCCTTACGACAAGCTGGTGCTGGCTACCGGTGCAAGCCCGCGCGTACCCCCCATTGAAGGCAAGGATCTGAAAAACGTGCTTTCCCTGACCCGCCTGGAAGCCGCCGGAGCCATCCGTGCAGCTTGCCAGGAGGGCAAGGTGAGCGAGGCGGTCATTGTGGGCGGCGGCTTCATCGGCCTTGAGGCTGCCGTGGCCCTGGCCGATATGTGGGGCGTGAAAGTCAGCGTTGTGGAAATGATGGATCAGATTCTGCCCGGCGTGCTTTCCCAGCCTCTTTCGCTCATGGCCGCCAACGACTGCCTGACCCACAAGGTCGACGTGTTCACTTCTGAAAAAGTGCTGCGCCTTGAGGGCGAAAACGGCACTGTCACCAAGGTGGTCACGGACAAGCGCGAAATCCCCGCCCAACTGGTGATCTTTGCCGCTGGCTTCATTCCCAACGGTCAGCTTGCCAAGGATGCCGGGCTGGAAGTGGCCCCCTTTGGCGCGGTGGTGGTGGACGAGCACATGCGCACCACCGACCCCTCCATCTATGCGGGTGGCGACTGCGTAGCCATCAAGAACATCATCACCGGCAAGATCGGCTACCTGCCCCTGGGCAGCATGGCCAACCGCCAGGGCCGCATCATCGGCACCAACCTTGCTGGCGGCAATGCCAGATTCCCCGGCTTTGTGGGTTCCTGGGCCGTCAAACTCTTTGCCCTTTCCTTCTGCGGCGTGGGCCTTACGGTTGAACGCGCCCGCAAGGAAGGCTTCGACGCCATGAGCGTCAGCGTGGAGCAGCTCGACCACGCCCACTTCTACCCCGAAAAAGCGATGATGAGCCTTGAGCTGGTGGTGGACAAGGCCACCAGCCGGGTGCTGGGCATTCAGGGCGCCTGCGCCGACCCGGATTCGCTCAAGGCCCGCATTGATGCGGTGGCCGCAGCCCTGCAATACTCCAAGCCCACGGTGGAAGACATCTCCAACCTTGAAATCGCTTACGCCCCGCCCTTTGCCTCGGCAATGGACGTGGTCAACGTAGTTGCCAACGTGGCCGACAACGCCCTTTCCGGGCGCTTCACCCCCGTGACCGCCGACCAGTTCATGGACTTGTGGAAGAAACGCAGCGAAAACCACGTGTTCTTTATTGATTCCCGCCCCGCGGCGGCAGGCAAGGCCACGCAGGAAAAGCATCCCGACTGGCACGCCATCCCGCTGGAAGAAATCGCCGCCAGAATCAGCGAGGTGCCCAAGGACCGCCCTGTTGCCATTATCTGCAACACGGGCCTGCGCGCCTATGACAGTCTGCTGGTACTGGCCCGCAATGGCGTGACCAACGTGGTCAACTCCACTGGCGGCATGCAGGCGGCCATCAAGATGGGCCTCTCGCTGTAACATGCCCGCCAAGAGGGAACGCATCTGAACGCTTTAGGGGGAGGAACTTTTGCAAAGGGGTTCCTCCCCCGTTTCAATCAGGCGCAGGCTTTCTCCACCCGGCGGATTCTGCCACAATCAGCTCAACGCACTGCCCGCAGGGCGGGTTTTGACTGGAGTCCATCCCGGGGCCAGCCCGCAAGCGCCCAAATCCGTAACATTGAATCAGGGGCAAGCCGCAGATTTTTTGCCATGAAACATTTGTAACATTTTTTTCATTTGCCCTGCACATTCCAACATGCCGTCATCATAGGTTTTCCCTTCGGGTATGCCCCAAACCTCCTTGCCATATTTCACAATTCATCACTATTTTCCGCATGTTGCGTCTGTCACAATTTTTTTTGTTGCGCCCCCGATTAAACTGTTCAAACAAACAATTTTATGGTAAGCGCAAAAACGCGCATTCCGTCGGGGCAGACGAGGGTGAGCAGCAAGGCTCCAAAACAAGTGATACCAAGCTTTTTTGGTGGACGCGAAAAGGCGGATTGGGTAGGGTTTTTCTACCACGATTCCACACCCAGCCTCCATTTTGTGTTCACTTCACGGCACTAGCCGTTGCCCGTCCCTGCCCAGTGCAGGGCCTTATCTCAGGGGCCGATCCGACCCAAGCTGATTTTGTAAAAACATTGCGCGCCTGTGGGCGCCAAGGAGGAACAGATGGCTCATATGAAAACTATGGACGGCAACAACGCCACCGCGCACATTGCCTACGCTCTGTCGGAAACGGCAGCCATTTACCCCATCACCCCCTCGTCCGTCATGGGCGAAGTCATGGATCAGTTGGCGGCCAAGGGCACCAAAAACCTGCTCGGCCAGATCGTGAATGTGCGCGAAATGCAGTCCGAAGCCGGCGCCGCTGGCGCTGTGCACGGTATGCTTTCCGCCGGCGCCCTCACCTCCACCTACACGGCTTCCCAGGGTCTGCTGCTCATGATCCCCAACATGTACAAAATCGCCGGTGAACTGCTTCCCGGCGTTTTCCATGTTTCGGCTCGTGCCCTGGCCTCCCATGCCCTGTCCATCTTTGGCGACCACCAGGACGTGATGGCCGCCCGTCAGACGGGCTTCTGCTTCCTGGCTTCCTCCTCCGTGCAGGAATGCATGGACCTGGCCCTCGTTGCGCACCTTTCCGCCATCGACGCCAGCCTGCCCTTCTGCCACTTCTTTGACGGTTTCCGCACCTCCCACGAAGTGCAGAAGATCGAAACCATTGATTACGAAGACATCCGCTCCCTGGTGAACTGGGAAAAGGTGGCCGAATTCCGCGCCACCGCCATGAACCCCGAGCATCCGCACATTCGCGGTACCGCCCAGAACCCCGACATTTACTTCCAGAACCGTGAAGCTTCCAATCTCTACTACGATGCCGTGCCCGGCATCGTGCTTGAGAACATGAAGAAGGTCGAGTCCATCACTGGCCGCAAATACCGCCTCTTTGACTACGTGGGCCACCCCGAAGCCGACCGCGTGATCGTTTCCATGGGTTCTTCCTGTGAAGTCATTGAAGAAACCGTGAAGTACCTCAACGCACAGGGCCAGCGCGTGGGCCTCGTGAAGGTGCACCTGTTCCGCCCCTTCTCCACCGAGCATCTGCTGCGCGCCCTGCCTTCCAGCGTGACCTGCATCACCGTGCTTGACCGCACCAAGGAAAGCGGCGCTCTTGGCGATCCCCTGTATCAGGACGTCTGCACCGCCTTCCTCGAAAAGGGCGAAGCTCCCACCCTGGTGGGCGGCCGCTACGGCCTGGGCTCCAAGGACTTCACCCCCGGCATGGCCAAGGCCGTGTACGACAACATGATGGCCCTTCAGCCCAAGAACCATTTCACTGTGGGTATCAACGACGACGTCACCTACACGTCGCTTGACGTGGAAGAAGAAATTGACACCGTGCCCGCTGGCACCGTGCAGTGCAAGTTCTTCGGCCTCGGCGCCGACGGCACCGTGGGCGCCAACAAGCAGGCCATCAAGATCATCGGCGACAACACCGACCTCTACGCCCAGGCCTACTTTGCTTACGATTCCAAGAAGTCCGGCGGCTTCACCGTGTCGCACCTGCGCTTCGGCAAGGAACAGATCACCTCTTCCTACCTGATCACCAAGGCCGACTACGTTGCCTGTCACAAGGCTGCCTACGTGACCCAGTACGACATTCTTGAAGGCATCAAGGACGGCGGCACCTTCGTGCTGAACTCCAACTGGTCGCTTGCCGACATGGAAAAGCACCTGCCTGCCTCCATGAAGCGCGTCATCGCCCGCAAGAAGCTGAAGTTCTACAACGTGGACGCCGTCAAGGTTGCCCAGGAAGTGGGCCTCGGCGGCCGCATCAACATGATCATGCAGACTGCCTTCTTCAAGCTTGCCAACGTGCTTGACTTTGAAAAGGCCGTGGGCCTGCTCAAGGAATCCATCAAGAAAACCTACGGCAGCAAGGGCGACAAGATCGTCAACATGAATATTGCCGCCGTGGACAAGGGCATGGACGCTCTGGAAGAAGTGAAATACCCCGCTTCCTGGGCCACTGCCACCGAAGGCGCCGCTGCCTGCTGCTGCGACGATGACGAATACATCAGCGCCGTTGTGCGTCCCATTCTGGCCCAGCAGGGCGACAAGCTGCCCGTGTCCGCCATGGATCCGGCTGGCTTCATGCCCCTTGGCACCGCCGCCTGCGAAAAGCGCGGCTGCGCCATCGACGTGCCCGAATGGCAGGTTGAAAACTGCATCCAGTGCTGCCAGTGCTCCTTTGTGTGCCCCCACGCCGCCATCCGCCCGGTGCTCGCCACCGAGGAAGAACTGACCGGCGCGCCCGCTTCCTTTGTGACCAAGGACGCCATCGGCAAGGAACTCAAGGGCATGAAGTTCCGCATTCAGGTGTACACTGAAGACTGCCTGGGCTGCGGCTCCTGCGCTGAAGTGTGCCCCGCCAAGGTCAAGGCCCTCGTTATGAAGCCCCTTGACACCCAGATGCCTACCCAGAAAGAAAATCTGGCCTTCGCAGAAGCCAACATCACGCTCAAGGACGAGCTCATGGCTCGCGACACCGTCAAGGGTTCGCAGCTGCAGCAGCCCCTGCACGAGTTCTCCGGCGCCTGCGCCGGTTGCGGCGAAACGCCTTACGTCAAGGTGCTCACCCAGATGTTCGGCGAGCGCATGATCGTGGCCAACGCCACGGGCTGCTCGTCCATCTGGGGCGCTTCTTCGCCCACCACGCCTTACTGCACCAACAAGGACGGCTTTGGCCCGGCCTGGGGCAACTCCCTGTTTGAAGACGCCGCCGAATACGGCTGCGGCATGGGTATTGCCTACGAACAGCGCCGTGGTCTGCTGGCCATGAAGGTTCAGGAAGCCCTGAAGGAAGAATCCGCTTCTCCCGAACTGAAGGCCGCCCTCCAGGGTTGGCTGGACAACAAGGACGATGCCGAAGGCTCCCGCAAGTACGGCGAAATGATCATGGCCAACCTGGAAGGCTTTGACAGCCCCCTGGCCCATGAACTGTGGCACATGGACGATCTCTTCACCAAGAAGAGCGTTTGGGTCTTCGGCGGCGACGGCTGGGGATACGACATCGGTTACGGCGGCCTTGACCACGTCCTCGCCAGTGGCGACGACATCAACGTGCTGCTGATGGATACCGAAGTGTACTCCAACACCGGCGGCCAGTCCTCCAAGGCCACCCCGCTTGGCGCCGTGGCCCAGTTTGCCGCCGCAGGCAAGCGCACCGGCAAGAAAGACCTTGGCCGCATGGCCATGACCTACGGCTATGTGTACGTTGCTTCCGTGTCCATGGGCGCGGACAAGCAGCAGGTGCTCAAGGCCTTCCGCGAAGCCGAAGCCTACAAGGGCCCTTCGCTTATCATCGCTTACGCTCCCTGCATCAACCAGGGTCTGCGCAAGGGCATGGGCAAGAGCCAGGAAGAAGCCAAGATGGCCGTGCTTTCCGGCTACTGGCCCCTGTACCGCTACAACCCCGAACTGGCCAAGGAAAAGAAAAATCCCTTCCAGCTCGACAGCAAGGCTCCTTCTGCTGACATTCAGGAATTCCTGGGCGGCGAAACCCGTTTTGCCTCTCTGGAAAAGATGGCTCCCGAAGTCTCCAAGAAGCTGCGCGCCGAACTGGCCGAAGCCTATACTGAACGCTACGCCATGCTCAAGCAGATGGCTGATCTGCCCTACCCCGGCACCAGCGCCGAGTAGAGAGGTCTGACGTTATGACTACCCGCGCCCGCCAGCATCTGGCTCCTCTCCGGGGGGCAGCCTGCTGCTGCGGGCGCGGGCTACGTCACACGCTTGGGATCAAAGGTTAAAGGCCTGGGCGCGGGGAATGCCCTCGCGCCCTTTTCGCGTTAATCCGCCAGCCTGCCGGCACAGCAGGGGAGGCACTATGCACAACGGTCTATACATCACCGCCACCGGGCCCATGACGGGCAAGAGCGCCATCGCCCTTGGGGCCATGCAGCTGCTCACCCGCAGCATGCGCAAGGTGGCTTTTTTCCGTCCCATCATCAACGAACCTCTGTGGGACGACCGCGACCCCGACATCCATCTGATGCTTGAATACTTCAAGCTCAAGATGGACTACGCTGACACCTTCGCCTACACCCAGCGCGAAGCCCGCCAGATCATCAATCAGGGTTCGCGCAACCTGCTCATCGAAAACATCATCCAGAAGTACAAAAAGCTGCTGGAAACCTATGATTTCGTTGTGTGCGTGGGCACAGACTTTCTTGCCAAAGACCCGGTTTTCGAGTTTGAACTCAATGCCGAAATTGCGGCCAACCTTGGCTGCCCGGTCCTCTTGGTCACCAGCGGCTACAATGTGAGCGCCGAAGACATTCGTGATTCGCTCCAGATCACCATGGACAGCCTTGAACCCTATGCGCTGGACGTGGTTGCCACCATTGTGAACCGCCGCAGCCTCACGCAGACAGAACTGGACGAACTGCGCGCCCACTTCAGCACGCAGGAAAGCCCAGCCCTGATTTTCTCCGTTCCCAACGACCCCACCATCGGCCAGCCCACCATGGCTGACGTGAAAAAGGGCCTGGACGCGGAAGTGCTGTTTGGCGAAAAACGCCTGGACGCGCTGGTGGGCGACTACCTTATCGCCGCCATGCACGTGGACAATGTGCTCAACTACATTGCCAAAGACCAGCTCATCGTCACCCCTGGCGACCGCGCCGACGTGCTCCTGGCAGCCATTGCCTCGCGCCTGTCGTCTTCTACTCCCGACATTGCGGGCGTTCTGCTGACCGGGGGCATCCGTCCCTCCGAAAATGTATGCAAATTCATTGAAGGCTGGACTGGCTCGCCCCTGCCCATCCTGCTGACGCCGCACCACACCTACAAGGCCTTTATGGCCCTGCAAAGCATCATCGCCCCCATTGAACCGGGCGATCTGCGCAAGATCAACAGCGTGCTGGGCCTGTTTGAACAGTACGTCAACGGCAAGGAAATCGAAAACCGCATCGGCGGCGAGCGCAGCAGCCGCATCACGCCCATGATGTTTGAATTCGAGCTGATCCAGCGCGCCAAGGCCAACAAGATGCGTATTGTGCTGGCCGAAGGCACCGAAGAACGCATCCTGCGCGCAACGGATATCCTCCTGCGCCGCGATGTGGCCGAAATCATCCTGCTGGGCGATGTGGAAGAAATCCGCTCCAAGGCCAGCGCCTTTGGCCTGGACATTGCCAAGGCCCGACTCATCGACCCGGTGAAATCCGACCTGTTTGAAGACTACGCCAATACCTACTACGAACTGCGCAAAAAGAAGGGCATTACCCCTGAACAGGCGCGCGACACGATGACCGATGCCACCTACTTTGCCACCATGATGGTCAAGAAGGACGATGCAGACGGCATGGTTTCCGGTTCGGTCAACACCACGGCGCACACCATCCGCCCGGCCTTTGAATTTGTGAAGACCAAGCCCGGATTCACCGTGGTTTCCTCGGTCTTCCTCATGTGCCTCAAGGATCGCGTGCTGGCCTTTGGCGACTGCGCCGTTAACCCCAACCCCACTGCGCAGCAACTGGCAGAAATCGCCATTGCCTCGGCCCACACGGCCAAGGTGTTTGGCATTGAGCCGCGCGTTGCCATGCTTTCCTACTCCACCGGTACTTCCGGCAAGGGTGCGGACGTGGACGTTGTGGTGGAAGCCACCAAGATCGCGCAGGAAATGGCCCCCGATCTCGCGCTGGAAGGCCCCTTGCAGTACGATGCGGCCATCGACCCCTCGGTTGCCAAAACCAAGATGCCCGACAGCAAGGTTGCCGGTAAGGCCACGGTGTTCATCTTCCCTGACCTCAACACCGGCAACAATACCTACAAGGCTGTGCAGCGCGCTGCTGGCGCGGTGGCCATCGGCCCCGTGCTTCAGGGCCTGAACAAGCCTGTCAATGATCTCTCGCGCGGCTGCACCGTGCCAGATATCGTCAATACCGTGGCCATCACTGCGGTGCAGGCCGCTGCCGAAAAGGCCGCGCAGAAATAGTTGCAGATATTCAGCCCTGGCTGTCATGAGCTTTCGGCGGTTTGCCCTGACAGGGCAAACCGCCGCATAAAGCCTGCCGCCGCAAAAACATTACTGACGCAAGGCATGCGCCACAAACTGCCGGCCCGCGATCAGAATAAACAAGTTTAAGGAAAGGAAGAGTCATGAAAATTCTGGTGATTAACGCGGGTTCCTCGTCCTGCAAGTATCAGTTGCTGGAAATGGACACGCGCAGCGTGCTCTGCTCCGGTCTTGCCGAGCGCATCGGCCAGGAAGGCGGACGCCTCACCCATAAAATCGCCCCCGATACGGACAAGGAAGAAAAGCTTGTTCGCGAGGCCTTCTTCCCCACCCATGTCGAAGCCATGGAACTGGTCATCGCCCTGCTGACCGACGGCGACAAGGGCGTTATCAAGGACAAGAGCGAAATTTACGCCATCGGCCACCGCGTGCTGCACGGCGGCGAAGCCGTGAGCGATCCCGTGCTGGTGAATGAGCGCGTGAAGCAGATTGTGGAAGAATGCGCCGTGCTTGGCCCCTTGCACAACCCCGCCAACCTCATGGGCATTGAAGTTGCTGAAAAACTCTTCCCCGGCGTTCCCAACGTGGCCGTGTTCGATACCGAATTCGGCATGGGCATGCCCAAGGAAGCCTTCATGTACGCTCTGCCATACGAGCTGTACGAAGAACTGCGCATCCGCCGCTACGGCTTCCACGGCACCTCGCACAAGTATATTGCCAACGCCACTGCCGAGTTCCTTGGCAAGCCCCTTTCCGAGCTGCGCTCCATCACCATGCACCTCGGCAACGGCTCTTCCATGAGCTGCGTGAAAAACGGCAAGTGCTTTGACACCAGCATGGGCCTCACCCCGCTGGAAGGCCTTGTGATGGGCACCCGATGCGGCACCATTGACCCGGCCATCGTGCCCTTTGTCATGGAAAAGAAGGGCCTCAGCCCCTCCGAAGCCGATACCCTGATGAACAAGAAGTCCGGCCTGCTTGGCCTGTGCGGCTATACCGACATGCGCGATGTGCATGCCCAGGTGGACAAGGGCAACGAACGCGCCGAGCTGGCCCTCAAGCTGCTCGTACGCAGCATCAAAAAGACCCTTGGTTCCTACTTCTTCCTGCTTGAAGGCAACGTGGACGCCCTGGTGTTCACCGCCGGCATCGGCGAAAACGATGACATCGTCCGCGCCATGGTCTGCGAAGGCCTTGAAGCCTTCGGCATCAAGCTGAACAAGGAAGAAAACAGCACCCGCAAGCCCGGCGCGCGTATCATCACCACGCCGGACAGCAAGATCCCCGTGATCATCATCCCCACCAACGAAGAGCTCCAGATCGCCCTTGCAACGGTGGAAGTGCTGAAAAAGTAAGCTCCCTTACTTTTGCCTTATTGCATGTCAAAGGCCGCCTCCGAAAGGAGGCGGCCTTTTGTTTTGTCGTGTGTTGCTCGCTGGAGTGAGCACCGCGTGGGGCCTCACCGCAAGCTAACCGCTAAATTGATGTGTCAGGATGTAAAGTCTCACCGCAAAATCCAATTCTCCAGCCTCTAACGTATGGACTTATACCCGTCATACGTTTTGAGCTTGCCCGTAAGCTTGGGAGCGTCATTGATCAGCACGGGCACAGGGGTGCCGCTTTCGAGCTTTTTCAGCCAGCCCTCGGCCTTGCTGCTGAGCAGTTCGGGCTTGTCCTTGCCCAGCTGCTGCACTTCGGGCCTGGGCCACAAATATCCGCCGTTTTCATTGCGCCCTTGCAGGAGGTAGCGGGTATTGCCCAGCTGCACGGCTTTGGCCACGGTGAGCTTTTTCTGGTTCTGGTACAGGGCCACGGCTGCCAGAATACCGGCATCGTCCTTGCGGGCGCGGTTAAGCGCAAGGCCCACGGCGGTGTCGGCATATTCGCTCACAAAGTTGAAATCACCCTGCGAGTCAAAGGCCACAAACACGGGGCCGCGCCCACGGTACAGGGGCGCAATGAGCTTTGAAATACTCAGCGTTTTGCCCTTGCCCTGGGTCTGCGCATGAAAATCATAATCATAGGCATTGATGTACTTGCCGTTCTGTTCCTTGTTGGTCATGGCAAGTACGCCGTCCACGCCTTCAATGCCAAAAACTTCGGGGCTGACCGCAGCGGAGATGACATCAATAAACGAGGCAGAACACACCCAGGCGTCAAAACCATTGACTTCAAGCGCGTGGAACAGCTCCTGAATTTCAGGCGATACCGTTATGCCCTGCTTGTATGATACTGTGAGCTGCCCGGCCTTGCTGCCCTTGTAGGCCGCGGGGCTCTGCCACTTGCGCTTTTGCCAGAAGGCAGGGTCGGCGCTGGCCTTGCGGTAGTGCACAAAGGCCTCGTGCGCCATGCCGTAGACCTGCTGGGGCGTCATGCCTGTAAACCAGTAGGTGATCCAGGGGTAGGAAACGGAAACATCCATGGTGTCGCCAATGGCGTCATAAAGCCAGCGCGCCTTGGTGGCAAATTCCTTCCAGTCGTCGCCTGCCTGCATCTTCTGCATTTTTTCGCCGTAAATTCCGGCGGGTGAAACATACCCCTGCGCGTACAGCCTTTTGTATGCGGCAGCGGCATCGGCAGCAACCGTGGCAACCGTGAGGTTGTTATATTCCTTGCCCAAATCCATGTTGATATCCGGCACACCGGTGGTCAGCACGGCGTACATTTGCTCGGGCTTGACGGCAAAGCGCATGTGCTCCAGCTGATTAATGGCAAGCTGCTCTTCCACATCCAGAATGGAAACCGTGTTGTCAAAATCAAAAACAGCGTAAGGCCGGATGGAGGGATTATAGTTGGGGCTGCCCTTGCCGTAGAGCACAAACATTTCATTGAGGCTCTGCCTGACGGTGGGATCCCACCCCTCGCGCTGCAACATGACAGTATCCGCTGCGCCAGCGGCGGAAGCCATGAACATCGCCGCTGTAACCAACAAACAGCACACCCATAATCTGCATTTTTGCATATCGCACACTCCTGCAATCAGTTTTGTTCCTTGCACTGCCATGCCAAGGTGAATCTGCCCCAAGCCGCGGCTCTACGTTAGAATCTTCACAGCTGGAGGAAACTTGTAAGTGACAAAAATGTTGCAGTTTGTGTGCCATCAATAAATCTTCAATATACTGCATTTGTTTATAAAATATGCTGGAAAATTATAAAATGACATAGAACTGATACAATTCCGTAAAAGGCACTTGCGCACGAAACAAAATTGTAATTTTATGCATTTGTGGAATTATATGCTTTTTGCACAAAAAAGGCCGCCCTAAGGGCGACCCTGCTGGCGGCGCAGACACTTCCGCCGACAAATTCAGAACCAGCGTGTTACGCTGAAGCCTGCGGCAAGACCTCGCTCATGGCTTGCTCAAACTGCTGAATATAGCTGTCCAGCTTCTTTTTGCGGTTGTAGTCGTTGGAACTTTTCATGTACAGGCCACCGCCCACGGCTACTACAAGGGCAGAAACACCCCCGAATTTGGCGCTCATGTTCAGGGCATCGGGCAGTCGGCGCACAAATTCATCCATGCTTTCCGTAAACAGATGCATAAGGAAGCTAAAGCACACCAGACCCACCAGAAAAACAATAGCGCTGACTTTACAAACTTTTTTCAGCGGGTACTTTTCAACCACATATTCGTTGGCACGAGCCAGACCGCAGCGCTTCATCACAGTGGCAGCGTCTGCAAATTCGTAGCGTTGAACCATAGATTCGCCGGAGCCATTGGGGGCTGTGCTGCGGACGGCATAGACCTCCAGCGGCACACTTTCGCCGAACGAACCATTTTTTACATCTTCGACGGGGCCCAGACAGCCAAGTACCAGTGAATCACCCTGTGCAGCCGCAAAGGTTCCCGGCAAGGGCAGTTGCACTTCCGTGCCGTATTCCAACTGAAGGGCAGCGCTCTGCCAGCCTTTTTCTCCACGGGGCATACGCAACGCCATGCCGGCGCTATCCCCCAGTGACACAACGGTTCCTCGCGTGTCGGCCGTGGGCGCTGTGCCCAACACAACCGCCTTTACGGCCATCACGCGAAAATTCCTGCCTTCAACTGTAAAATCCATGAAAACCTCTCTCCATAATGCGCCCGTGGGGCTTGCCTCCCTTTACCGGGGCAGCAGCGTTTCCTCAAGGGCAATATCCACTGGAACCTCGCGCGAGGGCAGTGACTTGTCTATGCGCACCGTGCCCGCAGGGGCGTTGCGCATGGGTTTGACGTGACGCACCTCGGCATACTGTATGCGCGCGCGGGCGGCGTCGCGCTGCCAGCTTTTGCAGGCGGCCAGCGCCCCGGCCTCGTCAAGGGTGCGCGGCGGCACTTCCTGCCCGCCGTGGGCGCGGCGGATAATCACATGCGAACCGGGGCCGTTTTCCGCATGCAGCCAGATATCGTGCGGGGCAGCAAGCTTGCGCGCTGCCAGATTGCCCTTGGAATCGCGCCCGCGCAGCAGCACAAAACCATCTGAACTTATAAACATCTGCACATTCTTGGGCAGGGTGGCGGCCATGCCGGAACCTGCTGCGCGCCCGGTGGAAGCCGCCTCATCGGCAGCGCCCGCAACAGCGCCCAGCAGGCTGCCAGGCCAGATGCCGGGCCGGGCCTGACGCAAGGAGGCCAGCTCGTCTTTCAGCGCGGCCCGCCGCACGGCCAGATGCTCCATGCCCCGTTGCCCGCGCCGGGCCGTATGAAAAAGGCGGGCCATTTGCTCGCGCACGGAAAAACGCAGATCCAGCGGTATTTCCCGCGCCGGGCCATGCGAACCTTCCTCCACGCTGACGGAAGCCGCACGAAAATCCGCAGGCCAGCGCCACAACTCGGCCTGAAGCGCAAGAGCGTCTGCCTGGCAAGCCATCATCTTGCCAAGGCGGTTTTCTTCCTCTCGCAGTTTTTCCAGCAGTTTTGCGAGCTTGCGCGCGCGCCTGTCCAGAGGCTGGGCAGCCTCCCGCGCCTGATCCAGAGCCAGTCGGGCAAGCACCATGTCTTGCCCTGCCAGTTCGGTCAGGTTCAGGGCATCCGGCCCGCAATATTCAGCAATGGATGGAGCGTCCGCATCCTTGCCCTGCAAGGCCTTTTGCTGTTCCGGGGGAAGGGGCCAGGCGCTTATGGCAAGCACCGGACGTGGCATGACCGGTGCAGAGGCATTGTCGGAGGCAGGCACGCATGGGCCATAGCAGAATACATCCCCGCCGCCCGCCCGCAGGTCTTCCAGCAAGGCCCACTGTTCCGGTTCTTCAAGGCAGGCAAGGGTTCGGCGCAGGGCGGGGGTAAGCACAGGCCACTGCCGCCAGTTGTTCAGGGCATCCGCCAGTTGCGCTGGCTCGGGCCAGGCGGCCTGCTCATCTTCCGGCGATTCATTCTCGGCCAGAAAGCGGAGCGAAGGCCCATCGCGCAGATCAAGCAGCAGCCAGGTCAGACGCGGGGATTGCTCCGTGCCAGCATCAGCCTGCCCCAGTTGCGGCAATAACAGTTGGGGAGCCTCTGCGCCGCCGCCAAGCAGCAGCCACAAACAGCGCTCGCTCCAGCGAGCTACGCAGGCAACAATGCGCCGACCAGCGGCATATTTGCGCAACCGCATGATGGGAGCTGAAGGTGCGCGGCCCACGCTGATGCGCTGTGAGGTAACAAAGCAGAACGGTTCCTTGCGCCCAAAGCGCAGACAGAGCTGCCGCTTGCGCCCACCGCTGTAGACCATGAGGGCCAGCAGGCCATCAGCGGGTTCCTGAATTTTTTCCACCCTTGCACCAGTGAGCAGGGGGGTCAGGTCTTCACAAAAACGGCGGAAAAGATGGGCATCCATAGAAAAAACCGGCTTCGGGACAAGGTGAGTGGCTGGGGAGTAAACGGGGGGGGCAAAACGGCAAGGCACAGCAGACGGCCCGCTCGGGATGGAAGGCCTACCCTGCCGAAGACAAGGCCGCACAACGCCCCCAGCGTGTGCGCAGACGCAACGGCAAACGCAGTTCCGGGTGCACCCGATGACCGACCGCAGGCTGGCTTAATTGCGCAGGCGGTTCGGGCAACAGCCTCGCCAGCATATCCCATGGGCATGATTCGGCCATTACAAACAGGGCCAAAAGTCTCGCAGACCCAGTTCGCCAGCCCCCCGCCGCACGGCGAATCCACCGGGAGTCTGCCCGAAGAATACATGCAATCAGGCGCAAGCGGGAGTGCGCGAGCGCAGCGCCCGCCTGGCCGAAAGCAACAAAAACAGTGCCTTTAAGGCAAAGAAATGACGTTAATCGCCGCGAAGGTGTTCGTCTTCTTCCTGTTTGGCTTTGCAGTTGATGCACAAACGCGTCACAGGCCGGGCCTTGAGACGGGGAACGCTGATATCGTCGCCGCAGTCTTCACAAATCCCGTAGGTGCCATCGTCAATGCGGGTAAGGGCTGCCTGGATCTTGCGGATCAGGCGGCGCTCACGGTCACGGATGCGCAGGGTAAAGGCCCTGTCGGATTCTGCAGTGGCGCGGTCAGCCGGGTCGGCAAACACTTCGTTGCTATCCGTCAGTTCTTCCAGGGTGCTGTCACCCTTCTGCTTCGCTTCTTCAAGCATGTCGGAAAGAAGCTTGCGAAAGTATTCCAAATCCTTGTGATCCATTTAAATCCTCCGGCGGACGCCGCTGGGGGGCGCATGAACGGTCTACTAATAGGCCTGACAGGAGCATGCATGGAGCAAGCGATTCGCACCGCATATCCTGCATTGGCCAGCCATGCGGCGGCATGGCCCGCTCAGAGCACCTCTCAATGAAAATGCTCTTTTGATGCAATGGACTCATATAGCTACATGCGCAACCTTTGTAAAGCTGTGCCCTCAAGATTACGCAAAGCATGCACTTTGGCGACTGGCACAAACAGAAACCCCGGTTAAACCGGGGCCTAAGGTGTCATAAAAGCACAACAATAAGAAGTTATGGTGAACGTTGTGTGGCAATCAGGCACCAGTTGGATCGTCTTCCCGTCCGGCTTCAAGTCGCTCCGCCTCGTAGCGGGCTTCGCGGGCTGCTGCCTTGGCGGCATCCTGTGCGGCCTGCCGCTCGCGCGCTTCGGCGCGGATAACGCCCTTGATCTCGTCCCAGGCAGGCTCGTTCCACAATTCCTCGCAACGCTGCGTGGGAACGGATATGTCTGTGAATTCCTCGCCACGGCGGGCGCGCACAAACACATCCCCGCCGGTGGCGACGGCCTTGGGCGCATAGGAGGACGTCATCTGACAGGCGGTGCGCAGCACGTCCTCGGGCCACAAGGCTCCGTTGCGGGCCAGAGCCAACGGCCCCGGCATGTCGCGCATGCGCAGGATAAGATCGTCCGAGCCTGCGGCTGCGGCCAGCAGGTCGTTGTCCGCGCTGTTGCGCCCAACGCACAGCCAGTAGTGGTTCTGCCCTTCGCTGTGCCAGAACTGACGCCCAAGATTGGCAAGGGTAAAATCACTGGCGCTTGGCTCCGACAAACGGGTAAGCACCAGCCAGTAGCGGCGGGCGTTCTCACGCTCGGTCAGACGGCAGCCGCCCCCCGGCGTGGGAATTTCCTTGATGCCGTATTCCTTGGCAAGGTTCAGCTGCTCGGTGCGGCCCCGGCCCCAGATGCCCAGCAGACGCGAGCGGTCCACAAGCCCGCTGTCTTCAACAGGGGTCGGCGGCAGATGCTTGGCGCACAGTGGCCGCAGCAAAATATCGGCCACGGCGGCATCACGCATGATAACGTTCAGCGTGTCGCGCCGCTGCGACATGGGGCGCTGGCCCAGCACCTCGCCCGAGGCCAGAGCCTTGGCGCCCACGCTTTCCATATATTTGCGGGCCTCGCGCAGCAGCAGTATCTTGCAGTCAACGCAGGGGTTGAGCACCTTGCCAAAGCCGTGTTCCGGCCTTTGGCGCAGCATGGCTGCAAACTGTGGCCCGACGTCCTGAGTAACAATATCAAGGTCGTAAATCTTGCGCCAATGTGCCGCCGCCGCTTCGCCGCCAAAAAAGGGCGAATAAAAATGCAGGCAGCGCACGGCAAGCCCTTGGCGTTCGAGCAGTTTGGCTGTGAGCAGGCTGTCGAGCCCGCCGGAAAACAATACGATGATTTGGGGAGAATCGCTCATGCCCGCGCTTGTACGACAGCATGCGCCGCCGCGCAAGGGGCGCATGCAAGCCTTGCCCTGCTTTTGCCTGCTTGCAATTATCATTATCAGGAATTAAACTCAATTAACGGCGACACAAGCGCAGCCCCTCCGCCGACCTGGCATTTGCCTTGCTCGCCTTGGTCTGCTACACTGACGCGCTTGAAGATATTTTTACCCGGAGCAATGAGCTATGGCGAAGAAACCGGCCATGAGTCAGGAAAACGCGCGCGCCGAAGCCTTGGGCACCGCACTTGCCACCATCGAACGCAAGTACGGCAAGGGCGCTGTGATGAAGCTTTCCGACGATGCCCACGTCAATATTCCCGTGATCCCCACAGGTTCAATCGGCCTTGATCTGGCACTTGGCGTGGGGGGCATTCCGCGCGGGCGCATCAGCGAAATTTTTGGCCCGGAATCTTCGGGTAAAACCACGCTCACCCTGCACATCATCGCAGAATGTCAGAAGATGGGCGGCACCTGCGCCTTTGTGGACGCAGAACACGCTCTTGACATTGCTTACGCCAAGCGTCTCGGCGTCATCACCGACGAACTGCTCATTTCGCAGCCCGATTACGGCGAACAGGCGCTGGATATTGCCGACATGCTCGTGCGTTCCGGTGCGGTTGACCTTGTGGTAGTGGACTCTGTGGCCGCGCTTATTCCGCAGGCCGAACTTGACGGCGACATGGGCGAAACGCAGGTAGGCGGCCATGCCCGCCTTATGTCGCACGCCATGCGCCGCCTCACCGGCACCATTCACAAATCGCGCACGTCTGTGATCTTTATCAACCAGATCCGCATGAAGATCGGCGTGACCGGCTACGGCAGCCCCGAAACCACCACCGGCGGCAACGCGCTCAAGTTCTATTCTTCCGTGCGCCTTGATATCCGGCGCATCCAGACCCTCAAGGACAAGGAAGAATCGTTTGGTTCGCGCACCAGGGTCAAGGTGGTCAAAAACAAGGTTGCCCCGCCCTTCCGCAGCGCCATTTTTGATATTCTGTACGGACAGGGCATCTCCCGCTCTGGCGAACTGCTCGACCTTGGTATTGAAGCCAAGATCATCGACCAGAGCGGCTCGTGGTTTGCCTTTGGCTCTGAAAAGCTCGGCCAGGGCCGCGAAAAAGTACGCGCGCTGCTGGACGAAAACCTTGATCTGCGCAACCAGATTGAAGCCAAGGTTGTGGAATTTCTGGGCCTGAACCCCAAGGAATTTGTACCCACAGAAGAAGACCTGGACGAAGGCGAAGCCCCCACGCCCACTTACGAATAAAGGCCATTTTTTTACTTGCGACCGCGCGCCTTGGTGGTGCGCGGTCGTTGTTCGCGCAGACCCCATTACGGAGCCAGTAAATGCTCACCGCCAAAGAAATACGCCGCCGCTACCTCGAATTTTTCAAACGCCACCAGCATGAAATTGTCGAATCCGGCCCCATCATTCCGCCCAACGACCCCACCCTGCTGTTCACCAACGCGGGCATGGTGCAATTCAAAAAACTGTTTCTTGGCGAGGAAAAACGCGCTTACAGCCGCGCCACCACCTGCCAGAAGTGCCTGCGCGTTTCGGGCAAGCACAACGACCTCGAAAACGTGGGCCGCACCGCGCGCCACCATACGTTTTTTGAAATGCTGGGCAACTTTTCTTTCGGCGACTATTTCAAGCGCGAAGCCATCACCTGGGCCTGGGAATTTGTAAGCAAGGAGCTTGAACTGCCCAAGGAAAAGCTCTGGGTCACAGTGTTCCGCGAGGACGACGAGGCCGCGGCCATCTGGGCCGAGGTTGCCGGTCTGCCCGCCGACCGCATCGTGCGTATGGGCGAAAAAGACAACTTCTGGACCATGGGTGATACCGGCCCTTGCGGCCCCTGTTCCGAAATCTATGTGGATCAGGGCGAAGACATGTCTTGCGGGCCGGACTGCGGCATCGGCAAGTGCGACTGCGACCGGTTCCTTGAAATCTGGAACCTCGTGTTCACCCAGTTTGACCAGTCTGCCGACGGCACCCGCGTGGCTCTTGCCAACCCCAACATTGATACGGGCATGGGCCTTGAACGCATGGCCGCCGTTGCCCAGGGCAAGCGCTCCAACTTTGACTGCGACCTGTTTCAGGAAATCATCCAGTACGCCGCCTCGCTTGCCAATGTGAGCTACAGCTTCAGCGCGCCCGACACCAACGATGTGGATACGGCCCTGCGCGTCATTGCCGACCACAGCCGTTCGGCGGCCTTTCTTGTGGCTGGCGGCGTGCTGCCCTCCAACGAGGGCCGGGGCTATGTGCTGCGCCGCTTGATCCGCCGCGCCCTGCGCTTTGCCACGCTCATTGGCGTGAACGAACCCTTCATGTACAAGGTGGCCCGCAAGGTTACGGAAGTGATGGGCGATGCCTATCCCGAACTGACCGAACATGCCGACTTTATCGCCCGCGCCGTGCATGAGGAAGAACAGCGTTTCTCCCTCACCCTGCAAAAGGGTCTGGAACTGCTGGACGAAGAACTGACATCCCTCAAGGCCGCCGGACAGACGCAAATTCCCGGTGAGTTCTGCTTCAAATTGTACGACACCTACGGCTTCCCGCTCGATATCGTGACTGACGTTGCCGAAAAGCGCGGCTTCACCGCTGATGCCAAGGGCTTTGAAAAGCATATGGGCGAACAGCGCAAGCGCGCCCGCGAGCATCAGAAAAAGGGCGGCCTGCTGGGCCAGGCTGACGGCGCAAACGTGTTCAAGCCGCTGCTGGACGCTGGCGTAACCAGCACCTTTGTGGGCTATGAACGTCTGACCGAAACCAGCCCCCTGACCCTGTTGCTCAATGCTGCTGGCGAAGAAGTGGCCGACCTCGGCGAGGGCGATACCGGCTACGCCATTACCGCTGCCACGCCTTTTTACGGCGAGGGCGGCGGTCAGGCTGGCGACATGGGCACGCTGGCAAGCACCTCTGGCGAGGCGCGGGTGCTGACCACCCACAAACCTGCCCCCACCCTGCTGGTGCATGAAATTGAAGTGACCAAGGGCGAGCTGCACAAGGGCGGCGAGGCCACCCTCAAAGTGGACGCTGACCAGCGCAAATCCACTGCCCGCAACCACACCTGCACTCACCTGCTGCATGCTGCCCTGCGCCGCGCGCTGGGCACCCATGTGAAGCAGGCCGGTTCTCTGGTTGACCCGCACCGCCTGCGTTTTGACTTTTCGCACATTGCGGCCCTCACGCCTGAAGAACTGGCTGCGGTGGAGCGCGACGTGAACCGCGCCATCATGGCCGACCTGCCTGTGGCCGCCAGGGAAATGCCCGTGGCCGAAGCCATGGCAACCGGAGCAATGGCCCTGTTTGGCGAAAAATATGGCGATATTGTGCGCGTGCTCACAGTTTCCGGCGCGGAAAAGGGCGAACCTGAATCCGTGGAACTGTGCGGCGGCACACACCTTGAACGCACCGGCGAGGCCGGGGCCTTCATGATCGTTTCTGAAAGCGGCGTAGCCGCCGGCACACGGCGCATAGAGGCCGTAACCGGCTGGAACGCCTATGCCCAGGCTGTTGAACAGCGCGCGGAACTTGCCGCGCTTTCGGGCATACTCAAGGCGCGCCCCGGTCAGTTGGCCGAACGCGTGGCCGCCCTGCAAGGCGATGTGAAAAAGCTGCGCAAGGCCTCGGAAAAGGCCGCCGCCGCGCCTGCCACCGGGGCCGATCTGGCCGCCCGCGCGCAGGACGTCAACGGAGTGCGCATGCTGGCCGCCAAGCTTGATAATGTTCCTGTGAAAGCCCTGCGCGAAGTCATGGACGATGTACGCTCGCGCCTTACCGACAATGCCGTTGTCTGCCTGGCAACGGCTGAAGACGGCAAGGTTGGGCTTTTGCTTTACGTTTCCAAAGACCTGCACGGAAAATTCACTGCCCCCGCGCTTATCAAGGACGTGGCCGCTCCCTGCGGCGGCTCCGGCGGCGGCAGACCCGACCTGGCCCAGGCGGGCGGCACAAAGGCCGATGGCATTGACGAGGCCTTTGCCGTGCTGAAACAACGCATCGAACAATAAGGACAAGGCCATGATAGGCATTTCCAAACTGTATTGCGGACAGGTCGAACCTTCCGACGCACTGCGTTACGGACGTGAATCGGGCAAGCTGCCCTCGCACCTGTTGCAGTTCTCCAAAGATAAGAAGCCCGTTGTGGTCTGGAACATGACCCAGCGTTGCAACCTCAAGTGCGTGCACTGCTACGCCCACGCCATTGAGGTTGACGGTTCGGACGATATCAATACCGCTCAGGCAAAAACCATGATCGATGATCTGGCGGCCTACGGCGCGCCGGTCATGCTGTTCTCCGGCGGCGAACCACTGGTGCGCAAGGATCTGGTGGAGCTTGCCAGCCACGCCACCTCCAAGGGCATGCGCGCGGTTATTTCCACCAACGGCACGCTCATTACCAAGGAAAAGGCCCGCGAACTCAAGGAAGTGGGGCTTTCCTACGTTGGCATTTCGCTGGACGGCATGGAAGCAGTGCACGACAAGTTTCGCGGCGTGCCCGGTGCTTACAAAAAAGCGCTTGAAGGCATTGCCAACTGTCAGGCCGAAGGCCTCAAGGTGGGCCTGCGCTTTACCATCAACAAGCGCAACGTGTCTGAAATTCCCGGCATCTTCCGCCTGCTCAAGGACCTGGAAGTGCCCCGCGCCTGCTTCTACCACCTGGTGTACTCTGGCCGTGGTTCCGAGCTTATCAAGGAAGACCTGGATCACGCCGAAACCCGTCAGGTGCTCGATCTTATCATGGATGAAACCCGCGCCCTTTTTGACGCTGGCAAGCCCAAAGAAATCCTTACTGTCGACAACCACGCCGACGGCCCCTACGTATGGATGCGCATGAAGCGCGAAGATCCCAAACGGGCCGAAGAAGTGTTTGAGCTTTTGCAGTACAACGAGGGCAACAGCTCTGGTCGCGGCATCGGCTGTATTTCGTGGGACGGCAAGGTTCACGCCGACCAGTTCTGGCGCGACCACACCTTTGGCAACGTGCTGGAACGCCCCTTCTCGCAAATTTGGGACGACCCGCAGATCGAACTGCTGCACAAGCTCAAGGACAAGAAGACCCACGTCAAGGGCCGTTGCGCCAAGTGCCAGTTCCTGAACATCTGCGGTGGCAACTTCCGCGCCCGCGCCGAAGCCTATTACGGCGACGAATGGGCTCAGGACCCTGCCTGCTATCTGACTGATGAGGAAATCGGCATCAAGTAGCGCCCCGGCGCAGCCCTTTTTCCGCTGAATGTGCAAGCATGGCGGCGCGCCCCGGTCGTAGCCCGCTACGTTCCGCCCAGGCGCGCCGCTTGTTTTTTATGTGGACAAAAGGGCATACTGATACTGCGTAAAGCACCCGGCAACCGCTGTGCAAACAGCAACAGTCACGGCTGCCGCGCCTTTGCCATACAGAACAACTACTGCATCACCGGCAGCATTGCCGCACAGGCTGGCCAAGCACCGACCTGCAACTCGCAGAATAAAGGACAACAGCCATGACCACATTCCATAGAGGCCGCCGCCTTCGCGCCACCCCGGAACTGCGCTCCATAGTACGCGAAACCCCGCCCCTTCTGGTTGAAGACTGCATCATGCCCTATTTCGTTGTGGAAACTGACGACAAGGGCTTTCGCAAAGAAATAGGCTCCATGCCCGGCCAGTTCCAGCTCAGCCTTGCCGAACTGGAAAAGCAGGTGGAAAAGGCCGTGGATACCGGCCTGAAATCCGTCATTCTTTTCGGCATTCCCGAACTCAAGGACGAATACGCCTCCGGCGCTTACGCCGAGGACGGCATCGTGCAGGAGGCCGTGCGTCTGCTCAAGCACCGCTGGCCCAAGCTCTACGTCATCACTGACGTCTGCCTGTGCGAATACATGAGCCACGGCCATTGCGGCGTGCTCATGCCCTCTGGCGAAGTAAACAACGACGCCACCCTGCCCCTGCTTGCCAAAACAGCGGTGAGCCATGCGGCGGCAGGCGCGGACATGGTTGCCCCTTCCGACATGATGGATGGCCGGGTAGCCGCCATCCGCGAGGCGCTGGACGAAGGCGACCTTATGGCAACGCCGATCATGTCCTATGCCGTCAAATACGCCTCGGCCTACTACGGCCCCTTCCGCGAAGCGGCGGAAAGCGCCCCGGCCTGCGGCGACCGCAAATCCTATCAGATGGACCCGGCCAACGCCCGCGAAGCCCTGCTTGAGGCCTTTGCCGACCTAGAAGAAGGCGCGGACGCCCTCATTGTGAAGCCCGCCGGGCCTTACAGCGACATCATCCGCACCGTGCGCGACAATACAAGCGTACCCCTGTGCGCCTATCAGGTGAGCGGCGAATACTCCATGATCCGCGCGGCTGGCCTCAATGGCTGGATCGACGAGCGCGCCGTCATGCTCGAATCCCTCACGGGCCTGAAGCGAGCCGGGGCGGACATGATCATCACCTACTTTACAGAAATCATCCTGCGCGAAGGACTGGCACGATAATGAGCAATCACCCTCACAACATGGGGCACCCCGGCGGCCATCCCGCTGGCCATCCGGGCGGGCACCCCGCAGGCGCTGCGGGCAACCCTTCCTCCGGTCATCCGGACGGCATCTCCGCCACCCTGCGCACCCTTGAGGACGGCAGCCCCGCCTGTCGCCTCATCGCCTGGGAAGTGACCCGTTCCTGCAATCTTGCCTGCAAGCACTGCCGTGCCGAGGCCCACACGGAGCCTTACCCCGGCGAGCTTTCTACGGAAGAAGCCAAGGCGCTCATCGATACCTTTCCGCAGGTGGGCAAGCCCATCATCATCTTTACCGGCGGCGATCCCATGATGCGGGCCGACGTGTACGAGCTGGTGGCCTATGCCCACAGCAAGGGCCTGCCCTGCGCCTTTTCGCCCAACGGCACCCTCATAACCCCCGAAAACGCACAAAAAATCAAGGATGCCGGGGTCAACCGCTGCTCCATTTCCATTGACGGACCAGACGCCGCCAGTCACGACAGCTTCCGGGGCGTACCCGGCGCGTTCGAGGCTTCGCTGCGCGGCATCGAATACCTCAAATCCGTGGGCGTGCCCTTTCAGATCAACACCACGGTCACGCGCAACAATCTGAGCAGCTTCAAAAAGATATTCGAGCTGTGCGAAAGCATCGGCGCTGCCGCATGGCATATTTTTTTGCTGGTGCCCATGGGGCGCGCCTCAGGTCTGGCCGATCAGGTCATCACCGCGCAGGAATACGAAGACGTGCTGCACTGGCTGTATGATTTCCGCAAGAGCACCAGCATGCACCTCAAGGCTACCTGCGCACCGCACTACTACCGCATCATGCGCCAGCGCGCCAAGGAAGAAGGCATCAGCGTTACGCCCGAAACCTTCGGCATGGACGCGCTCACGCGCGGCTGTCTTGGCGGCACGGGCTTCTGCTTTATCAGCCATGTGGGGCAGGTGCAGCCCTGCGGCTACCTTGAGCTGAACTGCGGCAACGTGCGCGAAACTCCCTTTCCGCAGATATGGCGCGAGAGTAAATACTTTTTGCAGTTCCGCGACCAGTCCTGTTATACGGGCAAGTGCGGCGTGTGCGAATATCACAAAGTCTGCGGCGGCTGCCGCGCCCGCGCCCACAGCATGGACGGCGACCACATGGGCGAGGAGCCCCTGTGCACCTATATTCCGGCCAAACTGCGCCGCAAGGAAAACCCCTGAGCCACATGAGGAACGCCATGACGCAGCCTACGGCCCACGCGGCCACCACCGAAACGCTGATGGACAGCGTTGACCGTCAACTGCTGGATATCATCCAGACAGGCTTTCCCCTCACGCCGCGCCCCTATGCAGATCTGGGCCAGATGCTTGGCATCAGTGAGGAAGAATCTTTTGAACGCGTGCGCGGCCTCAAGGCCCGCAAGATCATCCGCCGTCTGGGGGCCAACTTCCAGTCGGCCAAACTGGGTTTTGTGTCTACCCTGTGCGCCGCCAAGGTGCCGGACGACAAAATGGACGACTTTGTGGCGCGGGTAAACGCCTGCCCCGGCGTGACGCACAACTACCTGCGCGAGCATGCCTACAATATCTGGTTCACGCTTATCAGCCCCTCGCGGGAAGAAAGCCAGGCCACGCTTGATGCCCTCACCGAGGCCACCGGCATTACCATTCTTAACCTGCCTGCCACCAAACTGTATAAAATCCGTGTGGATTTCCGCATGGATAATTGAAACAGTCAGTTAATCGGCGCCCGACTGCCGGGCGCATCTGCCCACTAGAGAATCCTTCAGTCTAGCACAACCCCACCCGAGGTGCGCTCACGCAAGCGCACCTCGGGTGGGGATCCCCCTTGATTTTCTGTCATTAAAATTGAATATTAATTTCAATTTAATGCCTAAACTATTTGCCTGTCCGATCCGAAAAGTCTTTCAGACAAGAACCAGCATAGGGGGAAGAATGAATATTTCTGTTAAGTTCAAGGCATTGCTGCTTGTCAGCACGATGATGCTGGTATCGCTTGGAGGATATGCTCTGCTGCTGCTCAACATGGCGACTATGGAGCAGGAATATAACGAGCAGACCAAGACCGCGGTTGAACAGAGCATCCGCACCGAGGCAGAAAAAGTTAACACATATATGGCGCTGGTGCAGGAAGGCGCCGCTGCCATAGCCATAGCCGGGCAAAATCTGCGTCATGTCCAGCAGGGGCACGAAGCGGATCTCGCCGATGACGTTGCAGCCATGCTCAAGGCGAGCCTCACCCGCTACCCCGAGGCTTCGGGATGCGGCCTCTGGTTTGAACCGGGCGCTTTCCGGGCCGATCAGCGTTATTACGGCCCCTACGCCTACTGGGACAAAGGCAAGATCGAAATGACCATGGAGTACAGCACGCCTGAGTACGATTACCCCAGGCAGCCATGGTATACTCAGGCCATTCCCGAGCAGTGGGACAGAAGCAAAAAACGCCAGGACAGCGTATACTGGTCTGCCCCGTATCTGGACGAGACCTCCCACAAGCTCATGATAACCGTGGCTGGCATCATGCATGACCGCCAAGAGCGTATTGTCGGCGTGTCCACTCTGGACGTGAGCCTGGAAAACCTCCGCAAGACCGTGGATGGCATTAGAATCACCCCCAATTCCCGCGCCTTTGCCGTTGATTGCAGAAGCGGGCTCATCGCCGCTTTTCCCGCTGATAGTGCCCTGTTGTTGCAGCCGGTGGCAAAGCTGCCCTTCAACGGGGCAAAAAACGAGCTCACCACCACAGCGCCCGGCAGCCTCGCCCAGTACACTCTTATGGTCAGCGGTCAGCCCACCACGGTTTTTTACAGCGTATCTCCCACCGGCATGGGCCTTGGCATAGCCATTCCCGACGCCGAACTCTTTGCAGAAGCCCGGCAGCTGGCCGAGAGCAACCGCCACACTGCCATGGGTGCTGTGGGCATACTCCTTGTGCTGGCCTGCGTGGTTATTCTGGTGCTGAACAGAACCATCATCAGCCCCATTCTTTCACTGGCCTCATTCTCCCGCTCTGTTGCGGCGGGCAACCTTGAAACACCCATCTCATCTGACTACCAGAGCGAATTTTCCGTTTTGCGCAACGCGATGGTATCCATGCTGGAATCGCTGAAAGAAAAAATGCGCGAAGCTGATAATCGCACCGCCGAGGCGCGCGTAAGCGCAGAAAATGCCGAGCAGGCGCAGCATGCAGCAGAAGAAGCCACCCGCAAGGCCGAAAGCGCCAGAACAGAAGGCATGCGTGACGCCGCCCAGCGCCTGAGCCAGGTTGTGGCGGCCCTCACAGCGGCCCTTGGCAGTTTGGCTGCCCGCGTGGATGAAACATCGGAAGGCGTGGAAACGCAAACACACAGGATTGCGGAAACAGCTTCTGCCGTGGAAGAACTGAGCGCATCCGTGCTCGAAATAGCCAAAAACGCGGAAACTACCGCAAATCTGTCAGAAGACTCCCGCCATGCCGCCGAGCAGGGTTCGCAGCAGTTTGCAACAGTGCTGCAGGACGTAAGCGCCATTCACAAGGATTTTCAGACTGCCTGCGACTCTGTGGACGACCTGAGCAACAAGGCTGATGCCATCGGGGCCATTGCCCAGACTATTGAAGATATTGCCGACCAGACAAACCTGCTGGCCCTCAATGCGGCCATTGAAGCCGCCCGGGCAGGCGAAGCCGGACGCGGCTTTGCCGTTGTGGCCGATGAAGTGCGCAAACTGGCGGAAAAAACCATGACCGCAACGCGCGAGGTGGGGCAGTCCATTGATTCCATCCAGCAGGCCGTGCGCGGCACCCTTGGCAGCATGGGCAGCACCAAGGAAGTGCTTGAAAAATCCATGCAGGAGGTCAACAAGGCGGAAAGCCTGCTTGGAAGTATTGTCAGCCTCGCCATGGAATCTTCCGATCAGGTGCGCGCCATCGCCACGGCTTCCGAGCAGCAGTCGGCCGCCACAGGCGAAATCAACGCCTCCGTGTCTGCCGTGAGCAGCATTGCCGAAGGCACAGCTACTGCCATGCAGGAGGCCGCCAACGCGGTTGAGGCGCTCAGGCGCCAGTCTTCTGCCCTGGCCGAACTGATAGCAGAGCTGGAAAAAGCCTAGGCCCGAACCTAGCCCGATCACACATAACCGCCATGCCTCGTTCTTTCATGGGTTCGAGGCATGGCGGTTTTTGTAACCCACCCTTGGGGAACAATCGCTTTGGGAATACATTTCACCAAGGCAGCCGTGGCTACCGCGCCATGAGTGCAAACACGCCCCAGCCAAGGTACTCGCGCGTATACATGGCGTACCGCTTTGGCTCGCTGGTCAACTGGCTGCGAATTTCTTGGGCAAAGTCGTCATCCGGGTTCGCCTCAAGCCAACGCCGCATGGTCAGCCACTTGGCAGCTTCGTACCTGTCCCAGCCATCCTGATTTGCCAGAACCATTTCCACAACATCATAGCCGAAGTTGCCAAAGCATTCTATGAGCCCAGGCAGGGGGAGAAAGTCGGCAATGGCAGTTGCGCCGCAGCCTCTGGCAATGTCTTCCGTGGGCGGCATACAGCGCCAGTACGGCTCGCCAATGAGGATGATCCCGCCAGGGCAAAGGCTTTGCTTCAAAAGCTCAATGGTGCCCGCAACGCCGCCGCCTATCCATGTGGCCCCAACGCAGGCGGCCAGATCAACCTTTTCAGCCGCAACGTAACCTGCGGCGTCAGCATGGACAAACTCCACCTGACTGGCAACGCCCAGCTCTTGCGCGCGGAGCCGTGCCTGCCCGCAAAACAGCGGGCTCATGTCTATGCCAAGGCCTGTGATGCCGTAGTCACGCGCCCATGTGCAGAGCATTTCGCCCGAGCCGCTGCCAAGGTCGAGCACGCGGGTTCCCGGTTTGAGCCGCAACGCCGCGCCGAGGGTAGCAAGCTTTTCTGACGTATAAGGATTATGGATGCGGTGTTCGCCTTCCGTGATGGTGAAAATACGGGGGATGTCCAACACTGTAGCCTCCTTGCCATGTTTCATGCACCGCAATATGGGGTGGCCTGTGCCACCAGCCAGTTGCTCTTGCATGTTGCAATAAAGAGATAAAAGCATTTTATTCTTCAGTTCATGCAGTCATGATGCCGTGCCGTCATATACCGCACATGCCACATGCAAGAGCATACTATGCTGCACCCACAGCAAAAGCATTCTACTTATTGCTTCAGAAATGAATAAACACCACGCGCATTCCCTTATGGCATCAGGCGCCGATTACGCCTGAACCACTGCCGCATTCAATGAAGTCTCTGCGGCTAAATTCCGCTGCAACCGGAGTTGGAACAACGTTCCCCGGGCTGGCACGCACAAGCGCGCAAAAAGATCGCAAAGCGGGGGCGCACTGCCCGCTTGCCATAACTGCCCATCTTTAGTACACAAGCATTGCGTTGTTCCATTTAGCAAATCTCTAAACTTTTTCTCGTGGCTTTCCTCAACACATACGCCCGCGACCCCACGGCCCAGCCGTTGCAGCCGCGTAGCGCAGCGCACTTGAGGCTTGACGTCCAGCCAACGCATAAGGACTGTGCATGACCAGCACCCGTCGTTTTTGCCTGCCGCTCCGCACGCTCTTTGCTATCGCCGCCCTGCTTTGTGCAGCTCTTCTGTCACACCCCGGCGCTGCGTTTTCGGCCCCGCCCATTCCGCCGCAAAGTTCCCTTGGCGTCTGCTCCGCCATTTTATACGACCTTGACCGCGACGCCATACTGTTTGAGCAAAATGCCGACCAGCGCATTCCCCCTGCCTCGCTGACCAAGATCATGTCCATGTTTCTTGCCATGGATCAGATCAATTCCGGCCTGGCCCGCAGTGACAATACTACCACGATCAGCCGCAATGCGGCCCGCACCGGCGGCTCGCGCATGGGCCTCAACGAGAACGAGCAGGTTACGCTTGACCAGCTCCTTACGGGCATGGCTGTTTCTTCCGGCAACGACGCCAGCACGGCCATGGCCGAATATGTGGGCGGCTCCGTGCCCGCGTTCATCAACATGATGAACGCCAAGGCCCGCGATCTGGGCATGCGCGACAGTTACTTTGTCAATCCGCACGGCCTCCCGGCCAAGGGGCAGTACACCACCGCGCGCGACATGCTGACCCTTGCCCGCGCCTATCTGCATGCATACCCCGATGCGCTGCGCTTCCATAACACCCATGTGCTAAACTACCGGGGCCGCGTCACCTGGAACAAAAATCCCCTCCTTGGGCAGTACCCTGGCGCGGACGGCCTTAAAACCGGCTGGATCAACGCCTCGGGCTATAATCTGGTTTTCACGGCGCTCAAGGGCGACAAACGCCTGCTGGCCGTTATCATGGGCGCGCCCGATTCGCAGATCCGCAGCATTGAAGCCTTCCGCCTGCTGGATGCCGGTTTTGAGGTATGCAACAGCGAGGCTCCCACAGTGCTGGCTGCTCTGGATACCTTGCCGCGCGAAAAGTATCACCCCGACATTCGCAAAAATGCCCGCGAGGCTTACCACCAGTTTGCCGGAAATGACCGGGGCGAGGGCACGCAGACCGTACACCGCGCCAAGGCCACCAACCACAGCAAGCAGGCCAAGGCAACCAAAACGGCCAAGAACAAAAAGAAAAACGTGGAAAAAGTCGCCCGCCAGCGCGGCAATGACAATGACGGACAGGCAGCCCGACGCGTTGCCAACAACGCAAGCTAAAGCAAAGCCGCCCAACTGAAAATTTTGAAGGCCCGTGAACCACAAAGGTTCACGGGCCTTTCTTATAAAACCGCGGGGGGAGAGACGTTCCACGTCTATTGCGCAGTGTAGCCACCGTCTACAGTATAACAACCGCCTGTAATGAACGATGCTTCATCTGAAAGCAAAAAAGCCGCCAGTTTGCCCACCTCTTCCGGTTTCGCCATCCGTTTCATGGGGTGAGATTCCGCCATCATCTGCCGAACGCCTTCCGGCAACTCTTTCATCCGGGGGGTATCAACATAGCCTGGGGCCAGAGCGTTTACACGTATACCTTTTTCTGCAAATTCCAGCGCAACAGATTGGGTCAGTCCCACAACGCCATGTTTGGCGCAAGTGTAAGGGGCAATCCCCGGAATCCCCACCATGCCGTTGACGGCGGAAAGATTGACCACCGCGCCACCTCCGTTCCTGAGCATGGCGGGGATAGCATACTTCATCCCATAAAAAACGCCGCTCAGATCCGTCTGGATAACTTCCTGCCAGTCTTCCACATCATAATCGCATATGGAGACGCCATGCGGCCCGGTTATACCCGCATTGTTCACAAGATAGTCAATTCTTCCCCAGCGCTCCATGATGGAATCAATCAAGTTTTTGACGGAAATGTGGTCTTTGACATCTGCAATCATGGGGAAAACGCGTTGTCCGGATGGATCCATGTTCCGTGCCGTGGCCTCGATAGCCGCACTGTCCCTGGCCGTTATAACCACTGTAAGCCCACGGCCATAAAGCTCCTGAGCGATGGCTTCGCCAACGCCGGTGGAAGCGCCTGTAACTATGGCGATATTGCCCCTAAATTTCATTGGTTACGCCTTTTCCTTTCCCTTGGCGGACGAAGCTACGATTTTGCGGCAAAGGGTCGCAAAGGTTTCGCGTTCCTGTTCCGACAAGGCGGCTTCGATAGTGAGCAGCAGTTCTTTTCTGAATTTTTCCGCCCTGTTAAGAAAATCTCTTCCCTCGGGAGTGATTGATATGTCGTAACTGCGCCTGTCGGTTCCGCTTTTCTTTTGCACAATATGATTTTTATCCAAAAGCCTTTTGGTAAGCTTGGACGTGCCAGATTGCGAAATTCCACGCAGGGTGGCCAGTTCCGTGGTGGTTTTGCTGCCGTTCGCGACCAGGGCATCCAAAATTTCGTATTGCGCGGTGGTGATGCCTTCCACATTGAATCGGTTAAGAGTGTTGATTACCAAACATTGAAAAGGGATGTACGATTTTTCCAACATATCGTTTTCCATAAACACCTCATATATAGAACTGGGGAAATATATTCCTCGGTTGATATATGACTGTGTCATGTATTTAGTCAAGAACACTTCGCGCCCAGGTGTCGCCCTAAATTAGGGCTGACCAAGGGCGTTAACATTCTTTAAATTTGTGGGATGTTGCTGTGTTGAAAAGAGAATCAGCCTCTGTCCAGCACCCGGAGCGACACAGCTTCGGCCAGGTGCCGCGTGGCAATGCTGGCGGCATCGTCCAGATCGGCAATGGTCCGGGCCATGCGCAGCACTCTGGCGCATGCCCGTGCGGAGAGGGAAAGACGGTTGACCGCGCCCTCCATCAGGGCATGGCCTTCGGCATCCAGCGCGCAATGCTGATCGAGCAACGCGCCGGAAAGTTCCGCATTGCAGCGTGGCCCGTCGCTGCCGTAGCGCGCCCGCTGGGTTGATCGAGCCTTGAGCACGCGTTCGCGCATCTGCGCGGACGAAGCGCCTCGGCCTGCACCGCGAAAATCCGCATAGGCCACAGCAGGCACTTCCACATGCACGTCAATGCGGTCAAGCATGGGGCCGGAAAGGCGTGACTGATAGCGCACCCGTTGTTCCTCGCGGCAGGTGCACTGGTGCGTGGGGTCGCCGTAATAGCCGCATGGACAGGGATTCATGGCTGCCACAAGCATGCAGGCAGCGGGAAAGTTCACACTGTGCGCGGCGCGCGCAATGGCAGCCACGCCGCCTTCCAGAGGCTGGCGCAACGCCTCAAGGGCTGTTTTGCGAAATTCGGGCAGTTCGTCCAGAAACAACACCCCTCGGTGGGCAAGACTTACCTCGCCGGGGCGCGGGTAGCCCCCGCCGCCCACCAGCGCCACATCGGATATGGTGTGGTGCGGCGCGCGAAAGGGCCGCACACGCATAAGTCCGGCCTCGGGCGGCAGCTTGCCCGACACGCTGTAAATCTTTGTGACTTCCAGAGATTCTTCAAAGTCCAGCGGCGGCAGAATGGTAGGCAGGCGCTGAGCCAGCATGGTTTTGCCGCTGCCGGGCGGGCCTATGAGCAGCACGTTGTGGCCGCCAGCTGCGGCCACTTCCAGCGCACGTTTGGCGGCCTCCTGGCCTTTAACTTCGGCATAATCCTGCCTGTAGGCAGGTGCTTCAAGCATATCGGGCACGGGTTCGCACAGAGGCTCAAGCGGCTCCGCACCAGCCAGAAAGGCCGCGCAGCGGCCAAGCCCCTCGGGCGCAAACACCTTGAGCCCGCGAACCACCGCAGCTTCCGCGCCGTTGCCAGGGGGAACCACCAACCCTGCGGCTCCCTGCTGGCGCGCCAGCAGGGCCAGAGGCAACACGCCGCTCACCGGGCGCAACGCCCCGTTGAGAGAAAGTTCGCCCGCAAGATACATTCCCTGTAAAGGCTCCGCAGGTATAATCCCCGCAGCGGCCAGCAACCCAACGGCCAGCGGCAGGTCATAGCTTGCGCCGCTCTTGCGCCGCCAAGCCGGTGCAAGGTTTACCGTAATCCGCGCCGGGGGCAGCTTGAAGCCGCAGGCCCGCAAGGCGGCAAAGACCCTGTCCTTGGCCTCGCGCACCGCTGTTTCCGCCAGCCCCACCATGGTGAAGCCGGGCAGCCCCTGCCGCACGAAGTCCACTTCCAGTTCCACGGGGTAGGCATCCACACCTTCAACCCCGCCGCTGTTCAAACGGACAACCATGCGTTCTCCTTGACCCTGCAAATGATAAGCGGCGCGGATTGTTGCATCTACCCGCGCCGCAAAAGTCTTGTCGTCAGGCGCACCGGGCAAATCCCGTCCGCGCCTGCAAGCAGAATGTACCGCCAGATGCTATTGCACGGCCTTGCCGATGCGATCCCAGCGGATATCGCCCAGACCGCCCCACGACCAATAGATGCGCCAGGCTTTGGCGCGTATGGCGCTGCGGTCCACGAGGCCCCAGAAGCGCGAATCCATCGAGTTGTCGCGGTTGTCGCCCATGACAAAATACTTGTCTGCGGGCACGGTAATAGGGCCAAAATTGTCGCGCACCGGCTGGATGCGGTCAGGCTCGGTAAAGCGGATGTAGGCTTCCTTTACCGGCTCGCCGTTGCGGAACAGCTGCTTGTTGCGCACCTCAATGGTGTCGCCGGGCGTTCCAATGATGCGCTTGATGTAGTCCACGCTGGGATCATTGGGGTATTCAAAAATGATAATGTCGCCCTTGACCGGGTCGCTCCCCTTGTAAATGTAGGAGTGGGTAAAGGGAATCTTGATGCCGTAGGAAAACTTGCTTGCCAGCAGGTGATCGCCCACAAGCAGGGTTTTAACCATGGATTCCGAAGGAATCTTGAATGCCTGCACCACAAAGGTGCGGATGACCAGAGCCAAGATAAGCGCGACGAACAGAGCTTCGCCGTATTCCCGCCACAGGGGTTTGGGGGGGCGCTGTGATTGCAGAAGCATTGCCATGTGCGAATATTCCTCATGTGCCCTTGGGGCTGGTGAGCGTTACATTTTCGGTCGCAAAGTATGCCCTGATGCGAGAGTAAAGGCAAGGTGCAGTGCTTCTTCTCCCCGCGGTTCCGCAAAAAAGCAGGCCCCCGCCCGGCATCAGCCGGAACAGGAGCCTGTTCAGCAATCACAGTGCGTTGCCGTTATGGGGCTTGGAGCAGTCTACTCTTGCAAGGTTCGGATGCCCCGCGCGAATCTTGAAAAATCGCGCCGCAAAACACTCTACTGAAGGCGCAGGGCAAAGTTGACCACAAAGCACAGGGCAATGATCAGCATCACCACGTTAAGATCCTTGAAACGCCCGGAAAGCACCTTGATACCGACCCAGCTCACAAAGCCAAAGCCAAAACCCGTGGCGATGTTGAAGGTAAGCGGCATGCTGATGATGGTCAAAAAGGCGGGCAAAGCCACGGTAAAGTCCTTGAACTTGATGCGCCCCACTTCCTGCATCATCATGGCGCCCACGATGATCAGCACAGGGGCCGTCGCATAGGCGGGCACCATGCCCACCAGCGGCGCAAAGAACAGCGTGAGAAAAAAGAGCACGGCAATGGTCACGGCGGTCAGGCCGGTGCGGCCGCCCTCGGCCACGCCTGCGGCGCTTTCCAGATAGCTGGTGGCGGTGGTCGCGCCCATGACGGCGCTGGACATGGTAGCGATGGAGTCGGAAATCAGGGCCTTGTCCAGATTTTCGATGTGCCCGTCTTCACGGATGAATCCGGCTTTCTGCGAAAGGCCGATCAGCACGCCCATGTTGTCGAACAGGTCAACCATGGTCAGGGTAAAGATGATGGAGATCAGGCCGTGGTGCAGCGCACCCTTGAGATCCATCGCCATGAAAGTCTCGGTGGGCAGGGGCAGGGCGGCGTTGAAAATGCTGCCCTGCGGCATCTGCGACACGCCAAGCATCATGCCGGCGGCGGCAATAACCACGATGCCGATGATCATGGCGCCAGGCACGCGCAGAGAAAGCAGCGCGCCGATGAGGAAAATGCCTGCCACAGAAAGCAGGGTCTTGGGATCGCCAAGGTTGCCCAGCGTCACAAAAGTGGCGGGGCTGGCGGCCACAAGGCCGCAGCTCTTCATGCCGATAAAGGCGATAAACGCGCCAATACCCACCACAATGGCGTACTTGAGATCCATGGGGACGGCATTGATGATAAGCTGGCGCACCTTGGTGACAGTGAGCAGCAGAAAAACCACGCCTGAGATGAACACAGCGCCGAGGCCGGTCTGCCATGTATAGCCCGCCGGGCCGCAAACATAGTAGGCAAAAAAGGCCGTGATGCCGAGGCCGGGCGCGACGCCCACGGGAAACTTGGCCCACAGGCCCATGATCAGCGTGGCGATGACGGTAATCCAGATGGTGGCCGCCACGGCGGAATCCTTGGGCATACCAGCGTCAGCAAGCATGCCGGGAACCACAAAAATCAGATAGCACATGGCCATAAAGCTGGTGAGTCCGGCCAGCATTTCGCGCCGGACCGTGCTGCCTCTGGCCGCAGGATTAAACATTTTTTCCAGTATGCCCATGACATCCTCCTCTTGTTGCCGCACCGCGCGCCCAAGATATCAAGTTGCTTTGCGCCGGGCAGCAGCCCCCATGCCGTTAATCGCCTCGTCGGTCTGCCCTTTGCAGCGCTGCCGCTTGCGGCCATCGCTCCGGGCCTCGCCCCTTGCTCGCGCCCAGGGTTGTACCTGAACCACAGCCGGGGCGGCCTACCCCTCTACCGCCAAATTCTGTTTATTTTATAGAAAGCGCGGCGAAATCAGTATCTTTCGCCGCCTGTTCGCATTGTTTGCCCGAGACAGCAGGCAACGGGCAAATATTCTACCCCAGAAAGGCCCGTATACCTGTAAAGATCACCTGCGCCGCAATGGCTGCCAGCAGAAGCCCCGTCAACTTGGACAGCACGGCAATGCCCGTGCGGTGCAGGGCGCGCACCACGCCATCGGCCATGCACAGCAGCACAAACATGCCAAAGGCCGCGGCCAGCAGCGAAAAAACGCCCACCAGCACCTGATGCATCTCTGTGGCGGACGCGCCCATGACCATCACCGCGCCGATGGAGGCAGGCCCCATGCCAAGCGGTATGGCCAGCGGCACAACGCTGATGTCGCCCTCCTTGCCGGAAAGCGCGTCCTTGCCGTCATCGTTCATGAGGGAAACTGCCGTAAGAAAAAGCAACACGCCCGCGCCTATGCGAAAGGCGTCAAGCGTGAAGCCGAAAAGCGAAAACAGGTGCGGCCCAAACAGGAACAGCGTTACGCCGATAAGAAAGATGGCCGCAGAGGTTTTGGCGGCCACCCTGGATTTCTGTTTTTTGTCAAAGCCCTTGGTGCCGCTGATAAAGGCGCTCAGCACGGCAGGGGGCGTCATGAGCGCATAAATTTTGATGCTCGTGCCCACAACTTCAGTAAAAAATTCCATGCGAACTCCACTTCCTGCGCCGGAAGCCTGACGTTAGAGCAACTGCCGCCCTGCACAAATTGTTGCAAAAATCCGCGCCATGAAATGCTTGCAAGGCAATGTGTCTTGTCCGTTGCCCCCATTGTTGCCCTACAGGACGTTACCCATGAAGACAGCATGAAGGCTTTGCTGGCAGGCAAACATTTCAAAATGAAAACACACCAAGGAACACGCGCCGCGAAAGGCCCAAATTTATGAAGGCGGGAGTATGTCATGCAAGAGGCGTCATGTCCATACCGTCAGCCCGCCTGAACCTGAAATTTCCTGCACTGGCGCGCCCTGCACGGCCTGATGCCTGCGCGTTTTCGAGCACCCGCTGCCAGCATGCCAGCAACATTGCTCACAGTTTCAAAAACAAACAACAGACCCTGCCGTCCCTGCACACCTCTTGGCGCGCAAAAACGACAGGGCTTGTCAATTTGAGACAGGGGGCGCAAGCCGGGTCAATGCCCCACGCTAACGCCTGTCACCACCTGCCCTTTAGGCTTTACACTGAGGCCGCAGCCGCCAAGGTTCAGCAAGGCGGCGCACAGGGCCACGCAAGACAAGAGCAGCGCCATGCGGCGCCACAGCTTGGGGCCTTTAGTCACGGGGTTTCTCCTGAGTAATGCGGGCTCCCGCCTGTACATCCTGAGTAATCCACACATTGCCGCCGATGACGGCCCCCTTGCCCACTGTCACGCGGCCAAGAATCGTGGCCCCGGCGTAAACAGTGACGTTGTCGCACAGTATTGGGTGCCGGGGATTGCCCTTGGTGAGGGTTCCGTCCGCATTCTTGGGAAAGGAGAGCGCGCCCAGAGTCACACCCTGATACAGGCGGCAGTTACGCCCGATGATGCAGGTTTCGCCAATAACCACGCCTGTGCCATGGTCGATGAAAAATTCCTCGCCAATGGCCGCGCCAGGGTGGATGTCGATACCCGTTGTGCCGTGGGCCATTTCAGAAATGATGCGCGGAATGACCGGCACCTTGAGCTTGTAGAGTTCGTGGGCAATGCGGTGGTGAAACATGGCCCGCAGCGAAGGATAGCAGAAAATGGTCTCACCTGGGCTGGTGGCCGCAGGGTCGCCCTCGTAGGCGGCCTTGGCATCGCCAGCCAGCAGGCGACGTATTTCCGGCAGGCTGTCCATAAATGCCAGGGCGGCTTGCTGCCCCTCTGTTTCGCACGAGGTGCAGGGAATGCCCAGCCCCGCGCAGCTGAAGCAGAAGCCGCGCACTATCTGCTCGCCCAGCAGGCGGTGGATGCTGTCCAGATTGGCGGCAAGGTGATAGCGCATGGATTCGCGCCGCACAGTGGCCGCGCCAAAATAGCCGGGAAAGATAGCCGCGCGCAGACGCTCAAGTATTTCGGAAAGCACCGGCAAAGACGGCATTGGCGCGCCCTGACCAGAGCGATGCCACACGGTGCTGAGCGAATCTTCTCGGCAGAGGCGTTCAACAACGCTGTCTATGAGGGGCATGCCGATCGTGGTGATGTCCTGCTTTTTGTTCATGGCAAAATCCTGCGGAAATATTCGGTTGCGCGTGAAACCACAGGCGGCACAGGCCGGCTGCGGGCATCCCGGTAATTCTTATCAGTCTACATGGAGTTGCCCGCTGCCGCAATGGGCAGCCAGCTCCGCTCCAGAGAATACACGATAAATCATGCCCTTCGTTAAAACTTTTAACGCAAGCTGGCGTGACTTACTCCAAACCATCCAACATCCTTTCACAAAAACACTGCATGCAGAAGAAATATTCCACACGCTGCGCGCCCTAAAAACGCACTGGCCCGTTGTTATTCAGTAAGCACACTCCTGGCATAAGCAAGGCCGCAGCACAGCTTAAATCCACAAAACTGTTCTCTGCGTTTTTTCAGTCTGCCTTGCCTGCCCGCATCCGGCAGATGGGCAGAGGACAAACCTGCCGACGCCATGCCCGCAAGCTGAGTGCAGACTGCCACGAGCTGGAACCGCCCAGCACAGACCGCCGCACCGGCAAACAAAGCCATGTGCAACGCCTCAAGGTTTGATCACTTCATTTATCGCTGTGTTAATTTTTACAACCAGTACGTACGCAATATAAACGCACAATGGGGCTTCTGCGCAGCGCAATTTCAGAAAAACACACATAACCATCTAAAAAATAATGTTATTCCCCATGTGGCATGATTGCTGCTTATTTGTGGGCAATTCGTAACAAGCGCCTCAAGCTCCCGGTAAATGACGGCTCACGTTACGTCAAAACAGACAAGTTACGCGCGGAGTGTCCGCGATTTTATTGAATATGTTGTCGCCGTCTTGCTGGACGCACATACCATCGGCAGGCGTTTGGAAGGCTCAAAATTTTGCACACCGCGCCAATGCGGTTAGCGAGGAGAAAAAATGCTGACAAAAGAGGATGTTCGCACACATATCGCTTCATTTATCGGTGAAAAAAACATGCTCACCAAGCAGGAAGACCTCGTTTGCTACACCTACAACGCTGGCGGGGCGGCTCCATCGGCTTTTCTGCCCATTCTGGTAGCCTTGCCCGTCACCGCCGAAGAGGTTTCCAAAATCGTCGGCTTCTGCAATGAGCACAAAATCAGCGTGGTTACACGCTCACAGGGAAGCGGCCTCAGCGTCAACGCCATTGCTGAAAGCGACTATTCCATCATTATTTCGCTGCAACGCATGAATTCCATCATCGTGGAGCCGGAGATCCTGATGGCTGTTGTTGGCCCCGGCGCAATCACTGCTGACATCAAAAAAGCCGCCGCCGCGCACAGCCTCATGTACCCGCCGGATCCCGCCAGCTTCACGTTTTCTTCCATCGGCGGCAATGTGGCGACCGATGCAGGCGGCTTGCAGTGCGTCAAATATGGCACCACCAAAAGCTACGTCACGGGCATGCAGGTCGTGCTGGCTTCGGGCGAAATTATCCGCGCTGGCGGCAAGTGCATCAAGGACGTGACCGGCTACAACCTCACCCAGCTGTTCACGGGTTCCGAGGGCACGCTGGGCGTCATAACAGAAATCACCCTCAAGCTCATTCCCCTGCCGCAGGCAAAGCGCGCCATGCGCGTTGCCTTCAACAACATTGAAAACGCTGCCAAGGCTGTTTCTGCAATCATGACCAGCGGCGTTGTGCCCTCAATCATGGAATTTCAGGAACAGACCCTGATCCGCGCTGTTGAAGACTACACCCATGCGGGCCTGCCCGTGGATGCGGGCGCAATGCTGCTTATCGAAGTGGACGGCGATGTTTCCACCCTCAAGCCGCAGGTGGAGGTCATCCGCCGGGTGTGCGAGCAGCTGGGCATGGTCGATTTTCACGTGGCAGAAACCGCAGAAGAGGCCGAGCAGCTCTGGGTTGCGCGCCGTTCCGGCCTGCCCGCCCTTGCCCGCGTGGCAAAGGGACGCTTGG
The DNA here is from genome assembly GCF_000420465.1 of Desulfovibrio desulfuricans DSM 642. Classification (NCBI taxonomy): domain Bacteria; kingdom Pseudomonadati; phylum Thermodesulfobacteriota; class Desulfovibrionia; order Desulfovibrionales; family Desulfovibrionaceae; genus Desulfovibrio; species Desulfovibrio desulfuricans. The sequence continues at coordinate 47,083 of NZ_ATUZ01000017.1, read as the reverse complement.
GCGGCGATCCGGCTGTGCCCATCAACAAGCTTGCCCAGGCCGTGCACATGCTCTTTGAAGTGGGCAAAAAGCACGGCATCAAGGTGAGCTGTCAGGGCCATGCGGGCGACGGCAACATTCATCCGCACTTCTTCTTCAACTCTGATGAAGAAAAGAAAACAGCCGCCAAGGCCCGTTCCGAGTTCCATTACGAAATCATCAAGATGGGCGGGACAGTTTCTGCGGAGCACGGCGTGGGCCGCGAAAAAGCGCCCTACATCACCAAGCAGCTGGGCGAAGCTCAGGTCGGGGCCATGCGAGCCATCAAAAAGGCTCTTGATCCCAACAACATCCTGAATCCTGGCTGCATCTTCGGAGGCCAGGCATGAGCAAGTCCCTGGACGAATTGAAAGCAGCCGCCCTCAAGTGCACCCGTTGCGGGCAGTGCCTCACCATCTGCCCGGTTTACGGCAAGACATACGAAGAATCCAATTCTTCACGCGGCAAGCTTTTTCTGCTGCGTTCTCTGGCGGACGGCACGGTAAAGCCCACCAAGGAGCTGATGGAACTGGCCGCCCGTTGCACCCTGTGCATGCGCTGCAAGGCCATCTGCCCTTCCGGCGTCAACACCACCGACCTGATCATGGCCTTGCGCCGCAAGATGGCGGAAGAAGGCCAGCTGCCAGCCGCAAAGAGTATCGCATTCAAAGCTGTCACCAAGGGTCGGCTGTTTGATATGGCCCTGAGCCACGCCAAACCTTTTCAGTCCATACTCTTCAAAAATACTGAAAACGGCGCGGGCAAGGTTTCACGCATTCCCATCCCCGCCGCAGGGCTGAACCTTCGCCGCGTTGTCCCGGCTCTGGCCGACAAGCCGCTGCGCAAGATCATGCCTGCCGTCAGCAGCCCCAAGGGATCCGCCCGTGCTCGGGTGGCCTTTTTCCCCGGCTGCATGCTCAACTATGTCTATGCCAATGCAGGCAAGGCCCTCATAGACGTGCTGGTTGCCAACGGCGTGGAAGTGCATTTGCTGGACAACCTTCAGTGTTGCGGCACGCCACTGTTTTCGTCCGGCGATTTTGACGGCGCGGCCCTGCTGGCTGAAAACAACGCACGCATCCTTTCACGCGGCAGCTTTGACGCCGTCATCACCGGCTGCGCCACCTGCGGCTCGGCCCTCAGCAAGGAATACGGCGAGGTGCTGCAAAACAGCGACGCGCTTTCTGCATGGGAAGGATTCAAGGACAAGGTCTTCGACATTTCCGACTTTCTCACCAGGCTTGGCCCTGCGCCCTATGTGCAGAACGTCCCCCTCAAGGCGACCTATCACGATGCCTGCCACCTTGTGCGCGGCATGGGCGTATCCAAGCAGCCCCGCGGTCTCATCCGCGCCATACCCGGCCTGCGTTTTGTGGAAATGAGCCGCCCAGATGTCTGCTGCGGTTGCGCGGGCACGTTCAGCGCCACCCACTATGACCTGTCTCAGCAGATTCTGGCGGATAAAACCAGCGACATTCTGTCCACTGGGGCGGATGTTGTCGCCACTGGCTGTTCTGCCTGCAAGATGCAGCTTATCGACGGTTTGAGCCACCGCGGCGCAAACATTCGCGTGCTGCACACTGCCGAACTGCTTGCCAAGGCATATGGCCTGTAACAGGGCCATGCCGCGTCCCCTACGCGGCGTCCCTTGCGGGCATGCTTGCTGTTTCGATTGAGCCATCTGCACAGCGAGCATGCCCGCAGGGGAAACAAGATACAGATCAACCGCAAAGTATTTATAACTACCTGTTATTTAATTTTTTTGCGGGAATACCGGATCAGCCCGACACTTCGCAGCCGTACTCAACGTTAACTTTCGCAACACATCCGAAAACATAGTTAACAAAATAAACCAGCCTTCAGAAAAAAGAGAAGCAATTTCAGCGCTGTGCAGTAATTCGTTATTTGGCATAATACTTGCTGAACTAAAAACTGCAACTCTTGGATAATGACAGAAAAATACTCTCCATAGTGTTTGTATTTTTCATATAAAAAAGAAAGTCTCAGCCATACAAACTGCAATCAATGCCGTTACTTTCGGCAAATGAAGTTGTTTTGCACAAAGAGTACACATCAATTGAGAGATGGCAGAACAATTACTGGTGGCACCACAACGGAAATGAGGTTTAGAAAGGCAATGAAAAAACAAAGCAAGCTCATCCAGGGTAACGCCGCCATAGCCCAAGGCGCGTTCTACGCAGGAGCGCGGTACTACGCCGGGTATCCCATCACCCCTTCTTCCGAAATTGCTGAAATCGCCTCGCGCGAGCTCCCCAAGCTTGGGGGCATTTTCATGCAGATGGAAGACGAACTGGCGAGCATGGGCGCCATTGTGGGCGCATCACTGGCAGGCGTGAAGTCGTTTACCGCCACCAGCGGCCCCGGTTTTTCGCTTATGCAGGAAAACCTCGGCATGGCGACCATGGGCGAAGTACCCGTGGTGGTAGTGAACGTGCAACGTTCCGGTCCATCCACAGGCCTTGCCACCAAACCGGCCCAGTCCGATATCATGCAGCTGCGCTGGGGACGGCATGGCGACCAGGAAATTATCGCGCTGACCCCGGCCTCGGTACAGGAATGCTTTGACCTGACGGTCAAGGCCTTCAACCTGTCCGAAAAATACCGCGTGCCGGTCATCATGGCCCCGGAAGAAGTTTGCGGCCACATGCGTGAAAACATTGTCATTCCCGACCAGGGTGAAGTGGAGGTTGTTGACCGCAGCCAGCCTGCCTGCGCACCCGCCGACTACAAGCCCTTCTGCTTTGACGAAGGCGCTGTTGCGCCCCTGGCCAGCTATGGCAGCGACTATGTCTTCCATGTCACAAGCTCCATGCACGGCGAAAACGGCTTTAGCTGCAATACGCCCGAAAATGCCGGACGCAGGGTCGCCCAGCTGCACACCAAGATTGCCAAGGGCCGTGATGAAATCGTCATGACGCGCTACTTCGGCAAAGAAGACTGCGATACCCTGATCATTACTTCCGGCGTGGTCACCCGCGCAGCCCGCAGCGTGGCGCAAGAGGCCAATGCCAGCGGCGGCAAGGTTGGCGTTCTCCAGCTGCAGACCCTGTGGCCCTTTGCCGATGTGGAAGTGCGGGAAGCCGCACGCAAGGCCAAGCGCATTGTTGTTGCTGAAATGAACTATTCCGGCCAGTTGGCTGGAGAAGTGAAAAAGTATGTGCCGGATCCATCGCTGGTTGTTGGGGTTAACAGCTACAACGGCAGCATCATGACCCCGGCCCAGATCGCAGCCGCCTTGAAGTAAAGGAGAAATACAATGGCACAGGCTATTTCACGCTCGCTTCTTAACAAAGAGGCACTGCCGCTCATGTGGTGTGCGGGCTGCGGCAACGGCATTGTCCTGAACGCGCTTTTGTGCGCCATGGACGAGCTGAATCTCAAAAAAGAAGACGTTCTTGTCGTCACCGGCATTGGCTGCTGGGGCAAGGCCGATGATTATATTTCCGCCAATGCCCTGCATACCACGCACGGGCGCGCCCTCACCTTCGCCACCGGCGCCAAGGCGGCCAACCCCAATCTCCACGTCATTGTTCTTATGGGCGATGGCGACGGCACCACCATTGGCGGCAACCATCTTATCCATACGGCCCGCCGCAATATGGACCTTACGGCCATCATTGTGAACAACCTGAACTACGGCATGACCGGCGGTCAGTACTCGGCAACCACGCCCAACGGGGCCATCACCAGCACGTCTGTTGGCGGCAACCCCGAGCGCGGCTTTGACGTGTGCGATCTGGTGCGCGCGGCAGGGGCCAACTTTGTGGCCCGCGAATCCGTCACCAGCGGCATGCGCCTCAAGAACCGCATTGTTGCCGGTATCCAGAAAAAAGGCTTTTCACTTATCGAAGCCATGAGTCCCTGCTCCACCCTGTTCGGCCCCCGCAACAAGATGAAGCAGCCTGTGGATATGCTGCGCAATCTCAAGGAAAAGGCCGTTTCCCAGGCCAAGTTTGATTCCATCGAGAACGCAGCGGATCTTGGCTACTTTGTCACCGGCGTCATCGCCGACAAGGACGTTCACGATTTCAACACTCGCTACGAGGCCGAGCGCGCGGTGATCACGGCCGCCAAGGGAGGAAAGTAGCATGGCCCAGTATGAATTTATCATGGCTGGCACCGGCGGGCAGGGCCTTGTGTTTTGCGCGTCCTTTCTTGCCGAAGCCGCTATTCTGGGTGGCCGCAACGTAGTGCAGTCCCAGTCGTACGGCATTTCGCAACGCGGCGGCTTTATCAGCGCCGAAGTGCTGATGGATGATGCGGAAATCCTTTTCCAGCAGGTCGTCAAACCCAACCTGATCATTGCGCTGAACGAGGTTGTGGGCACCCGCTACGACAAAGCCGTAGCCCCCGTTGTGTACGACACCTCGCTCATGAAACCCCGCCAGCTGAGCAACTGGATCGGCATCCCCATGACCGAGATCGCCCACGAGCTGGGCGCGCCCAAATCGGCCAACCTTGCCGGTCTTGGGGCGGCCATGGCGCTTACCGGGGCACTGCCTCTGGACACGTTGCTGAGCATCGCCGAGCGCAAGGGCAAACCCGAAGTGGCCAAGATTAACATGGAAGTGATCAGGCGGGGCGCTGCTGCTGCCCAAGCCGCCCGGGGGGGAAACTGATGAGCGAGGAAAAGAAAACTTTTGAAGTTTGCGTGGACGCCGTGCTCTGCAAGGGCTGCGGCTACTGCAAGGAACTCTGCCCCAAGTCCGTCTACGACTTCGGCACGGAATACAATGCGGCTGGCTACCTTTTTATGACTCCGGTCAATGCGCAGGCCTGCATAGGCTGCCGCACATGCATGATGGTCTGCCCCGACTTTGCCATTGAAGTTCTGGAAAAATAACAGGCCGGAGTCAGTCATGGTATACAAGAGCTTTGACGAACTTGAAGCAGCAGTGATGCAAAAAGCCCACAAGTGCAAGGTGGCTGTGGTGGAAGCCGCAGACGAGCATGTGCTTGAAGCTGTGCGGCACGCTGTTGAAGTGGGCCTTGTGGAGCCGCTGCTGTTTGGCAAGAAGGAAGATATCGCAGCAAAACTCAAGGCCATAGGCCTGCCGGGCGATGCCTATCCCATTGTTGAAACTGCCACGCCGCAGGAATCCGCCACAGGGGCTGGCATGGCGGTCAAGGAAGGCCGGGCCAACTTTATTCTCAAAGGCCTGATCCAGACCGGTGTTCTTCTCAAGGGGCTGTTCAAGGAAGAAACCGGCTTCCGCACCGGGCGGCTGATCTCGCACATGAACATTGTGCAGGTTGCCACCTACCCCAAGCTTCTGGCCCTGTGCGATGCCGCCATCAACATTGCGCCTTCGCTCGAACAGAAGCGCGACATTATCCAGAACGCGGTGGATGCCCTTGCGCGCATGGGCATTGATAACCCCAAGGTTGCGGTGCTGGCCTCTGCGGAAACCGTTAATGAAAAAATGCCTGAAAGCGTTGACGCCGCCGCGCTGAAAGAAATGAACAAAAACGGCCAGATCACCGGCTGCCTGATTGAAGGCCCCATATCCTACGACCTGGCGGTATGCGCTGAATCAGCCGCCACCAAGGGCTATGAAAGCCCCGTTGCAGGCGATGCCGACCTGCTGGTGTGCCCCAATATTGTCACCGCCAACGTGCTTATCAAGTGCCTGCGCCATACGGCCAACGCGCTGACCGCAGGCATAGTGGTGGGCGGCAGGGTGCCGGTGGTGCTCAATTCCCGCGCGGCAAGCGCTGAAGACAAGTTCAGAACCATGGTTCTTGCGGCCTCTGCTGCGGGATAGCCAACTGCGGATGGGCTGGCCCTGCCGCTTGCGCCCCTGAGCCAACCGCTCGCAAGGTTTCAGGCTGCCGCGCTGCAATGCAGCTCAGCGCATCAGGCGCGGCAGCCCATGACAGCAAGAGCATTTCACATTGTCCCATAAGGATATGACATGGCGGAAACCAACTATACCGTTCTTTCCATCAATCCCGGTTCCACCTCCACGCGGATTGCCGTTTACAAGAACCACGAGCTTTTGTTCCAGAAAAAAGTGGATCATCCGGCAGAATCCCTGCGCGGGTTTGAAAGCAACGTCGCCCAGTTTCCCATCCGGCTGGATGCCATACTGAAGGCGCTGCAAGAAGAGCAGTTTGACCTGCACCAGCTTTCCGCCGTGGCCGGGCGTGGCGGCAAACTGCCCCCACTGTTGCAGGGCGCGTATCTTGTTGATGAGGGCATGCTGGACTTTCTGCGGCACCGCCCCATTGACGACCACGCCTCCAACCTCGGGGCGCTGCTGGCGCACGAAATCGCCAAGCCGCTAAACATCCCCTCCTACATCTATGATGCCGTGGTGATGGATCAGATGGAAGACATCGCCAAGCTCTCCGGCCTGCCGGAAATTCGCCGCAAGGCCTCGTGCCATGCCCTCAACATGCGCGCCATGGCCATCAAGGCCGCCACGAGCAAGGGCTGGAAACTGGCGGACAAGAACATCATCGTCAGCCACATGGGTGCGGGCATCAGCGCCACGGTCATTCATCAGGGGCGCATGATTGATGTCATCACTGATGAGGAAGGCCCCTACTCGCCCGAGCGTTCCGGCGGCCTGCCCAACAGGCAGCTCATCGACCTGTGCTTTTCGGGCAAGTTTGACCGCCATTCAGCCACGCGGCGCACGCGCGGTCAGGGAGGCCTGATGGCCTACCTTGGCACCAACAATGCCCTTGAGGTTGAACGCCGCATTGCCGAAGGCGATGAAAAAGCCCGCCTTGTGTACGACGGCATGACCTATCAGGTTGCCAAGCACATTGCCTCGCTGGCTGCGGTCATCAAAGGCCAGGTGGATGTTGTGGTGCTTACCGGCGCATTGGCCAACTCCTCGTACATCATTGAGCGCGTGGTGCCCCGGATACAGTTCCTCGGCGAGGTCATGGTGCTGCCGGGAGAAAACGAGCTGGAAGCGCTGGCCTACGGAATTTTGCGCGTACTGCGCAATGAGGAAGGTTTCCATACCTTCCACGAATAGTCAGGTGCACCCGTGTCGCGCTGCTTACCCCAATCCCTGTAGATCAAGCAGCCCCCTCAGGGGCAAGGCGGATCTCCGCCTTGCCCCTGCGAGCGACATAGCGTTCCGGCCTGTTGGCGCATTGCTGACACCGCAACATTTAACTTGCTTATTGTTATACTTAGCGCAAAAAAACACTGGCGCACGGCACATTGCAGTTAGCTGAAAAACAAACAATATTTTTACGATACCCATGGCGCAAATGCGGCCCAAAGCGGGATCAAAAACAAAGCGCATAAAGAGATTCTGTGGATATCTCAAACGCGTTTAACAGACTGGTTGTTTGTGTTTGGCATGCGCGCACTAGAGCCCGGCAAGAGCGTTATTGTGGTTGTATCTGAAGTGACGCTCAACATATGAAGCAAAACACCTTTTTACGTTGGGTTGCTGGCGCCTCTTTTGCGTTTTCGGTCTGCTCCGGTTTTTTAATTTTCCATTCATTTTTTTGCCCCGAGGCCGTTCCATTTTTTACACAGAGGGAGTGTCATGGCTGAAATCGCTGCTGAAAACAAAGGGAATCTGGTCAAGAACATTCGCCTTGCGGGGTCTGTTCTTTCCATCATCCTTGGTATCTGGGTCGCCCTGCAAGCGCCGCCAGAAGGCCTGAACGAAAAGACCATGATTGCTCTTGGCATCACCGTGTGGGCTGTGGGCTGGTGGATCACCGAGATCGTGCCAGAATTTGTCACCGGTTTGATGATGTGTATCTTGTGGTCGGCCTTCAAGTGCGTGCCTTTCAAAACAGCGTTCGCCACGTTTTCCACCTCCGGCTGGTGGATCATGGTCGGTGCATTCGCCCTGGGCGCAGTGGCTGGCAAAACAGGCCTTTTAAAGCGCATCTCGCTCTGGGTGCTCAAGCTTTTCCCTGCCAGCTTTGCCGGACAGGTGTGGGGGCTGATTGGTTCGGGCACTGTGATCGGCCCGCTCATTCCCAGCATGAACGCCAAGGCCACGCTTTCTTCGCCCATTGCCATGGGCATCAGCGATGAACTTGGCATTGAACGCAAGTCCAACGCGGCCAACGGCCTGTTCGGCGCATGCTATGTGGGCTTTATCCTCATGGGGCACATGTTCATGAGCGGCTCGTTCAGCCATTACGTGCTGGTGGGCATGCTGCCCGAGGCCTATCGCGGCGTTACGTGGCTGCAGTGGCTTTTGTGGTCGTTGCCCTATGGCGTGTGCGTTTTCCTCGGCATGGGTCTTTTCATCGTGACCTGCTACAAGCCCAAGGAAAAAGTCAGCCTGCCCGCAGGCTACAGCACCGCTCAGCTTGAAAAGCTCGGGCCCATGACCCGTAATGAAAAGCTGTGCATGGGCGTGCTTATTGTCACCCTGCTTATGTGGATGACCGAATCGCTGCACAAGATATCTGCCGGTGAAGTTTCCCTGATGGCCATGTGCACACTCATGTTGCTCAAGGTTATGGACAAAAACGATTTCAAGACGGGCATCGACTGGTCGTCCGTTGTTTTCGTGGGCAGCATCCTGAACATGGCCTCGGTTATCCAGTCGCTCAAGGTTGACCGCTGGCTTGGTACGGAACTGCAGCCCCTCCTTGCCAACGTGATTTCCGAACCCGCCCTGTTCATTGTGACGCTGGTGGTTGTGGCCTCGCTCGTCAAACTGGTTATTGTGTCGCTCACATCCGCCTCGGCAATCTTTGTGCTGATTCTTCCGCCCATCATGATTGCCCACGGCATGAACCCCTGGATCGCCTGCATGGTCACTTTTGCCGGCAGCGATATCTGGTACCTGAGCTACATGAACTCCATTTACCTTTGCGCCCATTTCGGCACACAGGGCAAAATGGCACGGCACGGAGCCATGATTAAACTTTCGGCTGCCTATACCGCCATATGTATAGTGGCCTTTCTTATCAGCATACCCTACTGGAAAATGCTCGGCCTCATAAAATAGCGCGATTCCGGCGTATCTGGTACGCAAGTTGGATTTATTACGCAGTCGCGGCATGGATTTTATTGTGAAGTCCTTGCCGTGACTGCGTCGTTGAACAGAAGATACGGGATAATCGCGGCATACATGGTGCAAGACATTCCTGCCTTGCGTTGCTTGCATGGCAGGGTAATGCGGCGCTGACGCAATACAGATTTTGGCCTGTGTTTTCTCAATACCTGCTGTATTCATTCAATATTCCATGCTGTTCATGTTTACTTTGCATACAGCGAGGTTTATGTTTTTTACACCGCCCGGCACATGCGCCATGTGCGAATCCATCAGATGACGAGGCTCCCATGCTGCCAGCCAGTTTCAAACCGCGTATTCTTTGCGTTTCCATTTATGATGAAATGGCCCAGCTTGTGCGTCACTCCGCAGGCCAGTTCGGCGTTGAGGTTGATGTGTTTGATGGCGGCATTTACAACAGCGGGCACCTCCACGCGCTTGAGGTGGAAAACCGTTACGATGTCATCATCAGCCAGGCGGGAACGGCCATCGCCATCCAGCAGATGGTCAAAACACCAGTAGTGCCCATCCAGATTACAGCCAACGACATCGTCACCCCCCTGCGCGAAGCGTCAGAGCGTCATCAGAACCTGCTCTGCATCACTTACGACAGCAATCTGAGCGTTGATATTGAATCGCTGGCAGCCTTTGCTCGACTTAAAAATTTCCGTCAGGTCATCTACCGCAACGAGCAGGACTTCAACAGTATTATTGCCCGCCTTCCCACGCTGAAAGATGTTGCCATTGTCGGATTTGGCGGATGCGTCATTGAAAAGGCGGCACAGTACGGCCTGCCCTACTATCTCATACGCTCCAGCAAGGACAGCGTGCATCAGGCGGTGCTTTCCGCCCGCAATATTGTTGACCAGCACATCAAGGAGCGTACCCGCTCCCGCCGCCTGAACAATATTATCAACTATTCCCTCAGCGGCATTGTTTCCGTCAATCGAGACAAAACCATTGCCATCTGCAACCGCCCGGCAAAGCAGATGCTTGACCTGCACGGCAAAAAGCTGGTGGGCATGAACATTGATGCCCCGTCAACGCCGCCGGAACTCAAACAGATGCTCGGCAACGGCGAATACACCGTGGACAAGGTATTGCCCCTCAAGGGCAAGACCCTGGTGGTCAACCGGGTACCTATCCGCGTGCGTGAGCATGACCAGGGCACCATCATTGTTTTTCAGGAACTTTCCAAAATCCAGAAAATTGAAGCTGAGGCCCGCGTGCAGCTTGCCAGCAAGGGCTTGGTGGCAAAATACAATTTTCCAGACATCATAGGATCAAAAAACACCCTTGGCCCGGTTGTGGCCGAAGCCAAGCGCTACGCCCGCAGCAGCGCCTCCATCCTCATTGAAGGAGAAACTGGCTCCGGCAAGGAGCTTTTTGCCCAAAGCATCCACAATTTCAGCGAACGCAAAAAAGGCCCCTTTGTGGCCCTGAACTGCGCGGCCCTGCCCGAGCACCTGCTGGAAAGCGAACTTTTTGGCTATGAGGAAGGGGCTTTTACCGGCGCGCGCAAGGGCGGCAAGCCGGGCATGTTTGAGCTGGCTCACCGGGGAACGCTGTTTCTGGATGAAATCAGCGAAATGAGCCTCGCAACACAGGTGCGTCTGCTGCGCACCTTGCAGGAAAAAGAAATCTTCCGCATTGGCGGCGACCGCGTGATCAACATTGACGTACGCATCATAGCGGCTTCAAACCGCGACCTCTACGCCATGGCGCAGGAAGGCTCCTTCCGGCGCGATCTGTTTTTCAGGCTCAACATCTTGCCGCTGCAAATACCGCCGCTGCGCAAGCGCAAAGAAGACATTCCCACGCTCATTGCCCATTTTATCAAAAAAAGCCATCAACACGTGGCCGGACGCAGCCGCCTCAAGTTTGACGATGCAACGCTTTCCGCGCTGTCAGCGCACGGCTGGCCGGGCAATGTGCGCGAACTGGAGCATATTCTGGAGCGCGTGTTTACCCTCTATGACGAGCAACAGGACTTTGACGCGCTGATTACAGACATCATGCGGCGGCATTGCCTGCGGCAGGGCATGGCTGGCCCATGCCATCCGCTGGATGATGTTTTGCAGGTGCCGCGCGGCACCATGGCAGAGATGGAGCGCTTCATTCTGGAGGCCTCGCTTGAAGAGCACGGCGGCAACAAAAAGGCCCTGGCTGACGCCCTTGGCATCAGCCGCGTGACCGTGTGGAAAAAACTCAAGGAACTTGAAGGCGAAGAGCAGGGGCAGGACTGACCCCAGGTTGTGCGAATCTGACCTGAAACCAATCGCGCCCCCCTAATCGCGGCTGGTTTTGCCTTTGTATTTTTGCCCTACAGTTTTTTGCGCTTTGGCCGATCAGATGGATGCACAGGTTCGCACAAGCGGCCAAGGAGCAAGCCATGGATGATGTGAAGATGGGCATGAGCGTAAGCCTGGCCAGAAGCGCCTTGAACATTCAGGCCAACATGTCTGCAGCGCTTATCAGCGGCACTATTGATAAGGGCGCGGAAATGGAGCAGAACATGCGCAGCCAAGGGCTTGCCGCCGAGGGCATTGGCGGAAAGCTGGACGTGCAGGCATAATACGCTTTGCCGTACGAAGAGGAACAGCCGCCGGGTTTTGCCCGGCGGCTGTTGCGCGTCAAGAGGACAAGCCAGGAATCAGGATCAGCCTGCGGCCCGGCTGCAAGCGGCCATTTTGCGCATTCCGCTGCCACCGTTCCGGCGGTTTTTCGCTTATCCGCACTCGTTGACAAATACCCGCAGAGTAGTAAGGCTGTATGCGCCGGTTCCCGGCCCAGATTCTGCCCATATCCGCACAAGGAGTTTTTGTGAAAATTCTTGTAACACCCCGTTCTTTCGGCAAAACCAATCCCGAGCTGTTTGACCGTCTGGCCCAGGCCGGGCTGGAAGTGATACGCAACGACACGGGCGGCATTCTCTCCGCCGAGCAGATGAAGGAAAAGCTGGCCGACTGCGCTGGCGTTATTCTTGGCGTTGACCCAATGGACGCCCCTGTGCTGGCTGCTGCCCCCGCCCTCAAGGCCATTGCCAAATACGGCGTTGGGCTGGACAACATCGACCTTGCGGCCTGCAAGGAGCGCGGCATCGCGGTTTCGCGCACCGTGGGGGCCAACAGCAATGCCGTGGCCGACTACGCCCTGACCCTCATGCTCATGGTGGCGCGCAAGGCCGGGCTTATTGATCGCCGCTGCCGCCAGAAAGACTGGGGCAAGATCACCAGCATTGACCTGTACGGCAAAACCATCGGCATCATCGGCCTTGGGGCCATTGGCCGCTGCGTGGTCAAACGCGCACAGGGCTTTGGCATGAAGATTCTTGCCCACGATGTTGTGTGGGACGATGCCTGGGCCGCCAAGGAAGGCGTGGAACGCGCGGACGTTGACCGCATTTGCCGCGAGGCCGACTTCATCACCCTGCATACCGTGCTGACGGATGAAACCCGCAACCTCATCAATGCCCAGCGCCTTGCGAGCATGAAAAAAACCGCCGTGCTGATCAATACCGCGCGCGGCGGGCTTATTGACGAAGCCGCCCTGCTGGAAGCCCTGAAAGAAGGCAGCATCTACGGTGCGGGGCTTGACGTATTTGAGCAGGAGCCCCCGGCTGACCCGGCGTGGTATGAGCTGGACAACCTTGTGATGGGTTCGCACTGCTCGTCCTCCACCGCAGGAGCCACGGAAACCATGGGCAACATGGCTGTGGCCAACCTGTTGCGCGATCTGGGGCTGTAAGCAGCTTCACGGCCTGAATAGTACGCGCCTGTGGGCGCGAAATGCAGCCCGCCCGCATCCTTACAGGAGAATGCGGGCGGGCTTTTTCTGTCCAGTTGTGCAGCTGACTGACTGGCTTAGCCGTTGTTCAGCGTTGTCTTCAGCACTGCCACTGTTACTTCTTCAGAAGAACTGTCGGTATGCGTGATTGTGCAGGTCATGACGTTGTAGTCGCCATGCGTTCCAGAGTCAGCCCATGTGGCGTTGCTCGTATTGGCGGTAGTCACCTTGCCATCGCTGCCCACAGTCATGCCAATGTCGCTCAGCTTCCCCACGTCCGTCAGGCTTTCAACGGTTCCGTTTTCCTTGCCGCTGATGAGGATCTCGCTATTGGTGATATTGCTGTTCAGCTTGCCATCGCTGTCAAACAGCGCATCCACGCTGCCGCCCTTGACCAGCAGCACGTCCGTGCCGCTGCCGCCGTCAATGGTGTCGCCCTGATGGAACACCAGCACATCGTTGCCTGCGCCGCCATACAAATGGTTGCCGCCGCCATCGGTGGCGAAGGTATTGGCTCCGCCATCAAGGAAATCGTTGCCTGTCCCGCCGTAGAGATGGTCGTTCCCATCACCGCCGTAGAGGTGGTCGCCATCATTGCCGGCATAGAGGGTATCGTTGCCGTCTCCACCGTATAATTCATTGTGCCCAGCGCCACCGTAGAGGATGTCGTCCCCGGCGCCCCCGTAAAGGATATCGTCATGGCTGCCGCCAATCAGTATGTCGCTGCCAGCGCCGCCTGCGGCCTCATAGTTATGCGTCGCGGTGTTCTCCTGGGCGAAGAGCAACTGCCCGCCTTGGCCGTCCCAGTTGTCAGTATTGATATCCACAGCGATAGTGCCGCTTGCCTGCCCGTTGGTGGTACGGCCGTCAGACACTGTATAGCCAAAAGTGTCCTTCAAGTCCGAGCCTGCGTCATGCAGGGCAGCAAGTTTGCTTATGGAATCGTAGCTGGAATCAAGCTCATAACTGCCATAGGAGAACACATCCGGATGCGTTGCGTCAGCGGTAAAGGTCAGTGTGCCGAACGCGCCATGCACCTCTGTGGCGCCCTGCGGAACAGCATTCAGCTCGTGCCCGTTCACGGAAAACGCAAGGTGATCTCCCAGATCAACGTCTGTGGCTGAAAACGCATGACTTGCGGCATCAAGGTGCGCCACCGGCGCATCGTTGGTGCCGGTGATGTTGACAACAACGTCATGGTTTACCGTGCCGCCGTGCCCGTCATTCACTGTAACGGTGAAGGTTTCCGTGGCTTTCGCACCCTGGGCCAGTTCGTGGTTGGTCAGGGTGTATTTGTAGTTGCCGGAGGCATCCAGGGTCAGCTGTCCGTAGTGCCCTTCCACAACAGCATTTGTTGCACCGGAAGCCGTGGCGCTGCTAGAGCCGTAGGCAATGCTGTATGTCAGCAGTCCGGCATCGTTGGTGTCCACGTCCGCAGCACCCAGGTTCCCGGTGAGAGGGATCGCCCCCTCCACAATGGAAAGGCTGGGCGCGGTGAAGGTTGGATCGTTGTTCACGCCCTTGAGGGTGATTGCCAGCGTCTGGCTGGCCTCAACGCCGTATTTGTCCACAGCCACAACGGTAAACGAGCCGCCTGCGGTTGCAACATCCTTGCCCTGGGCCTCGAGGTTCTTAGCGTAATCAGCATCAAGCTCGTAGGTATAGCTGCTGCCCACAAGCTTGAGAGTGCCGTGCCCATCATGCAGTTCCGTCACATACTTGCCGCCAGACATGATGTAGTAGGTCAGCGTGTCACCATCCACATCGGCGACGGCAATGGTGCCCGAAAGCATCTGAACGCCAGCGCCATTATCTGTGAGCGTTGCTGCACCTGCATCAAAGGCCTCCATTCTGGGGGCGTCATTGGTGCCCGTGACGGTGACGGCAACCTTTGCTGTATCTGTTGCTCCAGCTGCATCGCTCACGCCGATTTTGGCGTCGATGGTCAGGGTTTCACCCTGGGCAAGGTGCGCAATACCGCCCTTGTCGCCCTGAAAATTGTAGGTGCCGTCCTTGTTCAGTTCCAGCAGGCCCATATACACCGTGCCAGAAGAGGTGCTTGTCGTATGCCAGCCAGAGGCATCCCTGTAGGCATACACAGCCTCAGTGACGAAAGTGCTGCCCGATGCGATGGCATGCCCGTTGAGGTTGAGCGTCAGGCTGTCGCCCGCATCAACATCGTACGTCACTGCCGTCCCGCCGACTGTCAGGTTTGCCTGACCATCAGCCAGGAAGAGGGCCGTGCCCGAGCCAGCCACGCTGGAACCATCGGCATGCAGGGTAATGACAGGGGCATCGTTGACCCCATTCACCGTGATTGTGAGGGGCGCATCGGTGTAGCCGCCATGTCCATCGCTCGCGCGGACCGTGAAGGTCACTTCATGCGATTTCCCGTCGCCAAGCTGCTGCACAGCCTCGCTGCTGGTATTGAGATGGAATTCGTACGTGCCATCCTTGCCCATGATCAGGGTGCCATAATCCTTGTCCGTGACCATGCCCGTGGATTTGCCATCGCTGCCGACAATGGCGAAGGAGAGCGCATCCTTGGGCGCGCCAGTCGCGGTTACGTCCGGATCTGTAGCGGCAATGGAGCCCTTGGCCACCATGTCCGCCGGGGAATCTTCCGTTACCGCGACATCAGAACCAGCCACCAGCACAGGGGCACTGGGGTTGTCGTTGGCGTAATTAAGATCAGCGGACAGTTTGACATCCACCTTGTCGCCAGCAGTGTTGCCATTGGAAAGAGTCAGCGTTGCGCTGTCTTCCATATGCCCGCTGAAGTTCGTGCCGCCAGCGGGAGCCGCATAGGTGTATGAGAAATTGCCGTTGCTGCCCTTGGTGACAGTAAATATGCCGCCGAGCTTGCCTGCAACCGTGTATGAGGTCGGTTCAAGCTTGTCGGTTTCACCCCTGTCAACATCGGCCAGGGTGAAGGAGCCAGAGGGGTCTGTTTGCGCCCATGTGCCGTCCGCGTGCTGTTCCAGGCCCACGGTGTCGCTTTGCGAAACCACGTATGGCTTGTCGTTGCTGCCATTGATGGTGATGGTAATTGTTTTGTAATCGCTGCCGTTGGTGACCGTAAACTTTTGAATGATCGCATCCGTTTTTGTCAGCGCCTGCACGTCCGGATGATCATTGTTCAGCGTGTAGCTGTATCTGCCATTGGGCAACAAGGTAATCGTTCCGTATTTATCTGAAATAACGGATGTCTCATGCCCAGCCCCATCAATCAGGAACATATCGGCATCATACTTGCCATTGTTGCTCGGTGTTACGCTGCCCACGGCAACAGTCTTACCCGTAGGTTGCCCGCCAATCAAACTGTCTTCCTGTACGGAATCAGTCACAGCCTTGATAGGGAGACTGCCGGACTTGGTGCCGTCTCCGCCAACACTATCGCCCATCTTGCCCACATTGATGATCAGCTCAATGGGCTTTTCGGCCACGGCGTTGTGGTCGTCACGCGCATAGATGGTGAACATTTCCGTTGTTGTATCGCCGTTGGAATGATGTTTCACATAGTCCTGGTAATTTTTGCCCGCCCTGTCCAGCACATACTGATACGTGCCATTGGGGCTGATGATCAGCGTACCGTATTCTCCCTTTATTTCCTGAACAAGATTGCCCGATCCGCCTTTTTCAACAGCAAAGAACGTAAGACTGGAGCCATGATCATTGTCGGTCACGAGGCCAGCAGTCATGGGGTCAGCGGCATTGGCGGTATTGAGTGTACCGCGCACAACAGGATCGCCAGAGTGGGAACCATTGGACCATGCAGCAACTTCATCAGAATCTACCACAATGACACGTTCAGCACCAATCACGGTAGAGAGAAAGGAACTCACGTCCTTTCCGAGATTCAGACGGGTGAGAAGGTTATCGAGCCTGCCAAAATCATCAAGAGTTTTGGCCGCGCCGTTGGCAACCTCGGTCAGCCAATTCTGCACTTCGTTCCATCCATTAAAGATGTCGATGAGCTTACCTAGTGGGCCAGAATGGCTCTTCACCGCATCCATGATGTTATCTATGCCCTGAGTGACGTATGCCCTGATGAGATCTGGGTGGTCAGTCAGATAGGTGATGGCAGTGGCGGGGTTTGCCAGCGTGGTAAAGCTGGCGTCCTCATTCCCCCCGGTAAAGGCATCCGCGTAGTCGTGCACCGTAAACGATGAGGCCGCGGCCTTCACCACCGGCACATCGTTGGTGCCGGTGATGGTAATACTGAGAGAACTGTCAATGGACTGGCCGTGCGAAGCGCTGTCGCTGTGGGCAGTCACGCCAAGGTTCACACTGACATGTTCACCTTGGGCCAGATCGTTGAATGCCTGGCTGCTGGTGTTGGGCGTGAAGGTATAGGAACCATCCCCGTTCACATGCAGTTTGCCGTAATCGCCAACCTCGTAATCATATCCGCTAGTGGCATTGCCGCTGCCGCTGACAGAGTGCGTGCCCGTGCCGTCAGTATAGGACAGGGTCTTGTAGGTGTAGGTGCTGTAGCTGTCTTTCTCCGCGCCTGCGGTGAGGTTCTTGAGGGCATGCCCACCGGCATCCAGATTGGTATCCGGATCATTAACACCAAAATGCCCGCGAATAACCCCGGCAGCGAGTATTCCACCGCTGGCATCAACAGGCTGCGCCTTGTTGGCGCCCAGCTTGTCAGCCGCTGTGTAGTGCAGAACTCCCTGGATTGAACCTGTGACGCCGTCTTCCTTGACGGTCAGGGCGTTGCCTGCCAGCTTGCCTGCGGCATCCTCACCTGTGATGGTAATGACAATGGGCTTGATTTCAGAATACGCGCCGTCGGCATCCTTGACGCGCACATAGAAGGTATCGGTAACAGAACTGCCCTTGGCAAGGGACGTCAGGTCTTCTGTACGCTCATAACGGTATTCGCCAGTGGCCTGATCAATGATCAGGCGACCGTACGTGCCTTGCTGAACTGGCGTGTCGCCAGAATAGTCCGTGGTGGACTTTACCAGCGAGAAGGTGAAACCCGAGGATACCGTCTGTGCTGCGCCTCCGGTCTGTTCGTAATCCAGCAGTTCTACCTGTCCGGTCGTGGAATGCGCATCACTTTCAGCCAGGATCACGGCAGGGGCCTGCGTTATGATCGGCCTGTCGTTGGCGCCCTCAATGCGGATGGATATGGGGACGGGGTCCTTGATCACCTCCGCCCCGGCACTGTCATGAATAACCACAGCGAAGTTGTCCTCAGTGTGTCCATGAAAATTCAGCTTCTGCACATCGGCATCGGTGTTGTCCACCGTGTAGACGTATTTGAACACGGACGTGCCGTTGGCGTCAGTATGCGAGGTATCCTTGGAGATGGTCAGCGAACCGTTCTCCAGCTTGATGACAATATTGCCGCTGGCATCTTTGGCGGCCTGCCCCACGCCAAGAGTGCCGGCAGAACCGCCCGTAAGGGCCAGCTTGCCAGTATCCGGATCAATAACGGCCGTACCGGTCTGCAAGCCTGTGCCAGCCATAAGGGCATTCAGATCGCAGTCCTTGCCGTCCACCTGAATAACATAGTGCAGCCTGGCGTTCTCCAAAGTGGAAGCAAGAGCGCTGTTGTCCGTGGTATCGGCATCGTGCGCGCCAATGTAGCCCGTGGCAGTGCGTACGCCAGCGCTACCGTCCTGCATTTTTGTGGCATTGGCCGCAGCAGCGGCACTGGTGACCGGGTTTACCCCAGACTCCACAACGGCATTGCTGGGCGTGACCCAGCCAGTATTGATGATGGTGGGATCGTCCTTGCCGTTAATTGTAACCGTGATGGTTTGCAGGCTGTACGCGCCGTATTTGTCCACCACGGCAACCTGAAAGGTTTCGGGAAGCGTTTCACCCTTATCCAGGCTGATGACGGCGGCGTTATTCTTGGCGAGGGTGTAGGTGTATTCACCCGTCTGCGGGTTGATGCTCAGCGTACCGTAATGGCCTGCCGCAGTCGAAGTCATTGCAGGGGTATTGCCAGTTTCGGTAACGCTGTTGCTCACGATGCCGAAGGTATGCGAATCGTTCACATCCGCATCCGTCACCTTGACGCTGCCTGCCAGGGCGGTGTCAGAAACAGGGCCGCCATCGGTCACTTCAAGGGAACTGTCGGTCAGGGTCAGCACGGGTTTGTCGTTGGTGCCGTAAATGACAATGGGAATGGTAATCGCTGTGGAAGACGCGTTGTGTTCGTCCACGGCCACGGCCTGGAAGTTCAGAGTGAGCGTTTCACCGGAACCAAGAGCGTTGACCACGCTGCTGCCCGTAGCCAGCGTAAAGGTATATTGCCCGGTGGTTTCATTGAGGTACAGCGTGCCGTAGAGGTTATCGGCAGTATGCGGCTGCCCGGCAGCGTAGACGCTGATAACCGTGGCGTTGCCGCCACCAGTGCCGGGATACGCGCCAGTGCTCGCAACCATGTCTGCGCTGAGGGAAGCAGGCGTATCTGACGGGAGTGCACCATCCTTAAGAACGGTGCCAGCCACGGTACCTGTTGAAAACTCGCCGGAATCTGTGCCAAGATGCTTATAAGCATTTGCGCCGGAAGTGGCGGTGATGAGCCCATACGTCAATGTGGCGCCGGTATCGGAATCCTTGCCTGTCAACGCGCCCTCAACCGAATCTTTATAGCTGTTGCCGTGGGCCGCAGGATCCTCTGTGCCGGAAGGCATCTGGGCATTGCCGCCGTCCAGCCGTCCGTCGTCCTTCAGCGTAAGGGTTTGCCCCGTCACGGAGGGCGCATCGTTGGTGCCCTGCACGTTGATGGTGATATTGTGTTCCACAGGAGTGCCGTGACTATCCGTGACAGTAATCTTGTAGTCCAGAGTTTTGGTCTGATCTTGGGCCAGGCTCTCAGTCTTGGACTGATCTACTGCATAACTGTACGAATAGGTGATCGATTCCGAGCCGTTGCTGTTGACTTTGCGCACACCAGTGACAGTGAGGGTGCCGTAGGTGTCATTGACGGTCCACGTGCCTGCGCCGCTCATGGTAGAAATTCCCCTCAAATCTACACCAGATGTGCTGCTGAGCGTGGCCTTGAGGACATCCGTGGTGTCCATGTCCGTCACTTTAAACGAACCGGCACTTACGGCATCGGAGCCGTTATTCAGCTTGCTGCCGCTGGCCGCCACGTTATTGTAGCCTGGGATGGACGAATCAGAATCGGTGTGCGCCCGGTCAGTCAGAGAAACCACGCCCGCTTCCTTGACCGTCAGGGTGCCGCTGGTTTTGTCAATCAGGGCCTGATCATTGGTGCCCGTAATTTTGAAGGTCAGGGGTTTTGTGTCTGTGGAGCCGTGCAGATCCTTCACCGTAATCTGGAAAGTCTCGGTATGGGTTTGTCCCTCGCGCAGATTCTGCACTGCATTGGAATTGTTGGTCACATCATACTTATACGTGCCATCCGGATTGACGGTAAGAACTCCGTACTTGGTCGTATAGGTAGCCACGCCAGTGCCTGGATCCACACCGGCAGTACCCTTGGTTCCGCTAGTGATGGTATAGCTGTGATTGGCCGCGCTGCCTGTGTGCTCTTTGAACGCGCCGTCAGCATCGGCATCCGTCACAGTAAAGGTGCCGCTGGCCTGATAGCTGCCGCCGTCTTCCTTAAATAAACTGGCGCTTGGCGCTGCCAGGGAAAGCTTGGGCTGATCGTTGGTGCCTGTGATGGTCACGGTAATGGGCTGGGTTACTGACCCGCCGTGTCCGTCAGCCACTTTGACCACAAAGGTTTCCGTGACTTTCTGGTTTTCGTTGAGCGCATCGGCCTTGGTGTTGTCGAGCGTGTAGGTATAAGCGCCAGTCTTGGGGTCAATAACAAGGGTACCGTAGGTGGTGGTGACGGTTGTTGCACTGATGTCCACATTGGTGTCGTTTCCAGCGGCCACGCTGAAGGTCAGCGCGGGTTTGCCGCCAGAATTGTCGTTATCGTCCACATCCGTGGCGGTAACGTAGCCTTGAGCCGCAACCGTGCCGTTGAAAAGATCATTGGAGTGGGCGGGGTCATGGCTGCCCTGCACGCCCTTTTCAATCACGTCAACAGCGATAACGGAGCTGCCAATGACGGGATTGTCATTGGTGCCGTTGATAACCACTGTTATTGCCTGGGAGTGGTTGGCTCCATGTCCATCCGTAGTGGTAACGGTGAAGCTTTCCGTGTGCGACTGTCCGTCTCCAAGTTTCTGCACGGCGGGCTTACTGTTATCCAGCTCGTAGGTATAGGTGCCGTCAGACTTCAGGGTCAAAGTTCCGTAGTCCGTTGCGACGGAAACGGGGCTGCCCGCATGGCTGTTTATATTCATTGAGCCGCTGGCAGTCTGTCCCATGCCTGCAATGGAGAGGGTCTGGCTGGCACCATCGTTATCAGGATCGACCACGGCCCAGGTGCCTGCGGATGTGGTTGTGGCAGCGTCTTCCTTTAACGTGCCGGTGTCGCCGGGGGTTATGGTCAACTGGGGCTGGTCGTTGGTGCCCGTGATGGTCAGGCTGACGGCCTGATCAACATGCGCGCCCTTGCTGTCCGTGACAGTAACCGTAAACGTATAATTGCGCGTTTCGCCCTCATGGAGGGCCTGCGTTTTGCTGGCGGAGTTATTCAGCTCGTAGGAATACGTGTAGGTTGTGCTGCTGCCGGAATCATTGGCAACGGCAGCGCCAGCCGTGAGCGTAAACGTGCCTTCAGGAGTGGTGACGGTATAGGTGCCGTCATGGTTGTCCTTAAAAGCCGCGCCCGGCAATTCCTTCACCGCAATACTGACGGCCTGAGTGTCGTTATTATCCACATCGGTCACAGTAAAGCTGTGTCCAGAATCAGCATCCTTGGGCGTACCTGCAAAGGCCTCGTTGGGATCGCCGTGCACATTCTTGACGCCGAGTTCCACCACAGACATTGCGGCGAGAGTCGGTGCGGTAGTGATAACAGGCGTGTCGTTAGCGCCCTTGACGGTAACGCTGACGCTTTCCTGCACATAGGCGCCAAAGCTGTCTCGCGCCACCAGACCAATGGAAACATCCCTCGAATCGCCATCGTGCATGCCCTGCACGGCGGGCGAATCATTGTACAGAGTAAATTTATAGGACGCGCCCTTGGTGGGGTCTGCATCTTCTGTCAGAGAGAATTCGCCCACATAGTTTTTGGCTGTGGCGGCGGTGGATGCATCCGTGGTGGTCGTTAAGGTGTGCCCGTCACTGGCAAGCACTACATACACCTTGCCGTGCATGGTGTCGCTGCCGGGCTGGATCAGACCGTAGTGCAGCGAGTCGCCATTATCCACATCATGCCCAATGATCGTGCCGGTCACAGTGCTTTGGGCGGTGCTGTCGCTGGCTTCAGTCAGGGTGGCGCTCAGGGCGGTGCTGCCGCTTTGGCCGTCCCAGGCGTTTTGCGTAATGGTGGGCGCATCGTTGGTGCCCAGAATGTTGATAACAATGGCGTTGCCCGCCACGGCACCGTCCCGCAGGGTTGAGCTGTTGCCGTCTTCAGCGCCGTGCTCGTCACGCACATAGGGCTCAAACTTCAGGCTGACCTGCTGGCCCTCGGCCAGTTTGTTGGTGGCCCCCTCGCCATCGGCGTTTTTCAGCGTAAACACATACGTGGCCGTGGTGTCGCTGGTTTTTCCCAGCACCAGATCGCCATAATTGGTGCTGATGACAATCTGCCCACCCTGCTCGGCTATGCCCGTTACCACCACATCAGAAGTAGTATGGTCGAGATTATTCACAGCACCGATCACAAACGTGCCCTTGAGGGTGCCGTCAGCGTTGACGCTGGTCATGTCCAGCAGATTGCCGTTCACGTCCTTGAGGCCAAAATACAATTGCGCGCCGTGGTCGGAATCATGAGCCGTAATGGCGCCGCTCAGGGTAGCCTGCACACCGGGTGCGCCCTTCAGCTCATCCGCATGCAGTTTGTCCCCCACAGGCTGGTCGGCGTAGACGCCGCCTTCCTTGAGCGTCAAGGTAGAGCCAACCCCCGTAATATCCGGCGCATCGTTGCTGCCAGTGATCACCACGTTGATGGGCTGGGTCACGGTATGGCCCTGCCCGTCATTGATGGAGAAAACAATGTTGTCGGCCTGCTTCTCGCCTTGGGCAAGGCTGTCCGTGGGGCTGTCGGGATCCTGTTTGAGGGTGTAGGTATATTCAAAGGTGACATTGCTGCCGCCGCCCTTGGGCGTGATAACAAGCGTACCATAGTCGCTTTCAACAGTCGTGGGGCCAGCGGTGCTGACCGCTACAACCTTGCCGCCCATGTTCACGGTGGTGGTCAGGCTGTCGCCATCCGGGTCGGCCACAGAAAATGAGCCGCTCTGGCTGACCACAGGCGCGGCGCTGGCGCTTTTGCCGTCCCATGCGGATTCCGTGAGGCCAATGGCAATGGCTGCACCGCCCGTGGACAACGAGGGTGCAGCATTGGTGAGAAAGGGCGAAGCGTAGGGATTGATGTTTGGCTGGGTATCGCCGCCAAAGCCAAGACGGTAATCAAGCCCGTCAAGGTGGTTTACGCCGTCTTCAAGCCCCGCGTTGGCAAAATCGCTGTATCTGCCGCTGCGGGTGGGCGATGCCGAAGGGCCAGCGGCAGGGGCAAGGTCAGGCCCGAAGGCGTTGAAAAAGTCCGCACCCGCGATGAGCTGACCGTCAACCTCAAATGAGGGGATGTCGTCCTTGTTGTACTGGGTGTAAAAATTCTGCAATTCAATGGCTGCGCCATCGTCAAAACGGAAAAAGAGGCTGTCGGAGCCTTGCGGGCGTTCAATGCTGACCTGGTCAGCAGAAAAATCAAGAACCATGCGGGCATCGGGCGCGCTGGGAATAACGGCAGTCTGACCGGCGGAGGGGCGAACAAGCTTGATGTCTGCCATGGAAAAACCTTCTTTTTACTGGGCATTACAACAATGCCCGGTTTAACGCGCAAAACGGCATAAGCCGCAAAAACGGAACTCACGCGTTTGCGGAAAACAGGCGCTAAGTGCGCCGCAATGACGGGGAGTAAAGAAGGGGAAACCTTCGCGAATAAAAAGGAAAAGCTTCCAGCAGCCAATGCTGCCGACAGCCCTTTTTATCGACACACCGGAACCTGAAGCAGGCTCGGCGTATTAATCATGTCTATGAGAGGCTCAGGGTCGGCCTCCGCCACTGGCCCGCGCAAATACGGCTGCTGCCGCCACGCGTGGTACCCAGCTCTGGCAAAAACACTTTGCCGTGGTTTGCAAGGATATGTCAAGCAGCCCGAGCATTCCCCCGCAGGGCAAAACTTTCTCCATACTCTGGCGAGCGCCTCAATTCCAGATTTTTTCAACGATATCCGCATCCTCACGGATCAGCCGCCTGCACTGTTCAAACAACTTATTTCACGCAACATCTCTATAATATTGATTACTATCATATATAAAATATTTGCATACAATATATAATATCATTTACAACTGGAAAATTTTTTGTACTATACCCTATGATAAACCAGAAATATGCCGAATGAGATTGCATTAACAAGCGTTCCCCCAGACGCTTTCGCACCATTAACTGGCAATATCCATCGTGCGGAGGGGAAAATGATTAAGCTTTCTACAATGCAAAAATTGTTTGGACTTTCATTGCTCCTTTCACTCTTTACAGTTGCCATCGGAACATATTCCGTTGGCAGCCTCAGCAATCTTTCTGATGGCATAGATAATCTTTATAACGTTCATGTTAAAGGGCTTAATACCGCTCGGGATATTAATGTAACCGTGCTAAGGCTAATCAGAGAAGAAAAGAATCTCATTCTCACCAATGACTCTGCTGAAATTCAGCGCTGCCTTCAGCTGCTTGCCGATGAAAGGAAAAAGCTGGAGGCCCTGATACAAACTTTGCCCAAGTATTTTACATCGGGTGAAGGCAAGGCGCTCTGCGACAAAATGATCCAGTCTATTAAAGTATGGCTTGCCCAGCACGAAAAGGTTATTGAACTCGGCAAAACAAGCGATGCCGACATGAATGAGCAGGCGCAAAAACTTTCCAACAGCCAGGCGCGGCAAGCCATGAGAGACGTGGCACAGGCCATTCAGGCGGTTGTTGATCTTAAACTGCACCGAGCAGATGAACTGAACCACGAAAGCACGCGCATGTATGAAACCTCACGCCTCATCACCATTGTGGGTATTATTGCCTCTGTGCTGGTGGGCCTTGGGCTGGGCTTTTTCATGGCCCGCAACATGCTGCGCCAGTTGGGCGATGAACCCGCCTCACTTTCAAAGCTGGCTCTGGCAATCGCTGGCGGTGATCTGGACGCGCGCTTTGACCCGGCCCGCCCCGAACAGGGCGTGTTTGGCGCCATGAAGAACATGGTGACCACGCTGAAAACCAAGATCGCCGAAGCCGAACAAAAAGGCCTGGAGGCAGCGGAAGAGTCGAAAAAAGCCCAGCAGGCAACCCTTGAGGCAGAGGCTGCCCGCAAGCAGGCCGAACGGGCCAAGGCCGAGGGCATGTTGCAGGCCGCCCGCCAGCTTGAAAGCGTTGTGGGTATTGTCAACAAGGCCTCCGAGCAGCTTTCCGCCCAGATCGAACAGTCCAGCCGTGGCGCTGACGAACAGTCCAGCCGTGTGCGTGAAACCGCCACAGCCATGGAAGAAATGAACGCCACCGTGCTTGAAGTGGCCCGCAACGCCCAGCAGGCCGCGGACGCCTCCTCCCAGACCAAGCAAAAAGCCCTTGAAGGCTCCAATATCGTCAGCGATGCGGTCAAGGGCATTGAAACTGTCCGTAATCAGTCGCTGGCCATCAAGGAAGACATGAATGCTCTTGGCAAGCAGGCTGAAGGCATTGGTCAGGTCATGAACGTGATCGCCGACATTGCAGACCAGACCAATCTGCTGGCCCTCAATGCGGCCATTGAGGCGGCACGGGCGGGCGATGCCGGACGCGGGTTTGCCGTGGTTGCTGACGAAGTGCGCAAACTGGCGGAAAAAACCATGTCCGCCACGCAGGAGGTCGGGCAGGCTATCCGCGATATTCAGGAAGGCACCCGCAAGAACATTGAAAACGTGGACAAGTCGGCGACGTCTATTGAAAGCGCCACCACTCTTTCTGTAAAATCAGGCGACTCCCTGCAACAGATTCTCACCCTTGTGGAACACGTGAACGATCAGGTGCAGTCCATCGCCACTGCCAGCGAAGAACAGTCCGCCGCCAGTGAGGAAATCAACCAGTCTGTGGAACAGGTGGCTACTATTTCTGCTGAAACCGCCCAGGCCATGGAACAGGCCTCGCGCGCAGTTTCCGAATTACTGGAGCAATCGCAGGTGCTGCAAGGCCTTATCTCTGAAATGAAGGCTCAGGGGGAAGCCGCATAGGCACCACACTGCTTTACACCGTGCAGAATCACCTGTTGCAACCGCCTGCCTCCGGCTTTGACAGACACCTTTCGGGCAAACCCCCTTTTGCGGGGTTTGCCCCGCCACTGGCGGCAAGACTGCGGGTTGAGACGAAAAAACTCGCTCGCCATATGCCCTCGCGCAGCAGGGGCGTAGCTGGCTCCTGCTTCCCCTTGCGTTGACA
Source organism: Desulfovibrio desulfuricans DSM 642 (assembly GCF_000420465.1). Lineage (NCBI taxonomy): Bacteria > Pseudomonadati > Thermodesulfobacteriota > Desulfovibrionia > Desulfovibrionales > Desulfovibrionaceae > Desulfovibrio > Desulfovibrio desulfuricans. The sequence goes on along the minus strand of NZ_ATUZ01000017.1, from coordinate 20,735 downwards.
TGACCAACAACACAAACGCCAATTCTCCCCCGCGTTTTTTGCTATGGTGGCCGCCTTCATCCGATGCCGCAATGGTACGACACAAAAACGTATCATAGGCCACAATAGTACAATTCCCAATTGTTAAACTCCACTTTGCCGTTAGATATTATGCCGCTACTATACAGATTCTACATTCACAATATTTTTTCAAATTCTCAAATTTACATTTACTACAAACAAAACTTCAATTAATTCATTTTTCTTAAACACTTTAATTACAAATACGATTTCGTTAATTTTTTTTACACACCCTTACAACCAGCTCCAACCAATTACATTCTTTACAAGCCATATTCTTCGCCCTAATCTTATTACATAATCAGCCGATAAGTTAGTTGAATACCAATTTCTATTGGTTGAACGCTCAATAAATAATAATTTTGTTCATAGCATAGAGGTTCAATCCTGTGCCGATCTTTCGGTGCCAATCTCAGGGGGGGCAAGGACTTATGCGTTCTATCAAGCAAAAAATTGCGCTGGCTGCGGGTCTTGGGCTGATTGCCACGGCTGCCATACTGATGGCTTTCGGGCTGTACTCCACCAGCAACACCAAGGAGTTTGTTTCCAACCGCGTTTCGCAGCTTTTGGAAAAAAGCGCCATTTCATCACTTGAATCACTGGTTTCAGACAGGGCCTCCGTTGTGGAAACTGCCCTTCAGGACAACATTGACACCGCCCGCACAACAGGAAAGATATTCGAGGTGTTGCGCGCCAATATCGGCAGCGAGCACCTGCGCGATCTTTTTGTCAAAATTCTGCGCGCCAACCTTGATAACAACCCCACATATCTGGGTTCATATTCCGCATGGGAACCAAACGCCCTTGACGGCATGGACGCCCTGTACGCCAATACAGAAGCCCACGATGCCTCAGGCCGCTTTATTACGTACTGGAACCGCGATGAAACGGGCAAGATCAACCGTCAGGCCCTGGTGGAGTATGAAAGCGATGCCAAGCACGCCAACGGCGTGCGCAAGGGCGGCTGGTATCTTGGCCCCAGGGAAACCGGCAAGGAAAGCGTGCTTGACCCCTTCCCCTACATCGTGCAGGGCAAAACAGAGTGGCTGACCACAATCTCTGTGCCCGTCAAGGAAAACAACAAGTTTCTTGGCGTTTCCGGCACAGACCTTCGCCTCACCTTCTTGCAGAAGATGGCAGAAGACGTTGACGCCAAAATCTACGGCGGTGCTGGCGAGGTATTTATTGTCAGCTATGATGGTCTGGTAGTTGCCAACAGCGGCGACGCCTCAATGGTGGGCAAAGCATTGAGCAACGGCCTGCCCAATGCAGACAAGGTCATGCCCAACGTGCGTGACGGCAAGGCCTATGCCGGGCTAAGTGTGGACGGCAAGTCCATTGTGGCCTACGCCCCGGTGAAACTTGGCCGCTCCGGCAAGTTCTGGTCCGTGCTTGTCAGGCTGCCCAGAGGGGTTGTGCTGGCCGAGGCCGCAGCCCTTGAGGCGCAGCTTGCAGAGCGCGCCAAAAACGACGCTTTCAATCAGATCATGGTCGGCGCAGGCGTGGCCCTGTTGGGCATAATCTGCCTGTGGTTCTTTGCGGGTTCGCTTACGCGGCCGCTCATCAGGGCCAAGGACTACGCCGAAGGCGTGGCCGCTGGCGATTTCAGCGGGGAACTGGTGGTGAACCAGCAGGACGAAATCGGCGTACTGGCCAGCTCTCTGCGCACAATGGTCGCCAATCTGCAAGCAATGATCGCGGAGGCGCACTCCAAGGGCGAGGAAGCTCAAAAAGCCATGCAGGAAGCGCAGGCCGCCATGCAGGAGGCCCACGCCGCCAAGGCCCAGGCAGAGCGTGCCAAGGCCGAAGGCATGTTGCACGCTGCCGGGCAGCTTGAGGGCGTGGTGGAAATCGTCACTGCTGCCTCGCAGCAGCTTTCATCCCAGATTGAGCAGTCGAGCCGTGGCGCGGACGAGCAGTCTGGCCGTGTGCGCGAAACCGCCACAGCCATGGAAGAAATGAATGCCACCGTGCTTGAGGTGGCCCGCAACGCACAGCAGGCAGCGGATGCCTCCACCCAGACCAAACAAAAAGCCCTTGAGGGCTCCAATATTGTCAGCGATGCGGTCAAGGGCATTGAAACTGTCCGGGATCAGTCGCTGGCCATCAAGGAAGACATGAACGCCCTTGGCAAGCAGGCCGAAGGCATTGGGCAGATCATGAACGTGATTGCCGACATTGCCGATCAGACCAACCTGCTGGCCCTTAACGCCGCCATCGAGGCCGCCCGCGCTGGCGATGCCGGACGCGGATTTGCGGTAGTGGCCGATGAAGTGCGCAAACTGGCGGAAAAGACCATGGCCGCCACGCAGGAAGTGGGACAGGCCATCCGCGACATTCAGGAAGGCACCCGCAAAAACATTGCCAACGTGGACAAGGCTGCCGTAACCATCGAAAGCGCTACAGACCTTTCTGTACGTTCCGGCGAAGCCTTGAGCCAGATATTCAACCTCGTTGAACAGGTTAATGACCAGGTACAGTCAATTGCGACTGCAAGTGAGCAGCAATCTGCCGCAAGCGAAGAAATTAACAAGTCTGTTGAACAGGTTTCTGCAATTTCTGCTGAAACAGCACAGGCAATGGAACAGGCATCAAGTGCCGTGTCTGAACTTGCGCAGCAGTCAAAAGTACTGCAAAACCTCATTCACGAAATGAAAACACAGAAATAAATAATGTAACACATAATGGCTTTCCCGGCCCTTCCTTGCGCTGAGGCCGGGCAAGCCATTGACACACCTTCACTTTCACTGCATTAAACTAGGAGAAAATTTTCCAACCAGCGATGCTGCATTTTTTGAAATAAATATTTTGAAACTGCTGGCAAGCCTGACAGACACACAACTCCAACGGCCCAGGAATTCTATGCGCGGCTTTATTGCTGGAATTTTGCTTTTTATGGCGATCGCATCCATTACGACCGCCGCAGTTCCTTCCCGCGCTCTGGCCGCCGACAGCCAAGACCCGATCATTGTTTCCCTTCCCCGCGAAAACGAGCCTTATTCCTTTGTCTCCATGTTTGGTGAGCCATCTGGCCTGCTTGTGGATATCTGGCGACTGTGGGGCGAGAAAGTCGGGCGAGATGTCAAATTTCGCATGGGGGAATGGCCTGACCTGCTAACCGATGTCCGCTCCGGTCAATCGCAAATCCATGGCGGACTTTTTCGCTCCGCCACCCGCTCCCTGATGCTGGATTTCGGCCCAGCGCTCTTTCCCTCGCGCGGCGTGATCATTATGGCTTCGGGCGCCAACGCTGATCTGGACAGCACTCCGGCACCGGTTATCGCCACCCTCAAGGGCACCATCATTGAAACGCATCTGCGCACCCGCTACCCCACACTGCGGCTTTTGTCGCTGGCATCCTTCAAGGACATGATCATGGCTGTGGGCGGCGGTCTGGCTCAAGGCGTTGCCGGACCGCTCTTGCCGCTTGTCAGTGCCATCGACCGCCTGGGACTCAACGAAAAATTTTCCACCGAGCCTTTCCCGCTGCTGGAAGACACGCTCCGCCCTGGCGTGCGCAAAGGCGATATGGGCACGCTGGAACTTGTAGAACAGGGCATGGCCCAGATTCCCCGTGCGGAACTCATTGCCCTTGAGGAATACTGGGTGCGCGTTCCCGCCATGCGCGAAACAAACCGGGTGCGCCGCCCCCTGAACCTCAGCACGCATGAACGCCAGTGGCTCGAAACGCATTCGCGCTGGCGCGTTGGTTTTCTTAAAGATGGCGCACCGCTCGCCTTTACCAATAAACAGGGGCAGTTTGACGGCATCAGCGCTGATATTTTGCGGGCTGTCGCAGGGATTCTTGGCGTGGAAATTGTCCCCCATCCCGAAGCTTCTACCCGAAACCTGAGCACAGATCTGGCAACCCAGCAGATAGACGTGGTGCCTTTCAGCGAAAAACTGCCGCCAGCGCACGAAAATACGCACCAGCACAGCCTGTTGTTCTATCTGCCGCTAGATGTGGTTACCAGGGCCAATGCGGGTTTTTCCGTTACCAGCCCCCGCGATCTGGCAAAAAAGACCATAGCCGTGCTGGCATACCCCGGCGTAGCAATCCAGTTGGAAAAACTCGTGCCCAGCGCCATTGTGGTTCCCTTGCAGGTCATGGACGATGCCCTTAATGGGCTGCTGTCAGGGCGCTACGATGCTGTGGTGGGCCTTTCTGTATCCGTCAGTTTTTTTCTGACCAATGGCGAGCGCAACGACCTCAGGCATACCCGGCTGCCCGATCTGCGCTATGCTGCGCAAATTGCCTTTCGCTCTGACTGGCCAGAACTTCCCAGAATTTTTGAGAAAGCCTACGAGAGCATCCCCTACACCAACCTGCTGGAAATGGCCCAACGCTGGGGCAGCCTGCGGCTTGAAAAGAATATCGACTGGGAACGCATCAAGCAGGTGGGCGGCGTGGTTGCGCTGCTTGTTGGCAGTTTTTTGTGCGTAATACTGATTGCCAACCACAGGCTCGCGCGCGAAAGCCAGGCCACCCAGATCGCGTTAAGCGCCCTGCGCCAACGGGAGCGGCAGCTTAAAACGGTTATGGACAACCAGCCAAGCATGGTCATGCTGATCGACACGGCTGGCAGATATGTACTGGTCAACCGCCAGTTTGAACGATTTATAGGCCGCCCGGCAGCGGCCATGATCGGCAAACAGAACGAAGACAACCTGCCTCAGGAAATTGCCGCTTCCGCAACACTTGCTGATGCAGAAGTTCTGAAAACCGGGGAGCCGCTTACCAGTGAAGAATCCTACCGCAATGCCAACGGCGACCTGCGAGATCTTGACACCTGCAAGGTTCCCCTCAAGGACGACAACGGCAACATATTTGGCATTGTCATTACGGCAACAGATATTACCGAAAGGCGCAAGGCCGAACGGCAGGCCCTGCGCACGCAAACGGAAATGTCCCAGATATTCAACGCCGCAGGCAGCGCCATGCGCGTGCTGGACACCAACCGGGTTGTCTTGCAGGCCAACGATGCCTTTTTGAAACTGCATGGCTTCAACCGCGAAGAAGTCATTGGGCACCGCTGCTCGGACTACACGCGCACCCCCGAAAAATGCGCCACCTGCGCTGTAACCCGCGTGCTGAACGGTGCCCCAAGAGCGGAAGAAACAACCATGCGCCGCCGCAAGAACGGCGATGAGATTTACTGCGATATTGTGGCTACGCCCTTTCTTTCGCCCGAAGGGGAACTGCTGGGGGTCATTGAAGACTGCCGCGATGTTACAGAGCTTGTAAAAAGCCAGCGGGCCATGCAAAAGGCAGCACGGGCCGCGGAAGAAGCCAACCGCGCCAAGAGCGAATTTCTGGCGAACATGAGCCACGAAATCCGCACCCCCATGAACGCCGTTATCGGCATGGCCTACCTTGCCCTGCAAACCAAACTCACAGGCAAACAGCACAGCTACGTCTCCAGCATCAAGGATTCCGCCAAATCACTGCTGCGCATCATCAATGACATTCTGGATTTTTCAAAGATTGAAGCGGGCCGCATGGATATTGAGAATGTGGACTTTGAGCTGGACGAAGTGCTGCAAGGGCTGGCAAGCCTCGACATTGTCAAACTGGCCGAAAGCAAGGTCGAACTGCTGATTGACGTGGAGCCGGACGTTCCCTTCATCCTCATGGGCGACCCTCTGCGGCTGGGGCAGGTGCTTATCAACCTTGTGGGCAACGCCATCAAGTTTACCGATCAGGGCGAGGTTTGCGTGCGGGTGCAGCGGTGTGAAGCCGTGGGCAACAAAATAACCCTGCTTTTCAGCATCCGCGACACTGGCGTCGGCATGTCGGAAGAGCAGAAACAAAAGCTGTTCCACGCATTTTCGCAGGCCGATATGTCCACAACACGGCGATTCGGCGGCACAGGTCTGGGGCTTTCCATTTCCAAAAGGCTTGTGGAAATGATGGGGGGCACTATCACTGTCGAAAGCACGCCCGATCAGGGCAGCACATTTCTCTTTACCGCATCTTTTGAGCTGCCCCCGGCTGGCCTTGCCTCACTGCCGGAGGTGCAGGCGCTCTCTGGCCTGCGCGCCCTTGTGGTCAACAGCAACAGCGCCCAGGGGGAGAAACTGGGGCAAACCCTCGCAGGCCTTGGGCTGCAATACGGCGAGGCAGCAGACTGCACTCAGGGTGCGCGCGTTGCCGCAAAAGCCGCCAAGGCAGACATGGCCTACGAAGTCGCGCTGATCGATTGCAACCAGTCTGAAAAAATCAATCTGAAAGCGGCAGTCCGGCTAAAAAAATTGCAGAACATGCCCGTCATTATCCTGGCCGGGGTTCACAATCTAGGCAAACTCCATGCGCAGGCAACCGCCCTGGGCATCAATCATGTCCTCTGCAAACCTGTTTGCAGAACAACGCTGCTGCGCGCCATTCAGGAGGCCACGCGCAGCAACCAGTCGACAGCGGACAACCTGCTGGCCGGCAACGAGTTGCCAAGGTTTATAGAGGGGCTGGAAGGCCAGCGTGTGCTTTTGGCTGAAGATAATGAAATCAACCAGATTGTCGCCAAGGAGCTGCTGGAAGGCATGGGTCTTGTGGTGGATATCGCCGATAATGGTCGCATCGCCTTGGATATGATTTGCAAAGGCGCATACGCAGCCGTATTCATGGACATACAGATGCCCGAAATGGACGGATTTGAGGCAACACGCATGGTACGCGCCACACCAGGGTTCCGCCATTTGCCCATCATTGCCCTCACAGCCCACGGCATGGTGGGCGACAGGGAAAAATGCCTCAAGGCTGGCATGAACGACCACATTTCCAAGCCCATCGACCCCACGACTCTGGCAGAAGTTGCCATGCGCTGGTGCCGCAAATCCGGTGGGGACGTCCCCCGGCAAACGGTCGATTTGTAGGAACCCGCCTCCTCGCCCTTCGCACTGCCCCTCTGTACTGTTTCCCATACACTGCATCAAACAAGCGGCCTCTGATGCGCTACGTTTGCTGCGCTGGCCCGATGCCTCAGGCCCCGGCGCTGGCGCTGTTTGCATGCCCGGGCCGTATGAGCAGCCATGTGCCTGTGAGCGCTGTAAAGGGCGCAACCGTCACAAGCCCGATACTGCCCACCAGTGTGTTCATTATTTCAGCAGAAACAAAGGGCAGGTTGAGGGCGTTTTCCAGCGGGATGCCCTGCGCCATGAACAGCATCAACGTGGCAATGTAACCGCCGGAATAGGCCAGCAGCAAGGTTGTGGTCATGGTGCCCACAACGGCGCGGCCCACGCGAAGACCCGAGGCCAGCGCCGCACGGCGCGAAATGCCGGGATTCTGCGCCGCCAGCTCGGCCATGCTGGCAGCCACATCCATGGCAAGATCCATCAGCGCGCCAGAAGAAGCCATGAATATGCTGGCAAGAAAGATGCGCGTCATGTTCAGATGCGGATAGCCGGAATAGAGCACGGTTTCCGCATAGGGGCGCACGGCCCCGTGCAGTTGGAACGGCCCTGCAAAAGCCAGCGCAAGCGCACAGGTGGCGGCAATTCCCAGCAGGGAGCCAAGCCAGGCAGCCAGCCCGCGCCGGTTCATGCCGCCCACAAGCAGGATGGTGGCGGCGGTTATGGCAGTGGTGACACCCAGCCCCAGCAGTATGGGGTCTACATCGCGCAGCAGGGCCGGAACCAGCGCCTTCCAGATCATCAGGGCAGAAAACACAAAGGAGAGCAGCGCCTTGAGGCCAGTGGCCCCGGCAAAGGCCAGCAGCAACAGGGCAAATATGCCAAAGGCCACGGCCTGCGTGTGCAGCCGGTAGTGATCCTGCGCCACGGCATCGGCCACCTTGCCATCGCGCAGGGTAAGCACCATCAGGGCTGTGTCGCCGGGCGCGAATACTTTATCCAGCTCCATCTTGCCCACCAGATCATTGCCCGCCTGCCATGTCTGCCCTGCATAGGGGCCATCGATGGCGCGCATGGTCACATATTGCGTACCCATGCGCACAATGCCGTACTGGTGCACCCGCTCGTTGTCCACGCTCAGCACCGTTGCACGGCAGCGCACCGCATTATCCGGCAGGCGGTTTTCAAAACCAGTGGGCAGCAGATACAGCACAAGACAGGCCAGCCCCAGCACCACGCACAGCAGGGCATCGCGCCGGGTGGAGCGTAAGGGCATATGCCCTGCGGCGGCCCCAATCGGCATCGGGGCCAACGATTGAGCCTGTATTTGCGGAAGCGCCTGATCTGCTCCGATCACAGCCGCTGGGCTGCCCGACAATTTGTTTTCTTCACCCTGCTGCGCCATGATGACTCCTGCGTTGCACTCATGCCTTTGCTTTTTTACGCCATAAAAGCAGGCCGGACAGCAGGCATATAGCCCGCCGCCCGGCCTGCAACATTACGCCAGGCTTGCGCCAAGCCTTCGTTAGTTAGCGGCTGTCGCCAGGCTGACTGCCGGGCTGACAACGGTATTTACGGCAGGGCTGACTGCGGCGGAGGATTTTTTCATCCCCATGATTTCAGCCATACGGGCAAAGATGTCTGTATTGTCGTAAAACCCGCCAAAGCGATCAGCGCCCACGCCTCCGGCAGAGGTCAGCACCGGAACGCCCGTGTGGGAATACGTTGTCCACGCAATGCCCGACTTCTGGTTGAGCAGATGGGTAAGGGTAACAGTGAACGGCTCATACTCGCCGTAGAGCAGATAATCCTGATCCGAGAGCTTCTTGCGGTCGCCGCCCTTCATGCTGCGCTCAAAGGCCGCGCGCAGTTCGTCCACCTCGTAGGGTTTCAGCACCATGCCTGCGGCGTCGCCATCCTTGGGCAGGGCGGCGGCTTCCGCATCAGAAAGCACCACGAGGCCAAAGTTTTCCTTCACCAGAGGCAGCACGTCTTCCAGCTTTGCCTGCGGGTTGGCCTTGCGGAAGGCGTTGAACTTTTCGTCAAAGGCCACGTAGGATATCTTCTGGTTTTTCAGGCGGGTATGGTACGAATCGTACTTGGTGCCCGCAAAACCGATGGACATGCCACCAGTTTCGTGGTCGCCCGTAACAATAACCAGGGTGTCATCCGGGTGGCTGCGCATGAACTGCATGGCCTCGGCCACAGCGGCGTCAAAAGCCAGCACATCAGTAATGGAGCTTACGGCATCGTTGGCATGGCAGGCCCAGTCAACCTTGCCGCCTTCGATCATCATGAAAAAGCCTTTAGGATTATCCAGCAGTTCAAAGCCCTTGCGCGACATCTCGGCCAGCGAAACATCGTCCTTGGCGGCATCCATGGCGTAGGTCATGGCGGATTCGTCCTGAAGGCGCGGATTGACGAACACCACACGTTCCTTGCCGGGCTTGAGCGAGCGAAAATCCTGCGCGCTGTTCACATAGTGGAATCCATTGGCGCGGATGGCGTCCAGCACGTTGCGCTTGTCGCCTTCCATCTTGGATTTTTTGCCAGCAGGATCAAGAAAACCGCCGCCAGCAAAATAATCCATGCGGCTCGCGGCCAGTTCAAGGCCGATTTCGTAATAATTTTTGCGGCTGGGCTGATGCGCGTAAAAAGCGCCCGGGGTGGCGTGGTCGAGCGACACGGTGGACACGATGCCCACCTTCATGCCCTTGTCGCGCGCCATTTCGGCAATGGAAACCACGGGCACGTTCTTGCCGTCCACGCCAAGGCCGCGATTGGTGGTCTTGACGCCACAGGCCATGGCGGTTCCAGCGGCGGCGGAATCCGTAATGAGCGAATCAATGGAATATGTGGTGGTTGCGCCCTGCACGGGCAACTGGCTCATGTTGAGCTTGACGATGCCGGGGGTGGTGTCGCCCTTCTGCGCAGCCAGATACAGCTCCGCCGCGTTGCGCTGGGCCATGCCCATGCCGTCGCCTATGAGCAGAATGACGTACTTGGCCTGCCCTGCGTGGGCAACCCCCATAAAGCCGAACAGCATGACGCAAAGAACAAAAGCCGCGCGAGCAGCATTGTGCCAACGAAACTGGGCCATGACCCGAACCTCCTGCATGAATGCAATGGTGGAAAGCCCCCGAAAATCGGTCAGCCTTCCCCAAAACCATACAAGGCTGCCTGCGGGCTCTGCAATGGGCTAACGCTCGCCCATGCGGGTGACGCCTGCGTTACGGGCAGACGCATGTTACGTGACGGGCGCGGTACAACCTGTTACCGCAGCTTTGACAAGCAAGGCAACGCAAAAACGGCCTGCCCGCAGCAGCGGGCAGGCCGTTCACATAAGGCGTCATCAGCCCGTTAGTAGGGCAAGCCAAGGCCTGTTGCGGTGTGGATGGTATCCTTGAAAAAGACGATGCGGCTGAGCAGCACGGCGCAGAGCACCAGCAGGCCAAACGCGCAGGCGCGTTGCCGCGCAGCATAGGTCAGCCCAAAGGCCGCGCCCAGCAGCGCCAGCCCGCCCCAGAACAGGGGAGAAGCCAACCATGCCTGGGCCGTGGCCTGCATGATCGTACCGCCGGAGGCCCACACGCAGGGCACAATCAGCAGCACCGCCATGAGCATACCCAGGAACACCCGCAGCACCCCAACCCGGTTTTGCGCAAAGGCCGCGCCCAGCGAAAGGCTGGTGAGGGCAAAGATCAGCATGGGCACGCCGTTGCTGATGGCAGGCATGGATATGACGGCGTAGGTCATGCCCTGCATGATGATGCCCGCAAGCCCCGCCACGGCAGTGAGTACGCACAGCAGGCGCGAAGGCTTGAAGCAGCAAAGGCAGGCCAGCGCGGCGAACAGGCCGAATACCAGCCCTTCCCTGCTGAGCCAGGAACCGCCCATATTGGTAAGTGCCGTTGCGGCGCGCCAGGGCTGGGCCAGATGCAGCATGGAAGCCGCCAGCCCAAGCAGGGCGGCCCCGGCCACAACATACCATTCCTTGCCGCCAAGAGGCTTAGCTCCTGCGGCCTGTCCGGGGGCCGAGGTTACGGCCCCGGCAGCCGGGCGCAGCATTCCAAAGGCCGCAAATACGGCCATGCCCACGGCAAGCTGGGTAAGCACCGTAAAGAAGACAAGAGGGAATTCATAATGCATGGCGTTACCCCCTGACCTGACGCGGCATCCTGGGCAGGATAAACCGGGTGGAAGGATTAAGGCGCGGCATGGCGGGATAGCCAGCCGGATTCTGTACGGCGTTGGTATCGTCAAACTGCTCCAGATCCACAAGCTCCAGCGCGCCAGTGGGGCAACCCTGCACGCAGGCGGGCAACAGCCCGGCATCTAGGCGCTCATGGCACATGCTGCATTTTTCCGCATGTTTTTCCGCCTTGTTGAAGCGCGGCGCGCCGTAAGGGCAGGAGCGGATGCAGTTGGTGCAGCCGATGCAGGTTTCCTTGTGGTGCACGACCACGCCGTCAGGCCGCTTTTCATACGATGACGTTGGGCAGGCATCCATGCAGGCGGGATGCTCGCAATGGTTGCACGCCAGCGAAAGAAAGGCCCTGTCGTGATGCGGATAAATGGCCTCGTCCAGCGGATACACCTGTCGCCAGACCATATCCGGTTCGAGCTGGTTGAAGTTTTTGCAGGCCATGGCGCAAGAGCGGCAGCCAATGCACTTATCCATATCCATCAAGAACGCGCGTCTTTTACTCATGCCAAGCCTCCGTTCACCGCAATCACGTCTGCAAACTGATCGTGAATTGCAACACCCGGCGAACCGGTTTTCATGGCCCCCATGTCTGACGGGCAATCGTCCACAAGGTTCTGCACGTTAAAGTCGAGTTTGCGGAACCATGCCTCGTACATGACCAGACAATCTGCAGCAACGTTGGTGCTGAGCCGCGCCCGCAGCCGCACCTCGCCTATGCCGTTGAACACCTTGACCATGCCCATATCCCTGATGCCGCGCTCCTGCGCCGCCTTGGGGTGGATGTAGACATATGGCTCGGGATAGAAGTTTTCCATCCAGTCCAGATTGATAAACTGGGAGTGCAGGCCAAACTGCACATGCGGAGTCAGCAACCGGAACGGCCCGTTGGCCTTGCGACCTTCCACAAATTCGGGCAGGGCCTTGAAGCCGTTTTTGGCGCAGAGGTCGGACTTGAACTCGTACTTGCCCGAGGGAGTCTTGAAGGTGCGCTCCGGCCATGCGGCAGAAGATTTGCGCTTGGCCTTGACCGGCCCCTGACGCAGCGCCTCCCAGCTGGGGATGCCAAACAGATCGTAAATGCCCTTGTTGCATTCCTTTGCCATCCATTCCTTGCCGTCCACTTCCTGCGGGAAGGTGCACGACCCGGCTTCCTTGCGGTTCATGGCGCGGGAGAGGGCCGCCGCGATTTCAATGTTCGACCGCGCCTCGTGCATGGGCTTGATGGCCTGTTCGTTGAGCGAAAGCCAGTAGTGCCAGTATGATACGTTGATCGTCCATTCCTCAAAAAGCGTTGTCACTGGCAGCACGATGTCGGAATGGCGCACGGTTTCCGTAAAGAACTGCTCTACGGAGACAACCATATCCAGCTTTTTGAAGGCCCGTTCCAGCTTGTTGCGGTCAAAATCCTGCGCAAAGGGATTTTTACAGGATACCCAGAGCATTTTCAGCTCCGGGTCTTTCGCATCCAGAATTTCCTGAGCAATCCTGTTGATGTTCAGGGAGCGGTCGGTGTAGGCGGCCTTTTCACCTCCGCCAAAGTCAAATTCGCCCTTGGGACCGCCGCCGCCCACAAAACCCCTGGAGCCTGCAGGGCGCTGCTGCGCCATGGCGTGGTAGTTGAACCCCCAGGTTTGCAAATGCCCGTAGCGAGCGCCGCCGCCCTCAACACCCACGTTGCCAGTCATGGCCACAAAGGCATCCACGGCGCGCACCATTGCCCCGCCGTTGGTGTGGCGCTGCATACCGTAGCCAATCCACACGGTCGCGGGATGGGCCGAGGCAAATTCTTCTGTCACCGCGCGGATTTCATGGGCGGGTATGCCAGAAACCTGCGCCGCCCACTCCACGGTGACGTTGGCCCGCAGATAGGCCGCAAATTCGTCAAAACCCACGGCCCGGTTTTTGACAAAATCCTGATCCACAAGTCCGGCATCCAGCAGATGGCGGGCCATACCTAGCGCCAGCGCGCCATCGCCGCCGGCGCGCACCTGCCAGTACACATCGCCCTTGGCCGCAGTCTGGGTAAAGATGGGGTCAATAACCACCACCTTGGCGCCCTTCTGCCGGGCCTCGTAGATGTACTTCATGGTGTGCATGGAACACCACGCCGGATTTGCGCCCCACACGATGATGTACTTGGCCTTGACCATGTCTTCCGGGTCATTGCACCACATGTCGCCGAAGTCATAGTTTTGGGCGTCAATACCCGCAGGCCAGCAGGGCGTACCCACAAAGCGGCTGGTGTACCCGAGGGAAGACATCATGCCTTCCACACCGTAGTTGGTGATGCCGAAGTTGCCGGAATATTTGGTAAGACCCAGCCCCAGCAGATTGCCGTCCTTTTTTTTCAGCTCCAGAATCTTGTCCGAAATCCGGTCCATGGCTTCGTCCCAGCTGATCCTGCGCCAGTTGCCCGAACCTCGGCCCTCCTGAATCATGGGATACTTGATGCGGTCAGGGCTGTAGACCCGCCGGGGATAGGAATAGCCCTTTACGCACAAGGCCCCCTGTGTGAAGGAGGATTCCGGCGCGCCCTCCACAAACTGCACGATGCCGTCCTTGACGTAGGTCTTAATGCTGCATGTATCGTAGCAGTTGCGGGGGCAGGCGTTGCGAAACACCTGGTAGGCCGAGGGGTCAAAGGGTTTTGCCTCGCTGCGCGCAGGCAGGAGCAGCGAACCGGAAACGCCGCCAAGCGCGCCCGCAGCCCCGGTCGCCAGCAGCCCTTTAAGGAAGCCACGCCGTTCTTTTGAGCAATCAGATTTATGCATACATACTCCTTTGCGTGCAATGACACAGCCAATATTCAAGACAGCGCAGGGCCGCCTGTATTGCGGGCGTAGGCGCGTCCGCCTTGCGCGCCCTTGCCACAAAAGCGGGGAGCCACCGCGCCATGTGCTCATCCACAAGCCAGGCAAGGGCCTCGCGGGCATGAGCGCGCAGGGGGTCGCCGCACTCGGGGCGCAACAGCAAGGTCAGCATAGTCCAGGCTTCCAGCTCGCAGGCGATGAAGTCGTCCGGCTGGCCCTCCGGCGCGGCAAGGCCAAGGGCTTGCAGTATTTCGCGCATATCCGTTGCGGCATTACCCATGAGCCGGGGTTCCGCTTCCAGATACACCGAGGCGTAGGGAGGCGCAGGCACGGCCTGCGGCCCCACAAACAGCCGGTTGAAGGCGTATTCTTCCGTCTGCCAGTCAAGGGTTCCGGGTAGGGTTTCAACGGGCGCAAAACGCGTGGCCGCAGCAGCCAGCGCGTCAGCATCCGTGCTGCTGAAAAAGTCGCGCAAGGCCTGAGCCAAGGCCTGCATTTCTGGTAATGATGGGGACATTCAAGCCTCCGGGCAGGATGCCTCAAGCGGGGCATCACGAGCATTTTGATATGGTATTAAAATGCCCGCTCTGTGTGCAGTGCGCCAGAGTGAATGTTTGGTGAGAGATCGGGTATACAGATATACCCGATTAACCGGAACTGGGTAGGAAGGGGAAAGCGAAGGGGCGAAGTGAGGAAGCGCCGGGCTGCGGATGCAATCCGGCAGAGCCTCAGGCCTGACTGGTAATCAGGTACATGGCAAGCTGGGTATCGTGCCCGCGCACGCCAAGCTTGCGGCGGATGTTTCTGCGGTGGGTCTGCACTGTCTCCGGCGAAATGCGCAGGATGGCGGCAACCTCCTTGGTCGTGCGCCCGGTCTGGATCCACTGGCAGATTTTAAGTTCTGCGAGGGTCAGCTTGCCCAGCCCCTTGTCTTTAACCATCTGCTCCTGCGCCGAGCCTGTACCGCCAAGGATGCGCTCAAGCTGTTCACGCGCAAGCTCGATTCCCTGTTTGCGGGCTGCGGCATCCTGCTCCCTGCCCAGCTCCGCCAGGGCGGGCCACAGGAAGCTGCGCACGTTTTCGGCCAGCGCATCGCTCTGCTGGCAGCGCTCTTCCTCAACATGTCGCAGCACGTTGCGCAGGGTGATGTTCAGCTCTTCAAGGCGCTGCTTTTCCTGCTGGAGATCCTGCGTTTGCCGCTGCACCGCATCTTCGAGCATTTCCCTGTGCAGAACGTGCGGCGTTATGTTGGTCAGCAGGAGCAAAAAGTCGCCGGAGCTTGCCATGCTCAGGTCGCCCAGCGAAGCCATGGAAAGCCGGAACACCAAGCCATTGCCGAAGGGCGAAATCTCGACAGTCTGCCCCACCTTGTAGCGGGCAAAAAATGCTTTGGCGTCTGCTTCTTCCAGACCAAGCGCATCCCAGACGTATTTGTTTTCAAGATGTTCGCCCGCGTACTGCCGCAAGGAGCGGTTGGCGGTGACTATGCGACAGGCGGAATTCATGACCAGCACGCCGTCGGATGTGGCGTTGAACACATTTTCAAAACGGCACTTTTCCACGGTCAGCAGACGGAACAGCTCGTCCTGATCAAAGGTGTGGGCGCATTGAGTCGCCTGCATGCAGGTTTCCATCCACACAATTTCAAAAGCCTGACTGTAAACCTCCACCAGCCGCGAGGCCAGGGCCGCTGCGCGCTCCGTGACCTCAGGCGCGAGGCGCGGCAGGGCCTCAAGGGCATCCTGCACGGCCAGGGTGAAGGTTTTGTAGCAGCCCAGAAACATGCTGCTGGTGATGCCCCGCCGCAGGTGGCGCAGGCCCGAACTTTTCAGCGCGTCGGCCCATCCGTCGGCATTGGTGCGTAACGTCTCGAAAGAAGGCGGCGTATTGCGCTCGGCATGGCCTTTCACCGCGTCCAGCAACCCGTCGCAGGAGGTCATGCAGTCTTCCCGCCGGGCGGTGGTAAAGGACAGGTAGCCCGCAGCCTTCATGCGCACTGTCCACTGCCCGAGAAAAACCTCGGCGCAGTCATCAAAGTGATTTACCGCACCAAGCGCGCACCGCCACTCTTCGCTGCTCAGGTCAAAAAGACCGGAAGACGCGTTCTGCTCCGCAGGGCGGGATGTATGACTTTGGGAAATCGCTTTTAACATGGCTGCCTTAACGCGCATGGACGCTTGCAAGAGGGGCTACGCGGGATTCAGGGCAAGGACTGGTTGCGGGCGTGGAACAGATCACGGGCATGGTTCTGGGGCGGGATGCGCAACGAATAACGGGAACGGCACGCTTACAAAAAAGTGACGCACAATCACTCTTTCTGTCAAGAGCGTGAAGGGGCAGACCGAGCGCGGCAAGGCGAACGCCTTGCAATAAAAGCAGTTACGAGCGTCCCGCCCGAATGCATGGCAGGAAGGAATGGGCATAAGGGGGACAAGCACAGGTTATGTGCAGTCCTGCACCCCAAAGGGGGGAGAACGGGGGGAGAGAAACAGCCAAGAAACAGAAAAAGGACTCATGCAAATCATGCATAAGTCCTTGAAATCTATATGGTGCCGAGGGACAGAATTGAACTGCCGACACGGGGATTTTCAGTCCCCTGCTCTACCAACTGAGCTACCTCGGCCCATTAGGGCTTGCCTCCAGAGCGTTTGCTCTTTCACAGCGGCTGGAAACGTCTTCTATCTACTTGCGTTCACTTTGGCAAGCTTTTTTTTAAGAATTTTGCACAACGGCTTGAAATGTGGCTTTCTTCCGGCCATACTTTCCCCCGTCAACAGATCAAATCAAGGATTTATCGTGCCTTTTCACAGCCCCATCCCCCCAACATTGCGGGATCTCGACGCACTGCGCAACATTGGCGTCAGGCGCGTCATCATGCAGGCCCTTGTTACCGGCGGTGTCACCGGTGCCGTTATCGGCCTTTTTCGCCTTGCTTACGACCACATCAACGCCGCGCTTGTGCACACCATACGCCAGCACGACCTTTATGACCCTGTTGTGGCTGCCTGGATTTTCGGCGGTTTGGCGATCTTGGCTCTGCTGGCACTGCTGGCCCTGCACCTTGAACCCCTTGTGAGCGGCAGCGGCATTCCGCAGGTGGAGCTGATGGTGCGCGGGCAGATGCGCATGAACTGGCTGCGCGTGCTGCTGTGCAAATTTGGCGGAACCCTCGTTTCCCTCAGTGGCGGCCTGTCTGTGGGCCGTGAAGGGCCTTCCATCATGATGGGCGCGGCCGTGGGGGCTGGCGTGGGGCACCTGTGGGGCGAGCGCAGCGGGCAAAGCCTGCCGCGTTATCTTGTGGGGGGCAGCGTTGCAGGGCTTGCCGCCGCCTTTGGTGCGCCTCTGGCGGGCATGTTCTTTGCGTTTGAAGAAATGAAAACCATCCTCAGCGCCCCCATGCTGCTGTTTACGGGCGTGTGCGCCCTTGCCGCATGGTTTGTGGTGCAGGTTCTGCTTGGATTCGGCCTGGTGTTCCCCTTTGCGCAACAGCCCTTCATCCACTGGACGCAGTGGTGGATCATCCCCTTTGTCGGCATTGCCATGGGCGTGCTGGGCGCTTTTTATAACCTGATACTGCTGCGCCTCACCCATTGGGCCGACCACAGCCCTCTGATGCCCCGCCACTTGCGCGTGCTCCTGCCCTTCATGCTGGCTGGCGTGCTGCTTTATTGTTACCCGCAGGTGCTTGTGGGCATTGGCTTCAGCACCTTGCAGCTTGAGAGCCTGCCCCTGCCCTTGCTGGGCCTCTTCGGCCTGCTGGCGGTAAAGATGGCCTTTTCATGGATAAGCTTTGCCTCCGGCGTTTCCGGCGGCCTGCTGATGCCCGTGCTGCTCATGGGTTCCATTGGCGGGGCATGCATGGCCTCGGGCCTGCAATCAGCCGGAATTATCAGCCCGGAGCAGACCGCCACAGTGCTGACCCTCGGCATGACAGGCCTTTTTGCCGGTTCCGTGCGCGCGCCGCTGACTGGCTCATTTTTGCTGCTTGAAATGACAGGATCGTTCCATAACATTCCCACGGTGGTGCTCACGGCCTATATTGCCGCTTTCACCGCCAATGCCCTGCGCTCCGAGCCTGTGTACGACAGTCTGCGCGCCCGCGGCCTTGATCTGGCTGGCGCGGCAGCCCCAAGCGACAAAAATGGCAATGATACCGATGCGTCAGGCAGCGCAACACAACTGCAAAAATGAAAGGTCGTGCAAAAGGCGCACGATGCCGCAAAAAATTTATTCATATAAATATTTGTTATATTTGAATTTTTAAAAAAATGCTTGCGTTTTACAATTGGAGTGTCTATGTTCACCAATTGCAAAACCAACCGCGCCCCATGGAGTAGGTATGACCCGTAAAGACCGCACAGAAGGCATATACAGCCGCCGAGAAGTACTGGACGAAAGTGAGCGTCGCCAGTACTGCCTTATTCAGCTCAAAGATTTGCTCTCCTACGCATACCGCTATTCAGAAGACGTTAAAAAACGCTTCGACCGTGCGCAGTTCAATGTGGAGAAATTCAAAACACTTACCGATATAAAGCACATTCCCATCCTGAAGAAGAAAGAACTTATCTTCCTTCAGTCCATGGGGCCGCGCCTGGGCGGTCTGCTGACCAAGGATATCGGCGAGCTCAAGCGCATCTTTTTGTCGCCTGGGCCCATCTTCGATCCCGAAGACCGTGGAGAAGACTACTGGGGTTACACCGAAGCCTTCTATTCCGTTGGCTTTCGCCCCGGCGACGCCGTGCAGAACACGTTCAACTACCAGTTGACGCCCGCTGGCCTCATGTTTGAAGAGCCGCTGCGCAACCTGGGCTGCGCGGTTATTCCCGCTGGCCCCACAGACGCCGCCACCCAGCTCGACATCATGCAGAAGCTGCGCGTCTCCGGCTATGTGGGCACGCCCAGCTTTCTCATGCACCTTGCGCAAAAAGCCGAAGAAAAAGGCCTCAACCTGCGCAAGGATCTTTTCCTCGAAGTGGCCTTTGTCACCGGCGAGCGCCTGTCTGAAAAGATGCGCTCCCAGATGGAAAAGAAGTACGACCTCGTCATGCGTCAGGGCTACGGCACCGCCGACGTGGGCTGCATCGGCTACGAATGCTTCCACAAAACCGGCCTGCACATTGCCAACCGCTGCTACGTGGAAATCTGCCATCCTGACACGGGCATCCCGCTGAAGGACGGCGAAGTGGGCGAAATCGTGGTGACGGCCTTCAACAAGACCTACCCGCTCATCCGCCTTGCCACGGGCGACCTTTCGTACATTGACCGCAGCCCCTGCGCCTGCGGCCGCACCAGCCCGCGCCTCGGCAGCATTGTGGGCCGCGTGGACACCACCGCCCGCATCATGGGCATGTTTGTGTACCCGCATCAGGTTGAACAGGTCATGAGCCGCTTTGAAGAAATCAAGCGTTGGCAGATCGAAGTCACCAACCCCGGCGGCATCGACGAAATGACCCTGTTTGTGGAAACCAGCGGCTTCAAGCGTGAAGAAGAGCTGCTGCACCAGTTCCGCGAAAAGATCAAACTGCGCCCCGAACTGCGCGTGCTGGCTCCCGGCAGCCTGCCCCCGCAGATCAGACCCATCGAAGACAAGCGTCACTGGGATTAACCCGCAGATATACGCAACAAGCCCGGCCAAGAGCCGGGCTTGTTTTTTGCAATTCTAAAAGAACCGCAAGCGGCGTGGAAAAGAAGCAAACCACTTTTTCCACACTGCAATTTTTACAGTTTACTTTACGTATCAAGCCCAAGCGTCATATCAAACCACTGCGCTCCGCCATGACTTGATTTCGAAATTCCATCATTCACATAACCAAAGCATTCATAGTAGCGAATCAGTCGCTCTTTGCACGTCAGTATAACTTTCTTTTTGCCTAACTTTTTAGCTGTTTGCACAAAATTCCTCATAAGCTGAGAGGCAATGCCTTGCTTCCGAAATTCTGGAATCACAGCCAGCCCGAAAACAGTTAGGTTTTCACCAGTCTTATTGTGGTGAGACGTGCTATAAAAGAGTTCATCGAATATGACGGGGCTATCGGTAGCGCATCCGTTAATATACCCCACCAATCTACCGCCAACTTCAGCCACAAGAAAAAACTCAGGAAAAGCCGCAATCCTCTGTTTAAAGGACTCGCGTGATGCAGCTTCAGCCGCAGGAAAGCACACTGCCTCTATTTCAGCTATACTCTCCAAATCATCCTGGCAAACACGTCTAACTGCGAATTCTTGCATGCAATTTACTCTTTACTGGTGATTGTGCTGGCTTGCCCATGTCTCTAGCCGATTATGCTTTGTACTAATTTGATGTCAACCTAAGGAGTACATGACAGGCCTCGGCAACCAATAATCGCAACGAATCAGTACACAGGCGCACGCAAATTAGGCCCAGGGGAGTATTCTACCTTGCTAATGCACATTCTGCCCTTTGCTTTTTCCACATATACTACGATATCTGGTGCGTACTCTTTGTTATAGTGACCTTACCCCACTGCGTATACCACTTGTAAGTTAGTGGTTCCCAATGGGTTGCAGGTTATATTCTTTGCCCGAAATTCTTCCGGTGTCAGCCAGCCTAAGGAACTGTGCGGTCGCCGCTGGTTGTAATCCTGCCGCCAGGCTTCGACTGTTCTGCGGGCATCGTGCAGGGACAGAAACACGTTCTGATTTAAGCACTCATCTCGGAATTTTCCGTTAAAGCTTTCAATGTGTCCATTATCTGTGGGCTTCCCTGGACGAGTGAACTCTATCTGCACGCCGTGTTCAAAAGCCCAGGTATCCAGGGCGTTACCGCTAAATTCTGGCCCGTTATCAAC